>JAJZNF010000204.1 GCA_021847985.1 Actinomycetes bacterium | reverse complement strand
GGCCGAGTCCCTGGGTGGAATCCTTGGCGAGATCGACGTGCGCGTGCTTGCCGATGGGCTGGGCCACAGCTGGTTCATGGACAGCGGCTACTTCAAGATTCATTCCTCTTGTTCGTACACCCACCCCGCAGCAGACCTGGCCATCGGTGTCTTTACCGAGAGCGGGGAGGTCCGGGCCGAGGACGTCGCTTCCATCCTGGTGGAGACGCATCATCTGGGCGCGGGCCTGCGCTCGCTCGAGTGGCCGACCCGGCTGGCCGCCATGTTCTCGATCCCCTGCGTCGTGGCGACCGCGCTCGGGGTAGGCCACTGCCTGCCCTCCGATTTCGGAACGGACCAGCGCTCACTTCCTGAGCGCCGTGAGTTGGCCTCCAAGGTCGAAGTGGCGCACAACCCGGACTTCGACCGGGAGCTTCCCTCGCGGAGAATCACCCGGATGACCATCACCTGGAGGTCTGGGGAGACCTCCATCCTGCAGGCGGAGAATCCGGTCGGCGATTCCGCATACCGTCCGCTCGACCAGAAGGCCATAGAGGCCAAGGCCGAGCGCTTGCTCGGCCCGGAGCTGGCAGCGCAGGTGGCGAGGGCCACCGAGCTGTTGCTGTCCGGCGGAGCGGCGGCCCAAGGGCCGCTGTCCGATCTGCGCGTAGCGGCCGCGCTTGCGGCCGAGGGAATGGAGGTCCGAGATGCTTAGAGTCAAGGCGATCGCCCCATTGCGCCTGGACGACGAGGAGATGGTTCGCCGTCAGTTGCGCTACTCGGCACTCGCCGGACCGGAGATGGAGATAGTCCTCTTCAACCTCGAAGGGGATAACGCCCCGCTTCGCTTCGATTCCTTCGAGGAGATCGACGCTTCCGAGAGGCTCACCTGGGAGGAGATCTCCCGTACCAGTCCCGATCGCTTCGACGCGGTCCTACCCGACTGCGTCCTCGATCCCGGCTTGGAGAAAGCGGCCGAGGCGCCGGTGCCCGCATACGGAATCCTGCGCCTTGCCGCGGGGAATCTGTATTCGCTGGGGCGCCCCTATGCCGCCGTTACGCGAAACGACGTGATCGGCCAAGTCCTGGAGGAGAAGGTGGCCGGATATGGCTTCTCCTCGGTCCTGGTGGGTCGTGAGGTGCTCGACATAGCTTTCTGTTTCGTCTCCGAGGGATCCGGTTGGAACGAGGCAATGGCCCCGATCGCGCGCAAGCTTGCGGACCGAGGCGTCACCGCCCTTCTCAACGGCTGCTCGGCTGTGGACATAGAGAACCGCACGCTGGAAGGCGTGGCAGTGATCGATCCGACCGAGATGGCGCTGTCGGTGCTCGGCCTTGCACATCGCCTCGGGGTTGCGATATGACGGAGGCCGCCTCGGGGCCACTGCTGTCCATTCGCAATCTGACCAAGTACTTCGGCGCGTCCCCGGCCCTGGACGACGTGTCGATGTCGGTGGGCTACGGCGAGATACGGGGCCTGGTGGGCCAGAACGGCTCCGGCAAGTCGACGCTGATCAAATGTCTGGCCGGCTATCACGCCCAGGACCTTGAATGGCGGCTGGAGCTGCCCGGCAAGGAGCTCACGCGCGCCCTGCGCCCAGGTGAGATCACCGCTTTTGGCGTGGCGTTCGTTCACCAGGACCTGGGGGTGCTCGGCGATCTGAGCGTCCTGGAGAACCTGCTGTTGACCGAGTTCGCCAACGATCATCGGCGTTACATCGGCTGGGGCAAGGAGAGGGCAAGGGCCAAGGAGATCTTCAAGCAGTTCGGCCTGGACCTCGACCCCGCAGCCAAGCTCTCCACGCTGCGACCGGTAGAGCAGGCCCAGGTGGCAATCGTCCGCGCCGTCCTGCAGCTGCGCAGCGCCAAGCAGGCGGACCACCCGGGTGTTCTCGTTCTCGACGAAGCGACCACCTTCCTCGACCGGGCGGGCCGTGAGGGAATGTACGACCTCCTCAGGGCCGTTGCCGCCGAGGGATCCGGAGTAATCTTCGTATCCCACGACATCAATGAGGTCCTGAAGGTTTGCGACGCCGTCACCGTCCTGCGCGACGGGCGGGTGGTCGCCGATGCGCCCAGCTCGGAGCTGACGCACGACGACCTGGTGAGCCTGATCGTCACCGGAAAACGCGGAGTCGAGGTCGTCTCGCGAACCGCGCGGCGCGAGAAGGTTCCGGTGGCCTCGTCGAGCCAGGGTTCCCTCGAGGTCGAGGGCCTCTCGGGCGACCTGTTGAGCGACGTTGCCGTGACCGTACACCCCGGGGAGATCGTCGGAGTCACGGGAATAGTAGGTTCCGGCTGGGAGCTGGTTGTGGAGTTCCTCTGTGGGGCCCGCAGGGCGGAGTCCGGCTCTTGCCGCCTGGGCGGCAAGTCGATCGACCTCAGAGAGATGAGCCCGGACAAGGCCCTTGCCCTCTCCATGGTGTACGTCCCCTCCGACCGCCAGCGCGAGGCCGTGGTGCCCGATCTTTCATTGCGCGAAAATGTCATGCAGCCGGTACTGGGAAACTCCTTCGAGAAAGGGCGCCTCCGCCTGCGGCGGCTGACGGCGGCGTGCAAAGAGGTTCTGGAGCAATACGCCGTGGTGCCCGCAGAGCCCTCCATGCCCATCGGACTTCTTTCCGGTGGCAACCAGCAGAAGGCGGTTCTCGCCAAGTGGCTGCAGACAGATCCCCTTTACGTCCTGTTGAACGAACCGACTCAGGGCGTGGACATCGGTGCCCGCCAGCGCATCTACGAATTGGTTCGTGCCGCAGCTGCGCGCGGCGCAGCCGTCATCTACGCCAGCGCCGACTGGGAGGAAGTGGCCGCCATCTCCGACCGGGTGGTGGTCATATCCGAAGGAAAGGTGGCGGAGCGGATCGAGGGCGCGAGCATCTCTGTGGACGCCATTGCCCAGGCCGCCTATTTGGGCATGCGCCGGAGCGCGGACCTCTCGAAGGCCGCCGCGCTGCTGGAGGACCTCTAGCGATGTCGCCGCGCCAGGAAAGTTTCCGGGTCAGCGGGGGCCTGACGGGGAGTTGTTGGAACGGGTCGCGCCAGGTCGTGCGGCCGGAAAGGGGAGGGCAACCTTGAGCGGGGCACCGCGCCGGACCCATGAGGGGTTTGTTCGCCGTTACGGGGTGATCATCGTCTGGGTGGTCGTCATTATCGTCTTCTCCCTGCTCAGGCCGAAGACCTTCCCGACGGCATCCAACTTTGAGACATTGCTCGCCTCGCAGGCGCCGCTGGGGATACTCTCACTCGCCCTCCTGATTCCGCTGAGCGCAGGGGACTACGACCTTTCGGTTGCCAGCGTCCTTACGCTTTCCGGGATGATCGTGGCCATTCTGAACGTGAATCACGGAATGAACGTGTGGCTGGCGGCGCTGGTGGCCGTGCTCGTCGGAGCCGCGATCGGCCTGCTGAACGGCATCATCTGCGTTGGTGCGGGCATCGACCCGTTCATCGTGACGCTCGGCATGGGAACTGTGGTCAACGGGGTGACATTATGGATCTCCAACTCCACCCCGGTCTCCGGTATCTCGCAGTCGCTCGTCAACATGGTTGTGGTTCATCGGATTGGCGGGTTGTCGGTGGAGTTCTTCTACCTGATGATTGCGGCCGCCGTCATCTGGTACCTCTTCGAGTTCACGCCGGCGGGCCGGCGGATACTAGTGGTGGGCCGCGGCCGTGAGGTGGCCCGCCTGAGCGGAATGCGCGTGAAGCGGATCCGCATCCTCGCCTTTGTGGCGGCAGGCTTCGTCGGTGCGCTTGCCGGCGTCGTCTACGTCGGCACGAGCGGATCGGCAGATCCGACCGCCGGCACTACTCTTCTTCTGCCCGCGTTCGCGGCCGTCTTCCTGGGATCGACCACCATCTCGCCGGGGCGTTTCAACGCCTGGGGGACCATGGTGGCGGTCTACTTCCTAACCACGGGGATCTCGGGCCTGGCCCTGCTGGGTGTCCAGACCTTCGTGCAGCAGCTCTTCTACGGTGGCGCGCTCGTCATCGCGGTGCTCCTCTCGGGGATCACGCGCCGGAGCAAGCGCCACAAAGATGCCTCCCAGTTGCCGACGGAACCACAGCAGCCGGGAGATGCGGGGACGTCGAATGGCTCGGGCACGCCCGGGCAGGCCGTCGCCTCGCAGTCCCCACCAAGCGGAGGATCGGTCCTTGGCACCGGCGGGGAGTAGCCACAATCTGAGGTCCAATGTCCCGGGCAACGGGGGTAGCGCAAAAAGGGTCCGAATCGGGGACCCGGGAAGGGGAATATCCAAATGAGAGCAGGAAAGAAGGGCACTATCCGCGCCGCAATGGCGCTGGGGTCCCTGGGGATGGTCGCCGCCGCATGCGGCAGCGGTTCGTCATCGTCCACCACGACCACTGGCGGTTCCGCCACTACGGCGGCCCCCGGAGGCAACGTCGCGGCGGCGCAGTCCCTTATCAACCAGTACACGGGAAATCCGGCGTTCGTATCTCCCGGTCCTAGCTTCGACGCCACCAAGCTGGCCGGCAAGACCATCTTCAGTATCCCGGCCAACTCGAGCGTTCCTTTTGTCAACACCGTCGATCAGGTGATGGGCCAGTACGCGAAGAAGCTCGGCATCAACTACGTCGACTACACAAATCAGCAGCAGCAGTCGCAGTGGGTGCAGGGCATGAACCAGGCGATCAGCCAGAAGGCGAACGTGATCGACTTGTTGGCCGGCATCCCGCCGGAGATGCTCGCTCCCCAGGTACAGGCGGCCAAGGCTGCCGGAATCCCGACCGTGGACACCAACGAGCGCGACCCAAGCCAGCCGACCGATCCAAACGTGGCGGCCTACACCTTCGCTCCGTTCAAGTTGGCTGGTGAGCTGATGGCCGCCTGGGCAGTGGCCCAGACTCAGGGCAAGGCGGATGTGCTGGTTGTGACCTCCAACGCGGACGTCAGCTCCCAGGCGGTGCAGAACGGCGTCAACCAGGAGCTGTCCAAGGTTTGCCCGAGCTGCAAGGTTACCGCGGTCAACGTGAACCCGGTCGACTGGGCAACCAAGCTGCAGACCACCGTTGAGGGCTCGCTCGCAGGTGACCCCGGCATCAATTACATCCTGCCGGTCTTCGACTCGATGGCCCTCTTCATCGCCCCGGCGATAACGGCGGCCAACAAGGTCGGCCAGGTCCACGTGGCGAGCTTCAACGGAACCCCGGCCATCCTTGACATGATCCGCACCGGAAACATCGTCTCCATGGACGTCGGCGAGAACACCTCCGCCGTCGCCGCGGCCGGCCTGGATCAGGCCATGCGCATCATGGCAGGCATGCAACCGGGCAACGAGCAGATCATCCCGCGCATCGTCGACAAGTCCAACGTGACCGAGTTCGGCGTGCCGGCGGTGTCCGGCCAGGGCTATGGCAACGCCTTCCTCCAGGGCTACGCCTCCACCTGGCAGGTGCCGGTCTCGAAGCTGCAGTAGACGGGCTCGAGCTCGACGACCCCCGGGGCGCCCCGTCGGCGCTCCGGGGGCGGCCCGGGGAGTTTCGAACCGGTTGGAGCCGAAAATTATGCGGGGTTAGGCTTTGAACCGCCCAGGGGGGCGCCCGCCTCCACGACGCGGGCAAGGTTGACGGACATGAAAGGGTTGGTGGCGCAGGATGACTGAGCGCCCCAAGGGATCTTCGACAGTGACAGTCGAGCGTGCGGCCGATGTGCTGCTGCTCTTCTCCGAGCAGCCGACGCAGCGGCTGGGAGTGACCGAGATCGCCAATGCTCTTGGCCTCTCCAAGGCGTCGGTGCACCGCATTCTGTCCTCCCTGAAGAACAAGGGAATTGTCGAGATAGATCCGGTGAGCCATCGCTATGCACTGGGCCCTGTCGTCGTGAGCCTCGGCCTTACCTATTTGAACAGGCTCGACGTGCGCAAGGTGGCCGCTCCCGAACTGGTGGAGCTTTCGCGCTTCACCAACGAGACCGCCACCCTTTCCATCCGCACCGGACGCTCGCGCGTCTACGTCGATCAGGTGACCCCGGATCGCGAGGTACTGATGATGGTGCAGATCGGTGTCTCGTATCCGCTGCACGCTGGAGCCTCGTCGAAGGCGTTCCTCGCCTTCCTGCCCCAGGAAGAGATCGACGTCTACCTCTCCGAGCCACTCCCGAAGCTGACGCCTACCACCCAGACCGATCCCGATGTGCTCAGGCCGGAGCTGGATCACATCCGCGAAGTCGGATACGCCTCCACCTTGGGAGAGCGCCAGCCGGGTGCCGGGTCGGTGGCGGCGCCCGTCCTCGATTACAGAGGCGTTCCCCTGGCGGTGATCAGTGTCTGCGGTCCTTCCGAGCGTATGGCGGGAGAAGTGGACGAGTGCGCTGCAGCACTTCTCGAGACCACCAAGAAGGTCTCGGCCAAGATGGGCCACACTTTTTACGAGGAGACCAGGAGCTAGCCATGGCCGGCACGCTTGCGGGCATCTTGGCGGAGGCCGCGGCACGGACGCGCTTCGACGAGGCTCCGGCAGAGGTGCGCGAGCGCGTGGAGTTTCTTGTGGCTGACGTTCTGGCCACCGCCATCTCGGGCGGGGCAAGGCGTGACGTAACGGCCATGCGCCGAATCGCCGGCACGGGTGACGGAGCGGCAACGCTGATCGGAGAGGGGCGGGGAGTGCCCGCGGCGACCGCCGCCTACTGCAATGCGCTGGGCGTCGCCGCCGAGCAGCTGCAGGACGGCCATCGGCTTGCAAAAGGCCATCCGGCCTCTCACCTGGTTCCGGTCCTGCTCGCCCTAGGCGAGGAGTCCGGCGCCGGTGGAGAAGCGTTCATGAGTGCGATGCTCGCCGGATACGAGGCAGGAGTCCGCATCGGCATCGCGACGGGAGGCACGCCGCCCGGGGTGCACGATATCGGCACATGGGCACTGGTGGGGGCGGCAGTAGCCGGCGCCCACCTGCTCAGCGGTGGCAAGGCGGCGGTGATTCAATCGGCAATCCGCATCGCGGGAGCCTCTCCACAAGCCTTTGATACCGAAACCGTGTTCGCCGGCAGGAGCGCCTCACATCTTGCTTTGGCTTCGGCCTGCCAGTCGGCCGTGATGGCGTCCTACGCCGCAGTCGCCGGCTTCGATGCCGAAGAGGATGTCATTGAGCGCCACTGGTTGGTGCACAGTGCGGCCAATTATGATTCCTCGGCAATTCGCTCGTCCTTGGATACCAATGGAAGCTGGAAAGAGTACTTGGTTCTGGGCGGATACGTGAAGATCCACCCTGCCTGTGCACATTTGCATGGGGCAATAGATGCAGCGGTTTCGCTCGGAGACCAAGGGCGAATTGATCCGCGAGAGATCGACAATGTCGTGGTGTCGACGTATGCGGGAGCGGCGGCTTTCGACGACCGGGAGCCTGGCGACGATCTCCGCGCAAGGTTCTCACTTCCCTACGTGGTCGCCTCGGCGCTGGCCAACGGCCGCCTTGACGAGAACTCGCTTCCCGAGGGTGCGATCGGTGACGAAGCGGCAGCCGAATTGGCAAAGCGCGTGCGCGTCTCCGCGACGCCCGAGATGGATAGCGGATACCCTGCCGGACGCCCGGCGAAGGTGGAAGTTCACCTGTTCTCAGGGCGGACACTTCTTGGCGAGTGGTCTTTGCCCCGAGGCGACGGGACACGGGCCCTCCTCGATCCCGAAGTTCGCTCCAAGCCTCGCCGCCTCTTGGCGGGAAAGGTGGGCGAGCAGTCGGCCGACCGGCTTCTGGCGGAGGTGTCGGGACTCGCGAGAGGGGGCGTTTTGGCCCTGTTGTCAGCGGAGTTGAGGAGGGTGCGCCTTGGCTGATTGCATGACGGATACTGGCAAAACGGAGCGCTGCACTTGATGATTTGAGAGTGCGGTGGAGGCGGTGCGGACGCGTTTCGTCGCGGTGACGGCTGCCAAGTGGCGCGGCTGCAAATAGCACGAGTCGGTGCTTGCCCGCTGGAATTGATGCGGCTAAGGTTAGTCGGAAAGACGTTTCAAATAGCGAAACAAGGTGATATGACTGAGAGTAATCCTGGACCATTGAGCGGGATTCGCGTGTTGGATGCCTCGAGCATCCTGGCGGGGCCGCTGTGCTGCCAGATTCTCGGCGACTACGGCGCTGATGTCATCAAGATCGAGAATCCTCGTGGAGGGGACAACCTTCGGGGCCATGGCCGGGCAGCCGATGGAGTGCCGCTGTGGTGGAAGGAGGTGGCGCGGAACAAGCGGACCGTCGCCATCGATCTTCATACCGCGCAGGGTGCCGAGCTACTGAGGCGCCTGGTTGCCGAGACCGATGTGATGGTGGAGAACTTCCGGCCCGGAACCCTGGAGAGCTGGGGCATAGGTCCCGAGGTGCTTCGGGCTATCAACCCGGGCCTCATTATCCTTCGACTTACCGGCTTTGGCCAGACCGGCCCGTATGCGTCCAGGCCGGGTTTCGGGACGCTTGCCGAGGCCATGAGCGGATTTGCGCACTTGACAGGCGAGGCCGATGGTCCACCGACGCTGCCGGCCTTTGGCCTCGCGGACACCATCTGCGGAATCGCCGGTGCCGCCGCGGTGACCATGGCGCTTCGCCACCGGGAGGTGCAGGGCGGTGGCGGTCAGGACATCGACATGAGCATCCTGGAGCCGATCATGACAGCGGTCGGCCCATCTCCCGCTATCTACCGGCATACCGGCGAGATCGAGACACGCCATGGCAACCGCTCGACCAACAACGCACCGCGGAACACCTATCGCACCAAGGACGGATCGTGGGTGGCCGTGTCGGCCAGCGCGCAGCGGATCGCGGAGCGGGTCATGAAGCTTGTCGGCCGACCGGAGATCGCCGAGGAGCCCTGGTTCACCAGTGGCAGGGGACGCTTCGAGCACGTCGAAGAGATCGACGCGGCGGTGGGAGCTTGGATCGGCGAGCACTCCCGCGAAGAAGTTCTTGCCGCCTTCAACGACGCCGAAGCGGCAATCGCGCCGGTATATGACGCGCGCGATATCGTCGAGGACCCCCACGTGCAGGCGACCAAGATGCTGGTCGAGGTGGAGGATCCGGAACTGGGAACGGTGATGATGCACAACGTGATGTGGCGGATGTCCAAGACGCCGGGGTCCATCCGCTGGGCCGGAAGGGCGATGGGGGCGGACACGGATGAGGTTCTGGGCGGCGGGCTTGGCCTGAGCGCCGAGGAGCTTGCCCAGCTGCGTGAGGCGGGGGTGATCAAGTGAGCGACGCACTGCTGGAGGCACTGGCGGGTGGAGTAGAGGTTTTTGACCTTGGCCGGCCGCTTTTCATAGGCATGCCCCAATCCCCCAACCATCCCGCCTTCAATCACTCACTTCCGAGGCGCCACGGAGACATGGTCAGATCCGACGGCGGGTCCGCCGCCAACGACATCATCGTGATGGGCACCCATGTCGGCACGCACATCGACGCTTTGGCACACGTCTCCCATCAGGGACTGCTGCATGGAGGAGTGGATGCCGCCGAGGCTTCCCGAGGCGGACGCTTCATGGAGATGGGGATCCACACGGTAAAACCCATCGTGTGCCGCGGGATACTCCTTGACGTGGCCGGACATCTGGGTGAGGACATCCTGGCCGGCGGGTACGAGATCTCCCCGGATGAGCTGGAGGCGACTGCCAGGGCTCAGGGCACCGAGCCTCGGCCAGGAGACGTTCTGCTGGTTCGCTCGGGATGGGGTGCGAACTTCTCCGAAGGCGTCGCCGCCTTCACGGGAGCGGCCACCGGCGTTCCGGGCGTGGGCGAGGCGGGCGCATATTGGCTTGCAGATCACTCCCCTCTTGCGGTTGGCGCCGACACCATCGCCTTCGAGCGCCTCGCTCCCGGCAGCGGCCATTCGCTGCTGCCTGCGCACCGGGTATTGCTCGTCGAGCGAGGTGTCTACATCATCGAGGCGATGGAGCTGGACAAGCTTGCCGCCGAGCGCAGGCACGAGTTCACCTTCGTACTCTCCCCCTTGGCGATAACCGGCGCGACCGGCTCCCCGGTCCGCCCGCTGGCACTGGTGGCCGCCAGTGAGTAACGAGCCCATAGCAGTCACGCTCGGCCGCTTCGCCATCGAGCACTCCTACGACCGCCTCCCTGCGGAGGTGCGCGAAAGCGTCAAGAGCCGCGTTCTCGACATCCTGGGGATCTGTGTCGCCGCCACCAGGCTGGAAACGAGCGCGGCAGCAATAGCCTTTGCCCGATCGCAGGGCGTTCTCGGCCAGGCTCACGGAGTAGGCGCGCCCGGCGGCCTTCCCGCCGCGATGGCCGCCTTCGTCAACGGCGGCCTGGCGCACAGCCTTGACTACGACGACACCCACTTGCCGTCGGTCCTGCACCCGTCC
>JAJZNF010000182.1 GCA_021847985.1 Actinomycetes bacterium | reverse complement strand
CAGGGCACTTACGAGACCTTCTACGCCATGGCCAACCAGCACTTCGGGGGGGACGCCTCCGGAAGGTGGATCCTCACCGCCGGGCTAGGAGGCATGGGTGGTGCCCAGCCTCTGGCGGCCACCATGGCGGGCTTCTCGATGCTCGCCATCGAGTGCGACCCCTCCCGTATCGAGATGCGTCTGCAGAGCGGATACCTTGACACCGAGGCCCACAGCCTGGAGGAGGCGCTGGCGGTCATCAACCGCGCCCACGAGCAGGGCAGGGCGGTCTCGGTGGCGGTGCTCGGCAACGCGGCGGACGTGATCAAGGAAATCTACGAAGCAGGGATACGCCCCGACGCAGTGACCGACCAAACCAGTGCGCACGACCAGCTGCACGGCTACCTTCCCCAGGGATGGGACCTGGCCAAGTGGCGCAACATGCAGGCCGAGGACCCGCAAGCCGTCATTGCGGCGGCCAGGCGGTCCATCGCCGAGCACGTCGAGTACATGGTCCGATTCGCCGACGAAGGTATCCCCACCGTCGACTACGGCAACAACATCCGCCAGGTCGCCTTCGAGATGGGCGTGCAGCGGGCTTTCTCGTTCCCCGGCTTCGTGCCCGCATACATCCGTCCCCTCTTCTGCCAGGGATACGGCCCCTTCCGCTGGGTCGCCCTCTCCGGCGACCCCGAGGACATCTACCGGACCGACGAAAAGGTGAAGGAGCTCATCCCGGACGATCCGCACCTGCACCACTGGCTGGACATGGCCCGCGATCGCATTCACTTCCAGGGGCTTCCCGCCCGAATCTGCTGGGTGGGGGTGAAGGATCGCTACCGCCTGGGACTTGCCTTCAACGAGATGGTGCGCCGAGGCGAGTTGAAGGCACCGATCGTGATAGGACGAGACCACCTCGACACCGGCTCGGTCGCGAGCCCGAACCGCGAGACCGAGGCGATGGCAGACGGCTCCGACGCCGTAGCCGACTGGCCACTCCTGAACGCGATGCTGAACGTCGCGGGTGGAGCCACTTGGGTCTCCATGCATCACGGAGGAGGCGTCGGCATTGGATTCAGCCAGCACTCCGGGGTGGTCATAGTCTGCGACGGCAGCGAGGCAGCCGACAGGCGCCTGGAGCGTGTGCTCTTCAACGACCCCGCCACCGGGGTTATGCGCCACGCCGATGCGGGCTATGACCTCGCGATCCAGACCGCCCAGCAGGCCGGCATCGACCTGCCAATGCTCCGGGGAAGGCAGTGACCGGACCATCGCTGCTCCTTCGGCACGCCGCCATAGGTGACACCACGCCCGATTCGACCTTCGTCCATCGTCGCGGCCAGGCGATCCACATCCGAGACGGGCTCATCGCCTGGTACGGCCCGGAGGCGGAGCTCCCCGCCGGCCTGGTTTCGGACGAAGAAATCGACCTGGAGGGGCGGCTCGTCACCCCGGGGTTGATCGACTGCCACACACACCTTGTCTACGCGGGCAAGCGCGTAGCCGACTTCGTCGAACGCCTGGGCGGCACGCGCTACGAGGAGATCGCAGGCGGAGGCGGTGGGATCGCCTCGACCGTTGCCGCGACACGGGCAGCCGACGAGGAGGCCCTCTTCGAGGGAGCCAGGGCGCGCCTGGAGAGAATGTCAGGCCACGGCGCGACCACAGTCGAGGTCAAGTCCGGCTACGGCCTGGACGCCGACAGTGAAGAGAAGATCCTACGAGTCGCCCGGCGCCTCGGGGCCACCGGCATCGCCGAGGTACGCACCACGTTCCTGGGGGCACATGCCATACCGCCCGGCTACCAGCGGTCCAAGCAGGACTACCTCCGGGAGATGGCTGAGGAGGTGCTCCCCCGCCTTGCCTCCGAGGGGTTGGTGGACGCGGTCGACGCCTTCTGCGAGGAAATCGCCTTCAGCGCCGAGGAGCTGGAGAGCTACTACATGGCCGCCAAAAGGCTAGGGCTGCCAGTAAAGGCGCACCTTGACCAGCTTACGGAAACCGGAGGCGGCGCCCTTCTCGCCCGTATGGGAGCGGCAAGCGCCGATCACCTCGAATACTCTGGCACCGAGACCATCGCTGAGCTGGCCGGCGCGGGCACGGTGGCGGTGCTCCTGCCTGGCGCCTACTACTTCCTTCGCGAGGGCCGAGCCCCCGACGTCGCCGCCCTGAGAGCTGCGCGGGTGCCGATAGCCGTGGCCACCGACCACAATCCCGGCACCTCGCCGCTGGAAAGCCTCCCCCTGGCAATGAACATGGCCTGCCTGCTCTTCGCACTCACTCCAGCCGAGGCGCTTAGAGGAACCACAGCCAATGCCGCGCGCGCCCTCGGGCTCGACGACCGCGGCAGCATCACCGACGGACTCAGGGCGGACATGGCGGTGTGGGACGTGGACAGCCCTGCGGAGCTCTGTTACAACATTGGCTTCAGCCCCCTGCACTCGACCTACGTGAAAGGAGTCATGCGCCGTGAGGATTCCCGCCGCACAGACCCGAATGAGCGGACGTGACGACTCGGCCGAAGGGCCTGACGCCGTTCGGCTTCATCAGCGATCAATCCCCACCGACGATGGAGCGGAGCTTGCACCGGGCAGCGCCTTGATCGGCTTCGCCTGCGACGCTGGGGTGGTGCGCAACCACGGCCGACCAGGCGCCGCAGGTGGACCCGCCGCTTTGCGGGCCCAACTTGGCGGGTTAGCCGCGCACCTTTCCCACCCTCTCTATGATGCCGGGGACGTCGCCTGCGTCGGGGACGGGCTCGAGCAGGCCCAAGGGGAACTGTCCGCTGCAGTCGCGACCCTCATCGGGAACGGCCACCGGCCGGTGGTGCTGGGAGGGGGTCACGAGATGGCCTGGGGATCATATCTCGGCATCCGTTCCGCCTTGCAGGCCAAGGGGGAGCCCATGGACAGGTTGGCGGTGGTTAACATCGACGCGCATTTCGACCTGCGCTCCTCGGACCGGCCCACCTCCGGCACCCCATTCCGCCAGATGGCCGACTTGTCCCTGTCAGACAGTGCGCCCTTCCACTACTTTTGCCTAGGCGTCTCCGAAGCGGCCAACACCGACGCCCTTTTCCGCACCGCACACGAGATCGGCGCCACCTACCTCACCGACCTGCAGATGCAGGAACTGCCACGCGAGCTGCTCGAGGAGATCGCCGAACGCTTCGAACACATCTACTTGACGGTCGACCTGGATGCCTTACCCTCCTCGGCAATGCCGGCGGTTTCGGCTCCGGCCGCCCTGGGAGTGCCGGTGGCAGTGGTACTGGAGTGCATCCGCATGTTGCGCCACTCGCGACGGCTAATACTGTCGGAGATCGCAGAATTGAACCCGTCCTTCGACGTCACAAATAACGCCGCCAAGCTCGCCGCACGAGTCGCCTACGAGATGATCGGCGATGGCACGGCTCGTTAGACCGGGCTAGCCGCATCCCCCCACGCTACGATCCTCCGGTTTCGACCGTCTCGATTTCTGGTCGCCCGTGGCTCTCTATCGAACAGCCCTTGACGCCAGTCGTCGGGACAGGACCCCGGCATAATCCCTCTGGTAAATGAACGAAGGTCCCCCGCCCTTCATAGTTCCGGAGTGCCTCCCAGCACGCTTCGATAGATCCACCCCTCTGAAAAAGTGTTGTCCTATATCGATCAACCAGATGCCCCCTTTACGGGGCCCCGAAAAGAAGAAATCTGAGCACATTTATCCAGACGTAGGGGATGAACGATCACCCTAAACCGGCTTACACCGACTACCACCCAAATCGAAGACCGCGCCCAATCGCCGCGCATACCCGGGTCCGGCTCAAAACATTTGTACCCGTCCCGGCTGCATGACGCCGTAACCGCGGGGAGGTGCTCCGAGCGCCGAATACTTCCGTCACATGGCGAGAACCCGTGCTACAGCTTCGCGCGCTCAAGCTCAGCTCTGAAGATCTCAGCAAGCTCTTCCCTGTACAAAACAAAATGCACGTCCGCTATTTCTTCCACTTTTCTAAGTCCAGAAATAGCACCTTGTATTGCCGCGCGGCAGGCGGTAGCCCCTGGCCAGCCGTAGGCACCTGCGCCAATCAGAGGGAACGCAATGGATTGCACGCCCAGCCCATCGGCCAGGAGCAGGGAACGCTGGTAACACATGGTAAGCACGCCGAATTGGTCGTCGGCGTGGTAGACAGGACCAACAGTGTGGATCACCCAGCGGCACCGCAGATTGCCGCCCGTGGTGGCCACTGCATAACCGGCTGGGAGGCCGTCCGGGTACTCGGTGCGCCGTTTCTCTATGCACTCTGAAAGGATTGAGGGACCGCCATGGCCGTGGATAGCGCCGTCCACCCCTCCCCCGCCCATCAGGGAGCTGTTCGCCGCGTTGACAATCACGTCGGTGCGCTGCTGCACGATGTCACCAACTTCTATGACGAAAGAGGGCGTGCTCATGTCCAACCCCGGGGCCACCGTAGCTTCTCGCTCATAGATCCTTGCCTCGCACATCCACCGCGGCGGGCGGCCCGCCTCAGCACACGCCTCCCGACTCCTCCCCGAGCGCCCTCTCCAGCTCAGCCTTGACGTCGAGCACGGCTAGGGGCTCGACGATAGCGTCTCCGTCCGAGCCAGTCACATAAAAGGTGTCGACTACGTCGTCTCCTAGAGTCAGCACTTTGGCATGCACAATATCCAGGCCGTACCTGGCAAAGATGCACGTCAACCTATGAAGGAGACCCACTGAATCCGGAGCGCACACCTCAAAGACGGTGGCGCGCACGGACGCGTCTTCGTGTATCGTCACCCGAGGTGTAATCGCGGCCGAAGCGGCCACCTTTCGCCTCCGCGAGTTGGACAATGCACGCTCAGCCAGCCTCTGCTCTAGCTGCACTCCGTCAGCGAGACTATTACGCAGCTCAGCCTCGAAGCGCTGCCACCGAATCTCCTTGCCGTAGGGCGCAATAACCCGGAAACGCTCAATCGCCACTCCGGACTCGGAGAACGCGTCCGCCTCCACGATGCTCAAGCCCAGCAAAGATAGAGTCCCAGTCACGCGAGCGAACAATCCGAGGCGGTCAGGGGCCACCACCCACCCCAAGTCGCCGTTGGCCTCTACCAACAGGTCGCCGTCAAATTCGCCGATGAGCGTGCGCTCGAACTCCCCCGGGAATTCGGGTTCTGCGGGAACGCCCTCTCCTTGCAGGTAGGCAAGCGTCAGTTCGCAGAGCCGGTCTATCAGGCTCTCCTTCCAGGTCGACCAAGCCGCCGGGCCGGTCGCACGACCGTCCGCCTCGGCCAGCACTTGGAGTAGCTCCAAAGTTGTGGCGTCCACCACTCGTTCGGCAACCATCTGGATGGTCTTGCGATCGGCGATGTCCCGCCTCGTCGCTGTGTCAGGGAGCAGAAGATGGTGCCGAACCAGACGCACGACCACCTCCACGTCCGCCTTTCCAAGTCCCATCCGATCAGCTATCGCCCGTGCAAGTTCCGCACCGGACTCGGAATGGTCGCCGCTCGCCCCTTTCCCTATGTCGTGCAACAATGCCCCCACGACGAGCAGGTCCGGCCGCTTCACCTCGCGCCTAAGCTCGCCTGCCTCGACCGCCGCCTCGATCAGGTGGCGGTCCACCGTGTAGGTGTGGTAGGCGTTGCGTTGAGGACGATACCTGACAAGCCTCCACTCGGGTATCACCTTGTCCAAGAGGCCGTAGTGATCCAGCCGTTCCATCATCTCAATCGAATCGCGCCCGTGCGAGAGAAGCGAAACCAGGGCGGCGAAAGTTCCCGGCGCCCAAGACTCTTCGAGCGCAGGCAATCGATCAGCCAGCATCTCCAGCGTGCCGGAAGAAAGCCTCGCCCCAACCGATAGAGAAAGCGCAGCAAGAGTAATAACCGCTTGGGCGTCTAAGGCAGGCAGTGCCCACGCAGCGAGGCTAAGCTGCCCCGCCTGCACGTGGAGGGAACCCGGGGGCCAATCCCGTCGATCGATCGCGCGCGGACGTGAGCGGGCGCGATTTGTAGGCGCGAGCATCTCCTCCAACGCTCTCGAGACGAACCGCCCCGTCTCCGAGACCCTCGCCATCAAGTCGTCCGCGTCGGCGTAGCCCGCCGCCTCAGCCACCCAGTCCTGGTCCTGAAGCAGGAGGCGATTCTGCGCCCGGTTCGCGCGAGCTTGGACCAGGTTCCTAATACGAAGGAGGAATTCCTTGTGATCGGAAAGCACTTCCAGGCCGGCGGTACGCTCACGGTCGAAGCGCTGAAGATGTGAAAGGTTCAGAACATCACGCAAGCCCCCGTGAGCCTCCTTGAGATCCGGCTCAAGCAGGAACGCGAGTTCTCCAGACTCGAGCCGGCGCTGTTCGGACTGTGTCCGAAAAATGCTGCGGTAGTGTTCAAGGCGCGACTTGAAGGTTCCTTCCACCCGCTCCCGGAGCGCGTCCAGGAGAGAGGCGGAGCCAAAGGCCAACCTGGCATCCAGCATCCCGATCAGCACACGGGGATCCGCCGAGGCAGTTTGCATCGCCTGCGAGATCGTCCTGACCGAATAGTCAAGCGCGACCCCGGAGTCCCAAACCGGATACCAAATAGTTTCGGTTATGCGGCTGACGTCCAGGCGCGGCCGATGCAAGAGAAGGACGTCCATGTCCGAGTAGGGGCCCATCTCCCTACGCCCGTAACCTCCTAGCGCCAGCAGGGCGACTCCGTTCTCGCCATCAGCCAATTCGGCAAGGAAGTCGTCACACACCGACGCCATCGCCACCATCAGCTCGGTGCGCGACCAGTCTTGGGCAAGCAATGCACCTCGTAGCGCGAGGAAGCGCTCCACCCGCGCATCGGGTTTCTTCGACATCCCACCTCCCATATCTATCCCCCGCGTCGCCATATTGCGTCGGTAGTGCGCGCACGCGGGGTCCCGACCCGCACGGCTTCGTCCGACTCCACTAAGCGCACCCAGCCATCCCCGATACTCTCGATTCTTGCATCATCGACCAACTCGGCTGTCATCGAGTCTTTGCTCGATCTCCGCTACTTAACCTCGGACCTGCAGCCACAGTACGGGGCTTCCAGCACATACGAGACCGAAATCCTGTCCACCGCATCGGTTGCGAGAGTGCTGCGAACGTCCTCCGCGATGACGCGCCCTCTGATCGCGCCTACCGGCTTCCATCTTCCCCCTTCATTCCCCAAGGATCACCGACAACAATGCCGACCGACCTCCAGCCCTGTGCAGCTTCACGCCCCCGAACGATCGCAGAAGCGACCCGCAGAGGGTCGCAGGCCAACTCGGGAATGCGGCGCCGCATCCATACTCTCCAGCTCCTCCCTGCTCCTGATGCGCAAGCGGACCACCTGGTCGGAATTTTGGCGATCGGACAAGCGGCACCAAAGGCATACCGTTGCAGCCGAGTGAGCAATAGTGAGCACTCACGCTGCACCCCTTCTCGGGGTTCCGCCCCTGTTCCCAGGATTGGCTCCGGCCTCACCGGGAACGGCCTTGCTGAACTGCAAAGGTCTAAGGTCCCCTCCTCCGGTGCCGGATAGTCCGGCGTCGGAGCCGAGTCCCCCGCCGCTGCCGGCGGGACTGCCGGGCTTCGGGGCCGTGGCTCCAACTGAGCCACAACTGGCATGACCCGGCCAGTCGCGGAGGTTCAATGCTGCGTTGACGTCCCGGTCTACCAACTCGCCGGTTGTGGCACAGAGGAGTTGTATGGCCAGCTTCCTCGGCTCGGTCAAGCGGCACCCGCAGATGTGATGGACCTGCGATGAGGCGAACCAACGGTCGGCGACGGTGAGCGTGGTTCTTCTCCACGCCATCTTGTAGGCGAGCTGTGGCCTGATCTGGCCGAGCGCAGCATCGGACACAGAACGCCGGAAGGCCCGGCACCCCATCCCCTTGTTCATGGCAGCGAGGTCGAGATCTTCGATCACCACCTCGCCATAGGTGTCCGCCAGCACGGTGGTGTGCTGGTGGTGTGTCTCCCGGCGCAGGCGCACGGTTCGGCGGTCCAGCCGGGCGAGCTCGGCTTTGGCTGCCCGGTGGCCGTTCGAGCCGGGGATGCGCCGGGAGAGCTGTAGTCCCGTCCGGCGAGCCTCGGTGAGCGTGGCCCGCAGCGGAGAGGGGTTGGGGAGGTGCGTGATGGTGCCCGAGTCGTCGGCGATGGTGGCGAGGACCCGAAGCCCGGGGTCCACGCCGGCCCGGCCACCCGTGGCCGGTGCGGGGTAGGCGTGGGCCTCGACGAGACAGGAGAAAAAGACGAACAGCCGCCCCCACCGTTCGGACATGGTGGCCGATAGGATATGGCCCCTGCCCGTCGCCACCAGGCGTTCCAAGCGCCGGGTGCTCTCCTTCGAGCGAAGGGCTCGCACCACCAGCAGGGCAACGGTCCGCCGGTCGGGTTCGACCCGGATGGACCCGGTCGTAAAGCGCACCCTGGCCCGGTCTTTGTGGCGGGACTTGAACGTGGGGAACCCGGCGGCCTTCTTTGCGTCCAGGCCCGCCTTCACCTGGGCCAGTGCCCAGTTGTAGGCGAAGCGGCGGGCGCCGAAGTGGGGGCGGACCCTTGATGCGGCCTCCGGGTCATCGGGCAATGTGACCTCGAAGACGAAGCCTCTGGTGACCCACCCGTCGGGGATGACGAACCTCGTCCGTGGTGAGCGCTTCTTGGTGGGCGCCGCTCTCGCAGCTTCGGTCGCTGCCGGGTCAGCCAACGTGACCACCGCCCGCTCCGGTACCGCTCGTCGCCACTTCGACTGCCTTGGCCGCCGGTTGGCAGCCGAACGCCTGCCATGGAGGCGGGCGCACAGCGAGATCATCAACTCGGTCATGTCAGGCATGAGGCCGTCGTCGACTTCGCTGTCATCGACGACGACAATGCGCCGGTTTTCAGCTGCGAGTGCGGCGGCCACGTACTCGGCCCCGAACCGCAAGAGCGGAACGTTGTCCTTGGTGACGGGTGCTCTGGGCCGCCTGTCCGCCGGCCTACCAAGACAGGGACCTCAAGGCTCTCCGTACCGGCAATAATCTCCACCGCCGTGCCCCAGCGAAGTCGGCAGCACCTGAGCGAAATATCCGTCGGTGGAAATCGAACAACCCCGAGCAAATCGTCACGTAGATAGCATCTCCCAAATTGTCACCCCGAGAAATTGGGGGCAGGGCGATGATGGCAAAGGCCGTCGAGAAACCCACTGTCGCCGGAAACGAGACTTTTCGCGCGATGGTATCCCCATCTCCCAGGACCCCTGACTCGCATACGGCGGGCCGAAGATACGGAGAGTCCATTAGGGCTGACTCCACCCCGGTCCGGGCTGAGGGCGAAATAGTGGGCACCAAATGCATCGATGGGGCTGAGAACGACCGCCACAGTCCCGAAATCCTTGATCAGCATGTCCAAGACGTTCTGCGAGCGGACCCCTCGGGCAAAGAAGAAGCCCGGTCCAGCGCTCATAAGAAAACTACCGTGGCTCGCGCCAAGACCCAGGCACTACCTCCACCGCTGTAGTGCATAGTCAAACCCGACTCCGCACACACCGGGGCCGATAAAAAAGCCCCGGGTTGCCATTTGCTGAGGCCGCTTACCGCTGAACGCTGACATGCTATGAAGTAACCGTCAGTGCTGCCGGGCAACTAGCGGAATCGCCACCAGCCCACTGGTATTCGCCCCGGCCGGGAGACTAGACTGCATCCGGTCCGCGCTCGCCGGTTCGCACCCGCACCAAGTCCTCGACCGGTACGACCCAGACCTTGCCATCCCCGATTTTCTCGGTCCTGGCAGCCTCCACGATCGCTTCCACCAGCTCCGCGGCCTGGTCATCGCCCACTACAAGCTCAATCTTGAGCTTGGGCACGAACTGCGTCTGGTATTCGGCGCCCCGGTAGACCTCGGTGTGTCCACCCTGTCTGCCATAGCCCTGCACCTCGGATACGGTCATCCCCTTCACGTTCGCTTTGGCGAGAGCGCTCCTCACGTCCTCCAGCTTGAAGGGCTTGATGACTGCTACGATCAGCTTCACTTGTCTCCTGGCTCCCTTGATTGCCTGCCGACAACACGCCACTGGCTGCGTCGATGCCAAAAACAGAACGCACCCGACCATTGAGCGGTTGCGGTCTGCGGTTGGATCGCGCGTCCATCTGGTCGACGGTCGCACCCTTGCGACGACGTCAAGCTATTGCCAGGATGTTTCCAAAGCAATTCAGGTCTGTTACTTTCGTGTTACCTGCTCTACGCGGGCCAACTCCGCCGTTTCATCATGGCTCGTCCCGCCGCAAATCGTTATGCGGAAATCGCCATCACAAGTTTCTTCGGGGCCGAACTCGACCGCCGATCCAAGAAGTAGTTA
>JAJZNF010000246.1 GCA_021847985.1 Actinomycetes bacterium | reverse complement strand
CTGAGATCTCCCTGTTGGCCGCAGGTGCCGCCTTTCTGGGCGGAGCCGTTGCCGCGGGCATCCTGAAGATGCCCCATCTCGGCTCGCCTTGGGTGCTGAGAGTGGGGGCGCTGGTCTTCCTGCTGGGGGGCTTGCAGGTACGCCACCTTCGCCTGAGGGGAAGCAGCCCCGGGCCCGAAGGCGACGCGCACGATGACGGCGTGCGGGCGCGCCGGTCATCCCCCCCGAGCGTGCTTCTGGCGGCGGCGGCCATGTCCGTGCTGCGTGGCTCGGTCGGCTTCTTCACCTTCTTCATCGCCTTCAACTTGCGCAGGGCGCACGCGCCCACCTACGAGTACGGCCTCATCCTCGCCGCCTCCGCCGTCGGATCCGCCTTGGCCACGGCACTGACGCCCAAGATCCGCCGCGTACTCCAAGAGGAGACCCTGCTCATCTTCGCACTGGTGCTGGAGGCCGGGCTGGGAATCCTCGGTGCCGCGGTGGCGAGCCGGGCGATCCAGGTGGGGCTCGCCGCGACCATCGGCTTCGTGGCCTCCTCGGGAAAGCTGGCCTTCGACTCGCTCGTGCAGTACAACGTGCCCTCAGAGATGCAAGGCAAGGCTTTCGCGCGCTTCGAGACGCGCTTCCAGCTCTCCTGGGTGGCGGGGGCGCTGGTGCCGACCATCGTCGCCTTGCCCTTGTCGGCGGGTGATCTCACTCTCGCGTTCACCGCGGTCGTGGCGGCCACATCCTTCTCGGCCGGTAGGCGCGCCATGCGCGCCACCTGAGCCGGCCGCCATATCCTGTAGTTCGCCACCAAGCCAGGAGGGGAAATGGCCGTATACGCGCTCTTCGACTCGGAGCCTCAAATCGATCCGAGCGCTTTCGTTCATCCAATGGCAATCGTGATCGGCAACGTCAAGATCGGCGCGCGCTCCACCATCTGGCCAGGAGCGGTACTGCGCGGAGACTACGGCAGGATCGAAATCGGTGAGGACACCTCCATCCAGGACGGCAGCGTGCTGCACGCCACCGAGATTCTTCCCACCATCGTCGGCAACCGTTGCACGGTTGGTCACATCGTCCATCTGGAGGGTTGCGTAATCGAGGACGACGCCCTGGTCGGATCGGGATCCGTGGTACTCCACCGGGCGCGGGTGGAAAGCTTCGCCGTGGTGGGCGCCAATGCGGTGGTCACCAACGACGTGCGCGTTCCCTCCCGGGCCATGGCCCTCGGTGTGCCCGCGCGAATATTCGCCGACCGCGTCTCCCCCGAGAGTCTCGCCGACGCCGTCACCCGATACGTGGAGAACGGAATCCGCTACAAAGAGGGCTTGCGCCGGCTCGACTGACCCGTCATTCGGCGATGGAGCGCGTCAGTGCGCGTAGCTCCTCGAAGACCTCGGAGCCCGCCTTTGCGTGCACTTGCAACGCGCCAAGGTTCTCCTCCAGCTGGGCCATGGAGGTGGCGCCGGTGATGACGGTGGAGACGTTGCGGTTGTCGAGGCAGAATGCAATGGCCAGCTGGGACGGGGTGCACCCTATTCGCGCGGCGATCTCCGAGAGGCGCTTCACCGCGGCCGCCTTCTGGGGATCCTGGAGCACCTCCAGAACCCACTCGTATCCCGGCAACGCGGCGCGTGAGCCGGCCGGGATGCCATCGGCATACTTGCCGGTGAGGACGCCCGAGTAAAGCGGCGACCAGGTGGTCAGGCCGAGGCCGAAGTCGTCGTAGAGATCGACGTACTCCACCTCCACCCGCTTACGGTGCAAAAGGTTGTACTGGGGCTGCTCCGCCACGGGCTTGTGCAGGTGATGGCGCTCGGCGATCTCATAGGCCTGGCGAATCTCGGCGGCCGACCACTCCGAAACCGCCCAATAGATGGCCTTGCCCCTGCTGACAAGGTCGTGCATGGCGAAGACCGTCTCCTCGATGGTCGTCTCAGGGTCGGGGCGGTGGCAGTAGACCAGGTCCACATAGGGCAGACCGAGCCGCTCGAGGGAACCATCCATCGCTTCCAGGAGGTATTTGCGATTCAGCGTGTTTCGGGTGTTCACGCCGGGGTGGATGCCCCAATAGAACTTGGTCGAGACCAGGAAGGAATGGCGAGGCCAACCAAGTCTGCGCAGGGCGGCACCCATGATCGCCTCGGACTGCCCACCGGCGTAAACCTCGGCGTTGTCGAAGAAGTTCACCCCCGCTTCGTAGGCGCGCTGCATCACCGACGACGCCAGGTCCTCGTCGACCTGATCTCCGAAGGTCACCCACGATCCCAACGAAATTGCCGACACCTTGATGCCGGCGCGCCCGAGCCTGCGATACTCCATTTCCGCTCCTTCTACTCCGCTTGAGGTAAATCGTTCGGCGGGATTGGCCGGTCAGCCCTCGGCAAATGCGACATAGCGCCTGCCGATCTTGGTGAGGGCCACCTTGGCGTCGAAGAGATCGCTGAGCACCTCTGAGCTCAACTCCTCCTCGAGGGGCCCGTCGGCGACCAGCTCGCCGGCCTTTATACCCACAATATGGTCGAACCCGGGAGGAATCTCCTCCACGTGGTGGGTGACCATGGCAATCGTCATCTCGCGCCTCTCGGCGGCTAGCGACGAGATTCGGGCGATGAACTCCTCGCGAGCGCCCAAATCGAGGCCGGCGGTGGGTTCGTCGAGAAGCAGCAGTTCGGGCCGGCCAACCAGTGCCCTGGCAATTCCCACCTGCTGGCGCTCCCCCATCGAAAGTGAAGCCAGGCTGCGATGCGCCTGGGGAAGCAGGCCCGTCCTGGCCAGCAGCGCCTCCGCACGCTCGCGGTCCGCCTCGGAGGCCCTGAGCCACCAGCGCGAGCGCACTTGGTCTATCCCGCTCAAGACGGCCTCGACCAAAGTCATGCCTTGATCCAGCTGCTCGATGGCCGAAGAGCCCCCGATGCCGATCCTCTTGCGCAGTTCGCGCATGTCGCAACGGCCGAGCTCTTGGCCAAGCACCCGGGCGGTGCCCGAGCTGGGGCGGCTGAGGGCCGAAAGCAGCCCGAAGAGAGTCGTCTTGCCGGCGCCGTTGCGCCCGATGACGATGAGCCGCGCGCCGGCGGGTACCGAGAAGCTGACATCGCGCAGGAGATACCGACCCTGTACGGTCACGTTCACCGATTCAAACTCGATGGCCGCTCCGCCTGCTCCGCCACCATGCATCTCTCCCGCGCCCACGGGCAAGACGCTAGCGCGGCTTTTGAGACTTGGCGCCCTGGCCAGCGGAGTACCGGAACACCGAAGCCACTAGGCCGGGTAGTGCTGGCACAATATTTTGGCAGTGACTGAAGGAAAATTGATTTCCTGCGAAAGTAACCGGCTTTTCCAGCCGATAATTACACTTGAGTAGTTCCGCCTGCCGAAGGCAGCAGATATAACGCCATGAGCACTGCGAACATAGAGCTGGGAAATCACCCGCTATCCCGCGCCTACGGAGCCGTTTCCTCCTCCGTTCAGCTTCTCCTCGACCACTTCGAACTCGACGGAGCCATGCTGCTCGAGCGGGGAGGATATGCAAAGGCTCCGGTCTCGGGTCGCGTGCTCTTCGCCTTTGGGCGCAACTATGGCATCCGCGAAGGCGACGAGGTGCGATCGACGGTCAGGCAAAGGCCGACGCCCAAGCCCGGAGAGACGCGGCCACCCACCTTCGTCGCGGCTCGAGCGCTCCCATCACTCATATACCTTGCCAATCCGGGCGCGGCGGTTTGGATCGAGGTGAAGGACAACTTCAAGATCGGCCCCATCCGCGTCATGGCCGCACTTTCGGTGATACCCACCCTCCCTCGCATGCCCGAACACCAACTCGTTCTGTTCGACCCGCTGCCGGCCGACCTTGCCTCCAGCGCGATCGCGTCCGCCCTGATGGGCGTCGAGCCCCTTCTCGCCAAAGTCATAGAGGACTCCCACGTCGCCTACCAGCGCGAACTGCTGACTTCGCAGGTGCTGAGCGAGGCCGAGCGCGATCCGCTCACCGGGGTGCTCAACCGCTTCGGCTGGGAGAGGGCTCTCGAAGCTACCACGCAGGCCGACCGCGGTTCCCAGATGTCCGCGATCCTTTTCGACCTCGACAACTTGAAGTTGGTGAACGACACCGCCGGTCACGCCGCGGGAGATGGATACATCCGCCGCTTCGCCGAAGTCCTGTCCGCCGCATGCCGCCAGGGGGACATCGTCGCTCGTCTCGGAGGGGACGAGTTCGTCCTGCTCGCACCGGGCATGCACCCCGCTGCTGCCAGGGAGTTCTCGCATCGCATCGAAGACCGCCTGGCCCAGGACGGGGTATCGGTCTCCATCGGTTATGCAACCGCCAGCACGCCCTTCGAGATCGAGAAGCTTCTCGCCGAAGCCGACCGCCTGATGTACGCCAACAAGCGATACAAGAAGTCGCTAGTGCTGGCCGGGGCGAACTCGCTCTAGTCCGGGCGATCCGCAAATGGCATTGAGCCTTCGGCTTCCGGTCATTACGGACGAAATCGAGGCAATGGCGGGCCACCACCAGATGCTCGCCGACCCATTCATGGACTTCCTTCTCGACTACCGGCCCGGCGAGCCGTTCGCCGCCTGGGTGGAGCGAGTCAACGCCGTCTCGCTGGGAACGCACTGCCCGGAACCCTGGCTTCCAGGAGAGTTCCTCTTCATCGAGGCGGGCGGAGTCGTGGTGGGAAGAGTTTGGTTGCGTCACCGCCTCGACGCGCACATGGCTGAATACGAAGGACATCTCGGCTATGTGGTGCTCCCCGGTTTCAGGCGCCGTGGATACGCCTCACAGGCACTGGCCATGTCCTCGGCCCGCTTGCACAGGGTGGGCATCGAAATTGCCGTGGTGACGTGCGACCCGTCCAACGAGGCCTCGATCGCCCTCCTCGAAGGGGCCGGAGCAACCTTTGAGCGCCTGGCGGTCTCCCCCACCATGACCAGGCGCCGATACCTGCTTGCCACGTCCGCCTGAATTTCGGAGCCGACCCACCGGCTCGGGATGCGGGGACGAATAGCTCGGCACGCTGCGGGGGCGTTAAAGGCGCCAGGCCCGCTCCCCCTGTGATGGGACCGGGCCTGGCAATGGGCGTACTGCGAAGGAGAGAGCCGCCATTCTCCGCTCCGCGCCCCACTACTACTCTCGGTGAGTTTTCCCACCACCTTGAGCGACTTTTGGATCTTGGCAGGCCTGCCAGTCAAGGCCGAGATGCAGCTCTACCTCTATTTACGATAGCTACATCGTGACCTCGCCTCGCTCTATGGCGCCGGCCCAGACGGACCTGCCCATCAAAGCACCCCGTCGATCACTTTTTCCGATAGGGGACATAGTCCCTTGTCGCCTTATGCTCCCGGACATAGTCTTTGAGCAGCTTCGATCCTGCGGAGACGTCCCTTCGTGGATCGCAAGTACGGTGCGCCGCCGTGCGCGCTGCGGCGAGGAGGATTGAATGAGCGCCCTTGCACTATCGCGCTGGCAATTCGCAGTAACCATCATCTACCATTTCATCTTCGTGCCGATCACCATCGGCATGGCCCTCAGCCTGGCGATAATGCAGACCGCCTACCACCGCACCAAGAACGAGAAGTACGCGCAGATCGTCGACTTCTTCGGCAAGCTCTTCGCAATCAACTTCGCCATCGGAGTGGTCACCGGGATCGTCCAGGAGTTCCAGTTCGGGATGAACTGGTCGCAGTACTCGATATTCGTCGGCAACATTTTCGGGGCGCCGCTGGCGATAGAGGGTCTGCTCGCCTTCTTCCTCGAGTCGACCTTCCTGGGCATCTGGCTCTTCGGCAAGGGCAAGGTCTCCGAGCGGGTGCACCTCTTTTCCATCTGGATGGTGAGCATCGGCACCATGTTCTCGGCTCTCTTCATTCTCGCCGCCAACTCCTTCATGCAGCATCCGGTCGGCTACAAGATCGACCCCGCTACCCACCGGGCGGTGATGACCGACTTCTTCGCTCTGCTCGGCAACCCAACCCTCATCGTCACCTTCTTCCATACGCTTCTCGCCGCGATCACCACCGCCGCCGCAATCATCCTGGCGGTCAGCGCTTACCAGCTGGCCAAGCACGGCAGGCATCCGGCCTTCTCCGCGGCGATCCGCTTCGGAGTCGTGGTTCTCTTCGTCTCGATGTTCCTGAACGCCTTTGTCGGCCACATCCAGGGCCAGGTGATGACCAAGGAGCAGCCCATGAAGATGGCCGCAGCCGAGGCCCTCTACAACACCCAGACCGGCGCCTCCTTCTCGCTGCTGACCATCGGCAACCTCTCCGATCAGCCCATCTTCCAGATTCGCCTGCCGCACCTGCTCTCGGTGCTGGCCGACAACTCCTGGAACAGCACCGTCCAGGGAATCAACCAGCTGCAAGCGCAGGATGTCGCCAAGTACGGCCCCGGCAGCTACGAGCCTCCGGTGTGGGTCACCTATTGGACCTTCCGCATCATGGTCGGCGTCGGAGGATTGCTCCTGCTCTTCGGGGCCGTGGGCCTCTGGTACATGAGGCGGCGAAGCCTGGACGAGACGCACTGGTACTTGAAAGCCGCGGTGTGGGTGGCGGCGCTCCCCTTCATCGCCAACACCACCGGTTGGATCTTCACCGAGGTCGGCCGCCAGCCCTGGATCGTCTATGGCCTGCTCAAGACCTCGGGCGGCGTGTCGGACCTCTCCGCACTCTCGGTCGGGATCACCCTGGTCGGCTTCACCGTCATCTATACGATCCTGGCCATCGTGGACGGCATGCTGATGTTCCGCTACGCGCGCAAGCCGCTATCCGAGCCGCCTCAATCCGCTGAGTCCGCCCACACCGCGGACCTGGTCTACTAGGAGCAGCGATGGACAACCCAACCGCACTGCAGATCGTCTGGTTCACCCTCATCGCAGTCCTCTGGTCCGGTTACTTCTTCCTCGAGGGATTCGACTTCGGAGTGGGCATGCTCATCGGAGTGCTCGGCAAGAGCGACATGGACCGCCGGCTGATGATCAACGCCATAGGACCGACCTGGGACGGCAACGAGGTCTGGCTCCTGGTGGCGGGGGGCGCTACCTTCGCCGCCTTCCCCGTCTGGTACGCAACCGTTTTTTCCGCCTTCTACCTTGCCCTCTTCCTGATCCTGGCGGCGCTCATCTTCCGCGGGGTGGCCTTCGAGTACCGGGGCAAGGGGCTGTCGGAGAAATGGCGCAAGTGGTGGGACCTCGCCATCATCCTCGGCTCCGCTCTGCCCGCAATACTCTGGGGCGTCGCCTTCGGAGACTTCGTGCACGGCGTCCCGCTCAACCAGGCCGGCCATTTCACCGGGAACTTCTTCTCGCTTCTCTCGCCGTATTCGATATTCACCGGCCTCACCACCGGCGTGGTTTTCGCGACCCATGGGGCGCTCTTCCTGGCGCTCAAGACAACCGGGGAGTTGCGCGAGCGCACACAGAGGCTGGCCAAGAGGTTGACGCCGGCGGCCATGATCTTCATCTTCGCCTTCCTCGCCTGGACCTACTTCAACGCCAGCCACATCAACGACACCGGCGTCGTGCCCGGAATCCTGCCGGTCGGCGCGCTCATGGTCGCAGTCGCCGCCGTGGTGCTGGTGCAAGAGGGGTACTTCGGGTGGGCGTTCGCCTCGATCGGGGCCTCGATCGTCGGCATCACCGCCACCCTCTTCCTCAACCTCTACCCGCGGGTGCTGGTGTCGAGCACGAACAACGCCTTCTCCCTCACCATCCCGCAGGCGGCTTCCGAGCACTACACGTTGGTGGTCATGACCATCGTGGCGGCCATATTCACGCCGCTGGTGCTGCTCTACCAGGGTTGGACCTACCACGTCTTCCGCAAGCGGATCTCGGCCCCCGGGGCGGAGGGCGAGACGCCGGTGACGACGACCAGCCCGGTCCCGGAGTAGCCCTGCCCGCTCCCCCGACGAACTTGGTGCATCGCGGCCCGCGTGCGCTTCGAACGCCGCGGGCTCGAGGCTCCCTCACATCCAAGCCGAGCCTCTAGCCTTGCCTGGTAATGGAGCAGCTGTGAGCCGCGAACCCGCCGAGCTTCTCGACCTCAGGCCGGCGGCGCCATTCGACCGCCGCCTGCTGACGCTCGACCCGCGCAGCGTTCGCATCGTGGCCTGGTCCGCCCTGCTTCAGGCCGCCACCGTGCTGGCCGTGATCCTGCAGGCGGTCTACTTCGGGCACATCGTCGCGAACGCCGTGCACGGGCGCACACTCGGGCCTTCCCTCTCCGATCTGCCGCCGTTGGCAGTCGCCTCTTTCGCCATTGCGGCCCTCACCTTCGTGCGGGAACGCCTGATGTCCGGAATCGCGGGCCGCATCAAGGCCGACCTGAGGCGGCGCTTAATCGGCGCGGCGGCGGACGTCGACCAGGGACCCTCCGGATTCGAGCAGGCCGCCCGCACTATGCTGCTTGCCACCAAGGGCCTGGAGGACCTCGAGGCCTATATGGTCGGCTTCATTCCCGCGGCGACCTATGCCGTGGTGGCGCCTTTGGCGGTGATCGCCTACTCCGCCTTGACCGACCCGCTCTCCGCCCTCATCGAGGTGGGCACCATGGCGGCCATACCACCTCTCATGATCGTGCTGGGGCGCACGGCCGGCGAAAAGGCGCAGGAGAAGTGGCAGAGCCTGCAGAGGCTCTCCGCCCAGTTCGTCGAATCGGTCGCCGCCATCGGGACCATCAAGGGCATAGGCGCCGAGCGGCGGCAGGAGGGCCTGATCCGAAGCGCCTCGGAGCAGCTGCGCAAGGCGACGATGTCGACCCTCTATCTCGCCTTCATCTCCAGCGGCGTTCTCGAAGTGGTCACGACGGTGGCCATCGCCCTGGTAGCGGTGAGCATCGGTATCCGCCTGGCGGACGGCAGCACGACTTTCGCCCCTTCGGTGTCCGTGCTGATCCTGGTACCAGTGGCGTACCTGGCCGTACGGAATGCCTCGGTTCAGTTCCACACCACCACCGACGCCCGCACCGCCTTGGACTGGATTTTTGCCGGTCTGGAACGCGGCGGCCCGCCAACAGACGCGCATCGCGGGCCGGGGGCCCCGAGGCCCCTCGGCGCGCGGCTGGAACTCCAAGGCGTGGGAATCACGAGGAACGGAACCATCCTCCTGGAAGGCATCACCGCCGGCGCGAGCCCCGGCGAGCGCCTCTACCTGCTCGGCCCCAGCGGCAGTGGCAAGAGTACCCTTTGCCGCGCCCTGGCGGGCCTGATCCTGCCCAGTCAGGGCAGGATACTCTTCGGCGGATTCGAGACAGGCCGCCTGACGGGCTCCGACCTCTCGCGCCTGGTCGCCTACCTTCCGCAGGACCCGACCTTCTTCGAGGCAAGCCTATTGGACAACATCCTGGTCGGCAGGGAGAGCCCGGCGCCGCAACTGCTCGAGGAAGTCCTCGCCGCGGTCGGCCTCGACCGTGTGGTGGCGGGTCTTCCCGGGGGGCTCGAATACCGTCTCTCCGAATTCGGGGACGCACTCTCGGCGGGTGAACGCCAGCGCGTCGCCCTGGCAAGGGCCCTTATCCATCCCAAGCCGCTCATGATACTTGACGAACCCACCTCACACCTCGACTTCACCGCCGAGGCCGAGGTCTGGCCGAACATCCTGGCCCGGTCGTCCGATTCGGTGCTGGTCTTCGCGGCCCACCGATCCAGGCTCGCGGCGAGCGCCACCATCACCCTGGAACTCCGAAGCGGTGGATCGGAGGACGATGAGCAAGCGGGCTGAAGCCGGAATCGGAGGAGCCGCCGCGCTCCAAGTCGCCGGTCGGGCCATGACCGGGAAAAGGGGCCTGCTGGCCGGGTACCTTGCCAGCGGGGTTCTGCTCTACGCTTCATCCATAGGCCTGGTGACGACCGCCATCTACCTCATCACCCGCGCCTCGCAGCGCCCCGCCATCCTCACTCTGGGCGTGCTGATGGCCGGCACCCGCTACTTTGCGATCTCACGCGCCGGCGCCCGCTACCTCGAACGCGTGCTCTCGCACTCGCTGGTGCTATCCAGCCTCTCGCACATCCGCGTGATGGCATTCCGCGCTTTGGTTCCGCGCTTCCCGCAGGAGGCCACCGAGCTCAGCTCGGGCGAACTTCTGGGCACCCTGACGCGCTCGATCGACGATCTGCAGGACCTGTTCATCCGCCTTATCGCTCCAATAGCGCTCGCCTTGGCCACGGCATTGCTCGCGCTCGCTCTCGGCTCGTTCATCGACCTCCGGGCCGGAGTGCTCATCTTCGCCCTTATCTCCCTCTTTGCCATCGGGGGCGCCGCCGTCCTGGGCGGAGCCGGAAGCAGGGATGCCGCCAACGACGAGGAAGCCCGGGCGGCCCTCGAACGCCGCGGCGGCGACCTACTGCGCGCCCGCGACGAGCTCTTCGTGTTGGGAACCCTGGAAAGACGCCTCCAGGAGGTGGAGGAGGCCTCAATCCGGCTCGAGGCGCGAAGCGCCGCCAGACTCCGGCGCCAGGCGAGGCTCTCC
>JAJZNF010000199.1 GCA_021847985.1 Actinomycetes bacterium | reverse complement strand
GTGTCGTCACCGGTAGCGCCCACATCGACGGCCAGACGGTCTTCTTCACCGCCAGCGACTACAGCGTCAAGGCCGGCTCCATCGGCCGCTATCACGGCGAGAAGCTGATCCGCGCCCAGGAGTCGGCCATCAGGGCCAAGCGCCCCATCCTCTACCTGGTTGACTCGTCCGGTGCGCGCATCGACGAGACGGCCGGCCACCACGTCGACAAGAAGGGAGGCGGCCAGCTCTTCTACTACCACTCGATCATGTCCGGCTTCGTACCCCAGGTGGGTGTCCTGTATGGGACGTGCTTCGCCGGCACCGCCTACACGCCGGTCTTCTGCGACCTGTTGGTGGCGATGGACGACGCCGCGATGGCGATAGCCTCGCCGCGGATGGTCGAGATGGCCATCGGCCAGAAGACCACTCCCGAGGAGCTCGGCGGGGCCAGGATGCACGCCGAGGTCAGCGGCTCGGTCGACTTTCTCGCCTCCAGCGAGCAGGAGGCGGCCGAGATCGTCAGGCGCATCTTCGAATATCTGCCATCCTCCTGCGACGAGAGGACGCCGTTGCGGGACGCGCGGCCGCCCGCGGCCGACCCCGCCTCCATCGACGACATAATCCCTCCGGATGCCAATCGGCCGTATCCCATCAAGAAGCTGATCGACGCGGTTGTCGACGAGGGAAGCTTCCTGGAGGTGAAGGCGCACTTCGCCAAGGAGCTGGTGGTGGGTTTCGCACGCATCGAGGGAATGGCGGTCGGCATAGTCGCCAACGACCCCAGCCAGAAGGGCGGAACCCTCTTCCCCGAATCCTCCGACAAGGGGGCCGAGTTCGTCTGGCTATGCGACGCCTACAACATCCCGCTCGTCTACCTCGTGGACACGCCCGGCTTCATGGTGGGCACAGCCGTGGAGAGGGCGGGGATTTTGCGCCGGGGCCGCAAGTTCATCTTCGCGACCTCCTCGGCCACGGTTCCCCGCATCTGCGTGATCGTCCGCAAGTCCTACGGAGCCGGGATCTACGCGATGTCGGGACCCGCCTACGACCCGGACGTCACCCTGGCGCTTCCGTCCGCCGAGATCGCCGTGATGGGCCCCGAGGCGGCCATCAACGCCGTCTATCTCAACCGTCTGGCCGGCATCGAGGATCCCGAGGAGCGCAAGGCGGTCACGGAGCGGTTGCGCAACGAATACCGCGAGAGCTACGACATCTACCGCCTGGCGGGCGAGATGGTTGTCGACGAGCTGGTCCCGCCCTCCGACCTGAGACGCCAGCTCGCCCACTACCTGGACCTGTACAAGGACAAGGAGGTGCCGCGGCCGCAGAGGCGCCATGGCACCATCATCTGAAGGTGCCCTCAGCCGCCCGGGGTTTCCTCGGTCTTTCCACCGGAGCCCTCGGCGGCGCCGCCTGAGGAGGGCTCCGCCCCGCGCCTCCTACTAATGGGCATGACGATCGGCCCCATGGTGCCCTGGGCCGCCCGGGCGGCATTGAGATCGCCACCGCTCCCGCGGAGAATGATCGCGGCCAGGACGGCCAGGAGCGCGCCCACCAGCGGACCGACCAGATATACCCAGATATGGGCGTAGTTCCCCAGGATCAGATCCGGGCTCAGGCTGCGCACGGGATTCATGGAAGCACCGCTTATCGGCGACGAGAACAGGCCGGCGAGGATGATGAATCCACCGACCGCCAGTGCCGAGAGCGCGCCGACGTTCTGTGCGCCCGAGGAGGTTCCGAGGATTGTGCTCACCAGGCCCAGGGTGAGCAGGGCTTCGATGGCCGCGGCCTGCATGTCGGTCACTCCTGCGCCGGGCACGGTCATGCCCAGCTCCCCCGCCTTTCCGAACAATGCATAGAGGAACAGGCAGGCCAAGGCACCGCCCGCAACCTGGGCAAGAAGATAACCGGGCAACCGCCTCCAGGGAAACTCGCGGCGGAGGGCAAAGGCGAGGCTGACCACCGGATTGAGGTGTGCGCCCGACACCGCGCCCATGAAAAGGATGACCGCCATCACCAGGAGGCCCGGAGCCGACACCGCCGCCACGCGTCCGATCCCACCGTGGCTGATCGAATTGATCACCCCTCCCCCGGCACCCAGCAAAAAGGTTCCGAACAGCTCGGAGAAAAGGCGGCGCGGCTCGTAGCGAAGGTTCCAGAATTCCCTCTCCCAGACCGTCCAGGTCCGCTCGAAGGGATACCTGCCTCCCCCGCTCCTTAGCTGAGGTGACAGTCCACCCTCAACCTGGTTGTTCATGGGATCCCTCCGTGCCCGCCGCTCCCGCACGATGGCGCGCGGAAGCCTGATGCAATTATTGCGCAATTATCCCACATGCGCGCAGGTGCGGGCGCTTCCGGGAACACCGGTACGGGCCGACCGCGAAGGTGTGCCTAGACCAGGCCGAGCACCAGAGAGCACACCGGCCACGCATACCAGCCGGCGCGCTGCTGCTCGATCTTGGCTGCGAGATCCTGGGTGGAGGGAGAGGCGTTGGAGGGAAGACCTGTGAAGCCAAGGCCGAGCCAGGTGGGCAACGCGAACTGGTAGGCGCCGTAGTACCCGTTACCGGTGTTGGTGGCGTAGTTCCCGCTCGACTCGCACTGCCGCAGAGCTGCGAAGGCCGCGGAACTCGGCGGTGCGGGTACGCCACCCCAGTTGCCCACACCCGCGGCGCCGTTCACCACGCTGCGGATGCCCGAGGACGAGGGTGTCCCCTGAGGGTGGACGGCCGGGCGGCTGCGCGCCAACTGCAGCGCAAGCTCCTGTTGGACCAGAGTCGCTATCTGGCCGTTGACCGAGGAGAGCGAGGTCTGCTCCTGAGACACCAGCGACTCGAGTGACGATTGGCTCGCATTTATGCGATCCTGGGCCTGCTGTGCGGCGGACTCGGCTTGCTGAGCGGCCTGAGCGGCCTGGGCCTCGGCGGTCATTGATCTCTGATAGTCGTAGATGGCGGCGTTGACGTCGAGGCCCATCACCTTTTCGTACTCGATCCGGGCCACGAGCTCCGAAGAGTTGGAGGCGAGCGTCCAGGCGAGCGCGGAGACGTTGGATCCCTGGGTGAACTCCTCGAGCGCTATCTGAGCCAGCATCTTCTTCGCATCCGCCAGCTGTGCCTGGTCCGCCGCCAGGCGCCGCTGGGCGGCCTGCACGCGCACTCCCGCGTCGATGAGCTGCGCCCTGGCTGCGGTTGCCTCGACCGCGTACTGGTGGATCTCCCTGCTCTGGGAGGCTATCTGGGCTGTGAGGCTCTGGGCCTGGGCCTGCAGCTGCGAGCGCGATTGGGAGGCTTCAGCCCGCGGGGACGCGACCAAAACCAGGCCGGCAATGGATCCGGCCATTATTACGGGGAGAATTTTCGAGAATCGGCCCAAGCGGCCGACGGAAAGACGGCTCATTCATTCCTCATGAATCAAGTCGGCTTCCGTTCATGCCGACCGAACCCTCAGCGCCGCCACACCAGGTGACCCATTACCAGTTGCGCGCAGGACATCAAGGTTATCGCGAATGCGACCCTTGGCGTTGCACTTCGCCACAAAAATATGCGTCCACCAGCCGTTGCGTTGAGGCGGCCACCGCTCAGGCGGCGCTTCCACGCTCGCCGGCCCCCAGCACGGCACCGAGGTAGGCCAGGTCGACGAAGTCCTCCAGAAGTGGCGGGCCCGAGAGCACACGGGACGGCACCCCGGGATCCCCCAGGCGGTCGACCACTGCCACGGCCTGGATGAAATCTTCGCCGGCCGTGTAAGAACTGGGGGTGACCAGCACCCGCACTCCGGCGCCGACCGCGGAGAGCAGCCCGTTGCGCGAGTCCTCGATGGCCACGACCTCCTCGCCGGCGCAGTCGAGCCTTGCCAGGGCAAGCTCGTAGATATCCGGAGCGGGCTTCTTAGCCTTCACCATGTCTCCGGCGGCCACCACGGGCACCATCCGTTCCCAGGCGGCTCCGAGCGTCGCCGTGAGCAGCGCATCGACATTTGCCTTGGTGGTGGTGGTCGCCACCCCGACCTGGACTCCGGCATCGGCCGCCGAGCGGATCAGGCGCTCGACGCCGTCGCGAAGGACCAGCCCGCCTTCGAAGACCTCCCGCTCGTACAAGCTGGTCTTGTGACGATGGAGGTCGGCGATCGTGGCGCCATCCAGCACCGGATTCGCACCATAGGCGGCTATGAAGTGGGAAATCCTCTCCTTGCCTCCGGTCACGGCCAGGAGCCGGCCGTAAAGCTCGCTGCTCCATGACCATGGAAGGTCGAAGTCCTGGAACGCCTGGTTGAAGGCGCGTCGATGTGCCTCTTCCGTCTCGGCCAGCGTGCCGTCGACATCGAAGAGTATCGCCCCTGGAATGCCTCGGTTCTGCATCCGCCCAGAGTAGCAGGCCCTGGCAGAAGGTCTTCTAGCGCCCCAGACTCTCGGGCAGCCCGGAGAACTTGACCCTGAGGTCGCGCTTCAAGATCTTGCCGGTCGCGTTGCGAGGAAGCTCGGCGACGAATTCGACCCTTGTCGGGGCCTTGAAATGCGCCATGTTCGCCCGCGCGAAGTCGATGACGTCCCGCTCGGTGGGGCTCTCCCCCGGCTTGGGCACCACCACTGCGACGACGGTCTCACCCCAACGCTCGTCCTGTGCGCCGATCACCGCCACGTCGGAGATTTGCGGATGGCGGAAGAGCACCTGCTCCACCTCGATGGGATAGACGTTCTCGCCCCCGGTGATGATCATGTCCTTCTTCCGGTCCACCAGGGTTATGAAGCCTTCGGCGTCCATGCGCCCCAGGTCTCCGGTATGGAACCACCCGTTCCGGAAGGCCTCGGCGCTGGCGGCGGGAAGCCCCCAATATCCCTTGAAAATGTTCGGCCCCTGAAGCACAAGCTCGCCGACCTGGTCGACAGGCATGTCGCGGTCCTGGTCGTCCACAATGCGCGCGTCGACGTGCATGGCGACCCTGCCGATGGAGCCTGCTTTGGCCGGCAGGTCTTCGGCGGCCAGCACGGAGACCAGCGGAGCGGTCTCGGTCATGCCGAAGCCCTCCTGGAAGGTGACGCCCTTCTCCTGCATGAACTCGATCACCGTGATCGGGCAAGGGGCCCCGCCCGACACTCCGAAGCGAAGCTCGGACAGGTCGTAGGACTCGAAGTCCTTCACCTTGGTGAGCGCGGCCCACATCGCCGGCACCAGGAACATGCCGGTCGCCCGCTCCGACTGCATCAGCGCCAGCGTCTCGGATGGAAGGAAGACCTCCTGGATGAAGTTGGCCCCGCCCACGTAAAAAAGCGGCAGCGTAAAGACCCCCAGGCCCCCGATGTGAAACATGGGCGCCGCGGTTACCGTCCGGTCGCGATAGGAGATCCCCGGTGCCCTTCCAAGCATGTTGATGGCGTTCCAGGTCATGTTGCCATGGCTCAGCATCGCACCCTTGGGACGGCCGGTCGTGCCCGAGGTGTACATGATCACCGCGATGTCGTCCTCTCGCACCGCCTCGTCGCGCACCTCGTCACGACCTCCGGCCACGAGCTCCTCGTAGGGAGCCACCCCTTCGGCCGGGCCCGCGGCCTCGCCCACCACCCAGCGCCGGCGTACCCTGACGCCCTCCATGGACACCGCCTGGGCGGCAACCGGATCGAGTTTGTCGCTCACGACCAGAAGACCCGCACCGGAATCGGCCAGCAGGTACGCGACTTCGGCCGCCGTCAGCCGGAAGTTCATCGGCACCGCGATCGCACCCAGCTTGGCGCACCCGAAAAGCACCTCCATGAACTCCACCGAGTTGAGCATCAGCATCGCCACGCGATCACCTTGGCGCACTCCCTCCCGGTAAAGGGAGTCGGCGATCCGGTTGGTGCGGGTCTCGAACTCTCCGTAGGTGAGCCGCAGGTGCTTCGAGTAGAGAGCCAGGTGGTCCGGCTCGAGCAGCGCCCGCCTCATCGCCCAACGTCCCATTCCCTGGTCACGCAATGGATTTCCCCCCTCACGGCCGTTCCTGCAGCAATAGCATGATGCTATCGAATCCCGAGGTGGCGGGCATGCCACAAGCCACTCTTGGTTCGGCAGGCCCGGAAGGAGGCGGCGTGAACGTTTGGGATACGTCGGAACGAAAGCTGCTCGCGCGCACCGTGGCGGACTTCACCGAGCGGGAGCTCGTCCCCAACCTTCCGGAGTGGGAGGCCCAAGGCCTGGTCCCGCGGGAGGTCCACAAGAAGGCGGCTGAGCTCGGCCTGCTCGAGATAGGATTTCCCGCCTCGGCGGGAGGATCGGGCGACATCATCGACACCCTTACCGTGGCGGAGGCGATCCTCGGCGCGGGCGGCTCCACCGGCCTGTGCGCGGCCCTCTTCACCCACGGCATCGCCCTTCCTCACATCGTGCGGGCCGGCGACCCGAGCCAGATGGAGCGATACGTGCGCCCCACCCTGGCCGGGGAGAAGATCGGCTCGCTGGCGATCACGGAGCCCGACGCGGGTTCGGACGTGGCTTCGATCGCCACGACCGCCCGCCTCGAAGGGGACCATTACCTGGTAAACGGCTCCAAGACCTACATCACCTCCGGATTCCGGGCCGACTTCGTAGTGGCGGCGGTCAGGACCGGCGGTCCAGGGAGTCGCGGGGTCTCACTTCTCATCATCGACAAGGACACCCCGGGCTTCACGGTCACACGCAAGCTCGACAAGATGGGCTGGCTGTGCTCGGACACCGCCGAACTCTCCTTTGTCGACGTCACGGTCCCGGCCGGAAACCTGGTGGGAGAAGAGGGCACCGGCTTCAGGCAGATAATGGAGAACTTCGAGACCGAGCGACTGACCATGGCCGCCCAGGCGGCCGCCTCGGCCCGCCGCTGCCTGGCCCTGACCATGGAGTGGGTCTCGACCCGCGAGAGCTTCGGCTCGAAACTCTCGAGCCACCAGGTGGTGCGCCACAAGGTGGCGGAGATGGCTCGGCAGGTCGCGGTGGCCACCACCTTCGTGCACCAGGTGGTGGAGGACTACGCGGCGGGAGCGTCCGACCGCGCCCGGATCGCCATGGCCAAGAACACGGCGGTCTATGCCCTGGACTTCGTCTCCCAGGAAGCGGTCCAGCTGCACGGAGGCGCGGGGTTCATGCGCGGGACCGAAGTCGAGCGCCATTATCGCGATGCGCGCGTAATGGGAATCGGAGGCGGGACCAACGAGATCATGAACGAGATCATCGCCAGGATGCTCGGTCTTTGAAATTCTTTGGGGACCAGGACCCGGACCGGGAGCCGATCGTCATCCAGGACTACGACCCGGCGTGGCCGGCCATGTTCGAGGAGCTCGCCGAGCCGGTTCGCGGCGCCTTGGTCGGAATGAACGCCCGGGTGGAGCATGTCGGCAGCACCGCGGTTCCGGGCCTGGCCGCCAAGGAAGTCATCGATATGGACGTGGTGGTGGCATCACCCCAGGACGTCCCGGAGGCCGTCGAGCGTCTCGGACGCCTTGGCTACCTGCACCGAGGGGACCTGGGAATCCGGGGAAGGGAGGCGTTCGCTTGGCCGCCGGGATCCCGGCGGCACCACCTCTATGTCGTGCCTGCCGGGAGCGAGCCTTTCCTCAACCACCTCAGGTTCCGAGACCACCTGCGCTCGCACACCGAGGATGCCGACGCCTACGCCGCGCTGAAGCGCCTCCTTGCGCAGACCTACAGGACCGACCGCGCGCGCTACACCGACGCCAAGAGCGCCTTCATCGGCCGCATCCTGGGAGGATGAGCCGGGCGCCGTTCCGCGAGGCGGAGCGCGCAATTGCGCCTTGGCCTGACGCGGCCTCCGAGCGGATCTAGTGTTCCCTTCAGAACGCGATATTTCCAGGAGGCGGAAATGGCGAAGCTACGCCCCTCACCAACGTCCACGCACGAGGTCATAAACCAGCCCGAGACCCTGGTCGGCTATAACCTCTTCGACACCGACCCCACGGTCACCTCGTTCCTCGAGCGCTCGGGCGCCGTCACCGAGGAGATCTGGGGGCTGGGCCAATGGCTGGGAACCCCGGAGGCCATCGAGCTGGGCAGGCAGGCCAACGCCTATCCTCCGGTGATGCGCCCGTACGACGCCCGCGGCAATCGCATCGACGAGGTGGAGTTCCACCCCAGCTACCACCGTCTCATGTCCACCACCATCGGTGCCGGAATCGCCGCCTTCCCGGAGCAGGAGCATCCGGATCGCAACCACCACCTCAAGCGCGCGGTGGGAATGTATCTCATCTCCCAGAACGAGGCGGGGCACGGCTGCCCTATCTCCATGACCTATGCCGCCGTGCCGTCGCTGCGTCACAACCCGGAGCTGGCGGCCGTCTACGAGCCGCTGCTGCAGGCGCACTCCTACGCGCCCGAGCTGGTGCCGACGGCCCGCAAGGGGTCGGCCACGGCGGGCATGGCCATGACCGAGAAGCAGGGCGGCTCCGACCTTCGTGCCAACACCACCGTGGCGGACCTGGGGGATTCAGGCGAGGCGCTGCTGACCGGCCACAAGTGGTTCTGCTCGGCACCGATGTCGGATCTCTTCCTGACGCTCGCCCGGGACAAGGACGGGCTCTCCTGCTACCTGGTCCCCAGGGTGCTCGAGGACGGCACACGCAACAGCTTTCTCATTCGTCGCCTCAAGGACAAGCTGGGCAACCGATCCAACGCCTCAAGCGAGATCGAATACGACCGCACCCTCGGCTACCGCGTTGGCGAGCCCGGCCGTGGCGTAAAGACCATTATGGACATGGTCGCCTTCTGCCGCTTCGACTCCATGCTCGGCTCCGCAGCCCAGATGCGCCAAGGCCTGGTACAGGCAATCTGGTTCGCGCGCGGGCGAAGCGTCTTCGGCAAGAGCCTGATAGAGCAGGAGCTGATGCAGAACGTGCTCGTGGATCTGGCCATAGAGTCCGAAGCGGCCACGCTCACCTCGGTGTACTTGGCCGCCGCCGACGATCGCGCCGCCACCGACCCTGAGGCCAAGTCCTTCCGCCGAATCGCCGTGGCCGCCGCCAAGTTCCTGATCTGCAAGCGGGCGCCCGCATTCATGGCCGAGGCCATGGAGTCCTTGGGTGGCAACGGCTACGTGGAGGAGTCGATACTGGCGCGTCTCTTCCGCGAATCACCCCTGAACGGGATCTGGGAGGGGTCCGGCAACGTCAACGCGCTCGACGTGCTTCGCGCCATGGCCAAGGAGCCCCACTCGGTGGAGGTGCTGTTGGCCGGGCTGGAGACCGCCACGGGGGCAAACGCCGCCTACGACGCCGCCCTGGCTGACTTCAAGCACCGGCTGACCCACTTGGAGAGCCCTGAGTGGCAGGCCCGCGAACTGGTGGAGAAGATGGCGCTCCTGCTCGAGTCCTCGCTCATGCTTCGCCACGCCTCGACGACCAATGCCCAGCTCTTCTGCGACTCCAGGCTGGGGGGCCGCCACGGAAGCGTGCTCGGCACCCTTCCCAGGACCGGCGAGGCAAAGAGCATCCTGGAGGCCGCCTTCCCCCACTTCTAGCGGCGATTGCCGCCCTTGCCGGCACGGCGCGCACCGGCGGGCCCGGGCCCCGTTCGCGCCGTGCCACGGCTGCTAGCCTGGCCCTCGGAAACCGACGAGGCAGAGAAGAGGTCGAACTCCCCATGCGTGCCCAAGCCCCGGCACCCGGCCGTCGCGGCCCCGGAGATTCCCTTTGAGGCCCATGGGCACAGGCGGCGCGCCAAGCTCGGCTGCGCGCGGGCCAAAGCTGCTGCCTCTCCTGTCGCTGGCCCTGGCGGCAGCCGCGTGGGGACTCACGCCGGTCGGCTCCCGCTACCTGTTGCAAAATCTCAGCGTCGGGGAGGTCCTCGGGACCCGCTTCATCCTCTCCGGCATTCTGGCCGTGCCGATCTTCCTTTACACCCGCGCCTATCGCTGGCCCCGGCCCGCCCTCGTCAAGGCCATCGGCTGGAGCATCCTGGGGACCGTCGCCTATCAGCTCGGAATCGTGAACGCTCTGCGCTGGACCAGCGCCGCAACTGCGGGGATCATCCTTGGACTCGAGCCGGTGATCATCCTCACCCTGGAGAGCCTCTTCCTGCGCCGGCTCCCCCGCCGGCACGTCGTCCTCTCCGTCTTTCTGGGAATCATCGGCATCCTGCTGGTGGTGGGGGTCGGTGCCGGCTCCGCGCCACGCGAGTCACTCGGCGCCCTGCTGGCCCTGGTCGCTGCGATATCGTGGTCCCTGTATGTGGTCGGCTCGAAGCCGCTGGCCGGTCAATTCGGCTCCTCCGGCCTGACCGGGATCTCGACCGTCACGGCCGGCCTCGGCCTCGGCTTGATGTTCGGCTCGACGACCGCCGAGGCGGCCCACCGCGCCACGAGCATGGACGTGGCGGTGCTCCTCGCCATCGTGCTGGCATCCTCCATTGTGGGGTTCCTGGCATGGAACTGGGGAGCCACGCACGTCAACAGCTCCCAAGCGGGGATCTTCCTCTACCTCGTGCCACTCTTCTCGGTGGCAGGCGGGGCGCTCCTGCTGGGCGAGCATCTATCGGTAAGCGACCTGGTGGGGGCGGCCTTCATAGTGG
>JAJZNF010000175.1 GCA_021847985.1 Actinomycetes bacterium | reverse complement strand
CGGACTTGGCTGCCTCGTCGCCGGCACGCACGCGCTTGGCCAGCTCAACCTGCTCCGCGGGGGAGGGAAGCGGGTGGCGCGCGAGGTCGTCGAGGAAGAGGCGAACGGCATCCGCCCCGAGTCCGGAGATGCTAAGTGCTGCCTCGACCGTGGCGGCGTCACCCTTGGCGCGCCTCTTGCGTGGCGTCTTGGCTGCGGCCTCGTCGGCGGGAGCTGCGATCTTCTTCCTTGTTGTTACCGTTGTCTTCGTCATCTGTCAGTGCCTTGTTTTCAAATTCGAACGCTAAAGTATAACACACATGGCCGCCGGATGTTCCGTAGCGGTTGCGCTCATCTGCGCGATTCTCCAGCTCAGACGCGAGCATTCCGCCGGCTGCGGATGACTTTGGTCACACTTGAGGAAAGGGTCGCCATTCCGGCCCCTTCACCCAATAGCCGATGCCTGCTTCATGCATTATGCGGTGGGATTAGGAATGATCCCACACTTCGGCCCAAATTGCAAACCTGTAGTGCAGCTCACAGAAAGGTCACAGGTGCCGGCCTGGTCGGATCGGAACAAGGACCGCGTACCGGGGGTTGTTCGTATGCGTACGAGGCGAGCTTCTACGCCAAATCTCAGCTTCGTTGCCTAGAGTTTGTCGTATTCGCCGTGTGAAGGAGGCTCTTGTGAGCAACGCGGTTTCAAGCCTTTTCAAGTCCCGTTTCGGAGTCCGTATCGCGGTGCCCGCAGTCGTGGCGGTCGGCGCAGTGGGAACGGCGCTGATCTATCCCCAGGTGGTCTCAGCCAGCTCGCCTTCCCTCGCCTCGGAGACCACCTCCCAGGTGATCGCGTCGGCCGTCAGTCCGACCGCAAAGATCTATTCGGGAACGGTGGTCGAGACGAGCGGACTTGGCCTTCCGAGCTCGTTTGTCAACGAACTCTCAGGCAGCACCAGCACCTCCGGACTGTCCGGGCTGATGGTCCAGGCCCTGACCAGCGGGGTTACCACCAATTTCTGGACCAACTACGCCTCCAACCTGCGGATCCAGGTGCCATCCTCCACCGGGGAGTTCGATCTTTACGCCTCCTCCGGATCGGTTTGGGAGTGGGACTCCGCCACCAATACGGCCACGAGCGTCACGCTCCCGTCCGGCACTCAGTCTCAGACCACCAGCACGACCAGCACGCCGCCCTCGCCTTCGACGATCGCCGATGCGCTCCTGGCCAACCTTCCGGCCGGGGCCACGGTCACCTTCGCTTCGCCGCAGTATGTGGCGGGCCAGGCGGCCTACGTTCTGGACCTGGCTCCGAACGACCCCTCCTCGCTGATCGGTAGTGCGCAGGTGGCAGTGGATGCCGCCACGGGTAACGTGCTCGGCGTTTGGATCACTCCCACCGGAGGTTCCACGCCGGCCTTCTCGGTCTACTATTCGACGGTCTCGTTCACGGCGCCTTCCGCGTCGGTGTACGACTTCACCGTGCCCACGGGGGCCACGGTCAAGTCGGTGACGCTTGGTGGTGGTGGTTCCACATCCACGAGCACCACGTCGCCCTCGATCACCCATAAGACCATCGGCTCTGGCTTCTCCGCAGTCGAGGTGGTGACCGGCCTGCCTCAGAGCTCGAGCTCGACAACCAGCTCGTTGATGTCCAGCCTCCTCGCCTCGGGCACCCAGGTGACAACGGGGATCGGCTCCGGGACGATCATCACGACCTCGGTGGCGACGGTCTTCATCGGAAGCAACGGCACCCTGGCCTTCGGGGCGGTGCCGCAGAGCGTTATGCTGGCCGATCTCGGTCAAGGCTGATCAATGACGGGCCCGCTTTACGCCGGAACGCCCGAGGGAGCGCAGGGTGGAAGGTGGGACGTTGGCTGAGCTGATATCCACGTCCGGGCTGACCAAGTCCTACGGCGACAAGCTTGCGGTCGACGCTGTAGACCTCTCGGTTCACGAGGGCTCGGTTTATGGCTTCCTCGGCCCCAACGGCTCCGGCAAGACCACGACCATCCGCATGCTGCTGGGGCTCATCTTCCCCTCGGCCGGTGCGATCGAGGTGCTCGGCCACTCCGTGCCCAAGGAGACGACCCGCGTGCTCGTCGACGTCGGGGCGGTGGTGGAAGGCCCCGGCCTCTACCCGACGCTGTCGGCCCGGCGCTACCTGCAACGGATGTCCCGCTATGGCAGAGGGGAGAGGCGCCGTGCAATCGCCTCGATCGCTCCGGGGGAGCGGCCCGCCCTTGCGCCCGACATCGACGCCGCACTGGAGATGGTCGGTCTGGCCAAGGTCGGCAACCGCAGGGTGAAGGCGTATTCGCTCGGTATGAAGCAGCGGCTTTCGCTTGCGAACGCACTTCTCTATCCGAGGCGCCTGCTCATCCTCGACGAACCGACCAACGGCATGGATCCCCAGGGCATCGTCGAGATGCGCGAGCTGATACTACGGCTCGCCGCTCAGGGAACCACCGTCTTCGTCTCCTCGCACATACTTTCGGAAATCGAGCAGCTCTGCACTCACGTCGGGGTGATCCAGCACGGGCGTCTGCTCTTCCAGGGCGAGATCGGGGAGTTGCGTGGCCAGCTTCCGGCCCGCTTGGCTGTGGGAACCTCCGACCAGGTGGCGGCGCGCGAGCTGCTCCGCTCCCGCTTCGGGCTGCAGCCCCGCACCGACGAGTCGGGGCTGCTGGTAATGGACAGGGGCGGAGTGGCTATCGACGAGATAGCCGCGGCCCTGGTGGGCGCGGGAATCGGACTTTACCGGCTGGCCGAGGACCGCTCCACGCTGGAAGAGGCCTTTGTCGCCCTGACCGGGGAGGCCTCCGATGTTTCTTGAGGAACTCGGCTACGTCGTCAAGCGAAGGCGGACTTTGGTCAGCTTCGCCTTGCTGGCGGCCATACCCATCTTCTTGGGCGTGGTTCTGGACATCGCGGGTACTCCGGGTGGAAACGGTCACGGTCCGGGCCCGGTCTTCTTCGACAGGGTCACTCACAACGGCGTATTCCTGGGCTTCACCGCCGTCCTCACCGCACAGCTGATAATCATCCCCCTGATCGTCTCCATCGCCGCAGGCGACTCCATTGCCGGCGAGGCGACGGATGGCAAGCTGCGCTACCTACTCGCCTCGCCGGTGAGCCGCACGCGGTTGCTGGCGCTCAAGTCCCTGGTCGCATTGCTGTATGCCACGGCCGCAGCGCTTGCCGTGGTGCTGGTGGGCCTGGCCGTGGGCGCGGCCCTGTTCCCGGTGGGGCCGGTGGTGACGCTTTCCGGGGCGCAGATCTCGCTTCTCGACGGGGTGGGGCGTCTGGCGCTGGTGGGACTTCTTGCCGGAGTGTCCACCTTCTCGATCGTTGCCGTGGGAGTCTTCGCCTCCACCCTGACGGATTCCACCATCGGTGCCGCCGCCATCACCTTCGGCACGGTGATCGTGCTTTCGATCCTGGACGGCATTCCCCAGCTGGCGCACATTGCGCCGCTCTTCCTGACCCATTATTGGTCGACCGGCATCGACCTGATGCGCTCGCCGGTCGTATGGTCCGGCATCTTGAAGAACCTTGCCGAGCAGGCCGGCTGGATGGTCGTGTTCTTCGGGGCGGCCTGGGCCCGATTCACCACCAAGGACATCCTTTCCTAGGACCCTTGTTGTGTGGGGACGCACAGGTCCACTGGTGTGATCTTGTGGTTGTCCACAAAGCCCGTTCCCCTCTGCGCGGAGGTCCTCCCCCTTGCCACCAGGGGATTCAAACTATCGTGGAGGGTCACTAACTCCAAAAGTGAAGCCAAGGTGGTTTTGAAATGTCCGATCGCGAGATGGAAGTCCTCTCCCGGGTCAACAGGCAGCTCTTCATAGGCGGCAAGTGGGTGGACTCCTCTTCGGGGGCCACCTATGGCGTGGAGGATCCCGCCACCAACCGGATACTTGCCGACGTGGCCGACGCCACCGCCGAAGACGCCATTGCCGCGCTCGATGCCGCCTCCGCGGCCTTCGACGCCTGGGCCGAGACTCCGCCGCGGGCACGGGCGGAGGTCATCCGCCGGGCCTTCGAGATCATCATGGAGCGTCAGGAGGACCTGGCGCTGCTCATGACCATGGAGATGGGCAAGCCACTTTCCGAGTCGCGTGGCGAGGTCGCCTATGCCGCGGAGTTCTTCCGCTGGTTCGCCGAGGAGGCCGTTCGCATCGACGGGCGCTACTACGTGGCACCTGATGGGAATTCGCGCGTGCTGACCATGAAGCAGCCCGTGGGCCCCACCTACATGATCACCCCCTGGAACTTCCCCCTGGCCATGGGAACCCGTAAGATCGGCCCCGCGCTGGCCGCCGGCTGCACCGTGGTTCTCAAGCCCGCGGAGCAGACGCCGTTCTGCTCATTGGCCCTCGCCCAGATCCTCACCGAGGCCGGCCTGCCGGGGGGCGTCGTGAACGTGATCAACACCACCAGCCCCGGCCCGATAACCGATGCCCTGGTCGCCGACCCGCGGTTGCGCAAGCTCTCGTTCACGGGCTCCACCGAGGTGGGCAGGATGCTGGTGGCCAAGAGCGCCACCAACCTGCTGAGGGTGTCGATGGAGCTGGGTGGGAACGCCCCATTCATCGTCTTCGACGACGCCGATCTGGACCTGGCGGTCGACGGCGCCATGGTAGCCAAGATGCGCAACATGGGTGAGGCCTGCACCTCGGCCAACCGCTTCCTGGTCTCCTCGACAGTGGCGGAAGCCTTCGCCGACAAGCTGGCGGCGCGCATGGGAGGGATGCGAGTGGGTCGCGGCACCGAGGAAGGCATCCAGGTCGGCCCGCTGATCGACGCAGCCGCGGTCGCCAAGGTGCAGGGCCTGGTCAAGGACGCGGTCGCACGCGGGGCCAAGCTCGTAACCGGCGGGGACAAGCTGGAGGGCGCAGGGCACTTCTTCGCCCCGACGGTGCTGACAAACGTGAACCGGGACGCGCGCATCTCCGCCGAGGAGATCTTCGGTCCCGTGGCCTCGATCGTGACCTTCGACAGCGAGGAGGAGGCCATCCGTCTGGCGAACTCCACCGAGTACGGGCTGGTCGCCTATGTCTTTTCCCAGAGCCTGTCGCGCTCGCTTCGGGTGATAGAGAAGCTTGAGACGGGCATGGTCGGCCTGAACCAGGGACTGGTCTCCAATGCCGCCGCACCGTTCGGCGGCGTGAAGCACTCTGGCTTTGGCCGCGAAGGTGGCTTCGAGGGAATCGAGGAGTATCTGGCCCTCAAGTACGTGGCCATCAACCACCGGGCTTAGACGCACCTCGGGCCGGGCGTCTCAGGCGGGCATCGGTTCGCCGAGGCGTATGGCGGACATGACCATGGAGCCGAAGGGGCTTTCGCTGAAGTCCGGCCGGGTGCTTCTGAGACGTTCAACCAGTTCGCGGTGATTCGTCCCCACCAGGCGCGAGAGTGAGATGGCCGCCGACGCCAGGACGTGGGCCTCGCACTCGGAGTCGAGGCAGCGGGCGAAGACTCCACGGCGGAAGAGAGCGTCACCTCTCAGCCTCACCACGATGTGCAGGTTTTGCGGCGACAGCCGGGCCTCCGGCTGGAATCTGAAGGTTATCCCCGCACAGGCTTCGACTACCTGATCCACGAACTCGGGCGGAACCGTGCTCTGCAGAAAGGGTGCCACCGCGAACAGCCACCTCGAGGGCTCGGAACCGGGTGCGACCTCGCCCCTTTGCCTTACCCAGGAGCATGCGGCCGCCTCGACGGCGGAGCAGGTGGCGTCGTCGCCAAAGCGGCCCTCCAGGCACGCGCGGAGCCGTTCGGTGCTGGAACCGATGTGTCGGAGCACCCGCTCGACCAGGCCCTGACGTCCGGGCTCCTTGGTGGAAAAATCGGCGACGCGCCTGATGGTTCCGGGTCCGGCGGCGTCGGAGAGGAGATTGCCTATCGCCTCGCTGTCTTCGGAGGCGATGATGGTTTCCACGGCGCGCCCCATCGCGTGTATCCAGGGCATCGTGGCCAGTTCCCGCCTGGGTCCCGGCAGCTTGGCCAGCTCGACGACCACTGACGGGTATTCGCGCAAGTGGCGGTTGGCAAGCAGGTGCGACGCCAGCTCCTCGTGCTCAGCAGCCGTGGAGACGATTTCGGGGAACTCGAACACCCTCGGGTTCGAGAGGCAGGCGCGGGCTGCGGCCAGGCGGCCCGACTCGAGGCTTGTGAAGAAGGTCTTCGAAAAGAGGTCCGGTGCGCTGAGGGCGAATGCCCCCTTGCGCGCCAGGTGGGCGGCGGCCTCCGGGCTTCTCAGGATCACGGCCATGACCTCGGGCAGTTCCACTACGCGGCTCAGATTTGCCCAGCGCGCGAGGAGATCACGGTCGGCCGCCTCGAAGGCGGCGCTCACCGCCGCCAGTGCGACACCGGGATGCTCCGCCACCTTGGGATTTGTGGCCACCGCCTCGCGAACCTTGCGTGACGGATCGGCCGCCAGGCCCTCGACGAGTTCGGGGAAGGAATAAGCGGCAACGCTGCGCGCCAGACTCTCGCGGCTCTCGGGCGGGAGCTTGGGCAGTACTGTCAAAAGCTCCCCGAGGGTCTTCGCGTGTCTTTGGTCGGCCAGCCTCAGCACCATGCTGAGAGCGGTTCGGTCGTCGCCCATCAGGTCCATTCCTGCACTCGCGCGGGCAATGCCCGCGACATCCTTCTATCCAAGGCAACCGGGGCGGGGCGACGACCCATCCGTCCCGGACCGCGTTAGGCGGCCGGCTACCGATATTGGTTACCGAAGCACGGCCCCCCGGCGTTTCAGTACGCGCCTCATGTGAGCGAACGGGTGGTGGCCGTCGGCAGCGGCGACCAGTCCGACAGGCGAACCTCCACCGAGGAGACGTAGCATCCGCTCGGAGTCGAGACCACCCTGGCCTCGAGGTTGGCGATGGCGAAGTGGTCGTCGATCATGGCGCCCACCCGGCCGATAAGATCAGCCAGCGAGGCCATGTCGTGGGGTTTGCGGCCCGCCGCGCCGTTGATCAGCGAGACGGCGGGTATCGAGTCGATGAATGCGGGTATGTCCGTGGTGAAGAGGGGCAGCGTCGCCAGAGCGCGCGCTCCGAGCAGCTCGGAAAGTTCACTGGCGATGCCCATGCTGATGAAGGGGCCGAAGATCGGGTCGTGCGAGACGGAGAGGTCGATCGGGACCGAGAGCTCGAAGCTGAGGTACCCGGCAACCTCAACGTGCTCCTTGGTGGCTATCGCATAACAGCCGAGCAGCTCGGCTGCCTCCTCACCGACTATCCAGACCGAATGGGTGCCGGGGCGCTCGGTGGCGTCGGCACCACGCTCGAGGGCGCTCGCGATGAGGGAGGCGGCGCGCTTCGCGTCCACGTCCGGGAACTCCGGAGGTTCCCCCTCCTCGCTCGACTTCCAGACGTAGTAGTCGGCCATGCGCGCCAGCACGATTGCGGCCATGTCGGGAAAGTCGAAGCTGGGAACCTCACGCCGGTACCGGCGCAGCTCGACAGGGACTCCGGGCAGGGCGAGGAAGTTGGCCAGCACCGGCTTGGGCAGGGCGACGCCTTCCTGCTGGGCCACTTGGGCGACCTGCTGTGCGACGCTGCGGGCGACCATGACCGCGGCGCTGCTGCGCTGGTCCGCCTCGGCGGTCATGGAATCGGAGCTGGTGTGTACGGGGGTCACCCTACCGGTGACGGTCGGGATGTAGAGGACCAGAGCCGCGTCCACGCCGGGGTCCTCGAGCAGGATCGCCAAGGCTTTTCCATAGGCTTCGGACTCTATCGAGGTGGGAAGCTCGAAGGGGTTGGCGTAGCGGGCCTGAGGGACCACCTCTTCCAAGGCTGCCTGGGTGGCTTCGGAGAGCTTCGCGATCTTCAGTCCGGCCGCCTCGCAGGCGTCCTGGGCAAGGGGGGCGGGCCCGCCGCGGTTGGAGAGTATGGCGACTCGGCGGCCGCGCGGGAGCGGTTGGGAGACCAGGCCATGCCCGAGCTCGAAGAGCTGCTCTATCGAATCGATGCGTATGACGCCGGTGTATTTCATCAGCGCGTCCACCGCCTCGTCCACCGGGATCGGCTTGATGACCTCGCCACTGGGGGATACCGTCGGGCTCTGGCGGCTCACCTCCTCCGGCAGGGCGGTGCGGACCGAGGCGGCTACGTCGGTGTAGCGCCGCGCCTTCACCGCCACGATGGGCTTGCTCCTGGCCACGCGCCTGGCGACGCGGGCGAAAGTGCGGGGATTGCCGAATGACTCCAGATAAAGGAGGATCACGTCGGTGTTGTCGTCGAGTTCCCAATAGTGGAGCATGTCGTTGGACGAGATGTCGGCACGGTTGCCGGAGGAGACGAAGCAGGAGAGCCCGAGCCCCCGCCGTCTTGCCTCCTCCACGATGGCAAGGCCGAGCGATCCCGAGTGCGAAATCAGGGCCGCGCGGCCCGGCAGCAGGCCGTAGGGCGCCAGCGTGGCGTTCAGGGAGACGAGTGGACTGGTGTTGGCGACGCCCATGGAGGCCGGGCCGACCACCCTCATGCCGTTCTTGCGCGCCAGGCGAACCAGCTCCCGCTCCGCCTGGGCGCCTTCGTCGCTGGTGTCGGAGAAGCCCGCGGAGATGATCACCATCCCCCCGATCTGCTTCTCGGAGGCTTCGTGCACCACGTCGGCGATCTCCTCGGCGGGTACGGCCACCACCACCAGGTCGATCTCGTCGGGGATGTCGGCCAGCGATGGGTAGGCGCGCACCGAAGAGACATACGACGCGGCGCGGTTCACCGGGTAGACCGGCCCCTCGAAGCTGCTCTCCAGGATGTTGCGGAAGACGACGTTCCCGACGGACGCCTTGTCGCGGGATGCCCCCACGACGGCGATTGACTTCGGCGCCACGATCCTGCGCACGCTGCGGGCCACCGCCAGGCGCTCGCGTGCCTGCATTCGCTTGACCGACTGGACGGTGGGATCGATGTCGAAGGCGACCCTGATGACTCCGTCCTCGAAGGCGCGGGTGTCGGCGAATCCGGCGTCTCGGAAGACCCTCAGCATGCGCGCGTTCTCGGGAAGGGTGTCGGCGATGAAGCGATGTATCCCCGCCTCACGGGCCGCCTCCACCAGGAACTCCAGCATTAGCGTGGCGAGCCCCCGTCCCTGGTGGGCGTCGTCGACCAGGAAGGCGACCTCGGCGGTGCCGCTGCCGGGCAGGCGATCGTAGCGCGCCACCGCGATGATGATGTCTCCCAGCAGGGCGACCAAGGCCATGCGGTCCACGTAGTCGACGTTGACGAAGCGCGACAGCATGACCTCGGACAGCTTGGGCATCGGCGTGAAGAAGCGGAAGTAGATCGACTCGGGGGAGAGGCGGCCGTGGAAGGCCTCGATTCGTCCGGCGTCGGAGGGCTTTATGGGCCGGATGGCCACCGTCCGACCGTCGGAAAGGATGGTGTCGGTCTCCCACTTGTAAGGGTAGGCGCCGCCGGTGGGCTCTTCAGATTCGTTTGTCATCTCGCCGCGCTCCGTCCGCTTGGGGTCGCCGACGGTGGGCGCCCCGGCCGAGGCCGATTCTAACGCCCTGGCCAGGTGCTTGTCAGGCGTGATCCAGCTCGGCCGCGCCAACAGGCTCGAGGGTTTCGCCGCGGGCGCGTCGCACCATGTCGGCCAGCGTGAAGGAATCGAGGTGCTTGCGCATGTGCGCGCCGACCTCCTCCCACACCGTTAGCAGCACGCATTGCCCTTCGTGCTCGCATGCGCCGTTCTCGTGCGGCTGGCCGAAGTCTCCCGCAACGATGGGGCCGTCGACGGCGCTGACTATTTGGGCGAGGGTGATCTGGGACGGGTCGCGGGCCAGGACGTAGCCGCCCCCAACGCCTCGCTTGGACTTGACCAGGCCGGCACCTTTGAGGGCCAGGAGGATCTGCTCGAGATAGGGCTGCGGCAGGCCGGTCCGCTTGGCCACTTCCTGGACGGAGGTGGGCCCGGGTTCGTCCATGTGAAGGGCCAGCGACAGCAGAGCTCTGGAGGCATAGTCACCGCGGGTCGAGACCTTCACGGCTTCCATCGTAGCGCCCGCCAGGGAGAGGCGGCGGGTGGCCCGCCGGCGGCCGCGCGCGCCATTCTTGGGGAGCGGCCTGGAGTGGTAGTCTGCCAAGAGGCGGTGAGAGACTGAATGGTTTCAGGAGCAGGTTTTCGGATACCCGACTACTCGGGAGCGTGCATCTCCAATGTGGTGCCGGCGGTGGCGCTCTCGCTCGCGCGCAACCGGAACAAGGACGGCTGGCCCTCCGAGTCGCGGATGCTCGAGCTGATCCGGGATCTCAAACTCACCTTCGACCCGTCGTCCGACTCCTGGGTCCCCAAGGTCATCACCGAGGCGAACCAGGTCGTGCTCCTGGTGGTGGACGGACTCGGCACCGAGCAGCTGGCCTCCTTCTCCAACGAGGCGCCGCTCTTGGCGTCGATGTCGGGAACCAACATCTGCTCGGTGGCCCCCACCACGACCGCCACCGCCCTGACCTCGATCGCCTCCGGCCTTTCCCCGCTGGATCACGGCATCGTCGGTTATCGCATGAGGCTCGGCCAAGACCAGGTGTTCAACACCTTGCGCTGGTCCT
>JAJZNF010000326.1 GCA_021847985.1 Actinomycetes bacterium | reverse complement strand
CGCCCGATTCGGCCACTCTCGCACCCCTCCGGTCCGGTGACATACTAATCAGTTCGCAGCGAGTCGAAGAACCCGGAGAGCAACTCCCCGCACTCCTGCGCCCTGATCCCGCCCCTCCAGGGTGTTTCGTGGTTGAGCCGCGGGTCCGAAAGCATACCGTACAGGGACGAAACCGCACCGGCCTTCGGATCGTGGGCCCCGAAGTAGAGCCCACGCATTCGGGCGGCCACGATGGCTCCCGCGCACATGGGGCAGGGCTCCAACGTGCAGTAGATCTCGCAGTCGGACAACCTCCAGGCTCCAACCGCTTCGGCGGCGGCACCGATCGCCAGGATCTCGGCGTGCGCCAGGGGATTCTTGGTGGTCTCGCGCAGGTTGTGCGCCCGGGCGATGATCTCCCCGTCGCGGACCACAACGGCTCCGATCGGCACCTCGCCCTCCGCGGCGGCCGCCTTGGCTTCATCGATCGCCGCCTGCATGGCCGCTTCGTCTAGTTGGCGCTCCAGAGGTTCAGGTTCCATTCCTGGCGAGTGCTCCCGTCCTAATGCGCCAACCGGCCCGCGCATCAGGAAGCGCAGCGTGACCGCCGCGACAGGTGCTTGGAGTGGCCGGTGCCGGCGTGGCGGAGGAGGTGGGATTTGAACCCACGGTGGGTTGCCCCACACACGATTTCCAATCGTGCCGATTCGGCCGCTCTCGCACTCCTCCGTAAGGCAATAGAATATTCGTCTGCCGCGGTGCGAGGCGCCGCGGGAGGGAATCGGACCCTGCGCGGCTTGTCACCGTGAACCGAGTCAGGGTCGGAAGACAGCAGCTCTCAGCGGAGCGGCAAGGGTGCCGCAGGTCGTCTGGTTCCCTCCCGCGGCACATCCCCATGTCCTATTCGTCGGCATCCGGCTGTATCTTCCCGTCCCGAAGCCTGATCCTTCTTGGGCATCGGCCGGCGACGTCGCGGTCATGGGTGGCGATAATCACAGTCACGCCGCTTTCCGAGTTGAGTTTGGACAGCAGGTCCATCACCGTTGCTGCACTGGCGGAGTCCAGGTTGCCGGTGGGCTCGTCGGCGATAATCACCTTTGGGCCGTTCATGAGGGCCCTGGCGATCGCCACCCGCTGCTGCTCACCGCCCGAAAGTCTGCTCGGAAGGTGATCACTGCGGCTTCCCAAGCCCACCATTTCCAGTAGCTCGCGAGCGCGAGTCGACGCCTCGGTACCCGGTCTCGCTTGCGCAGCGATCTCGACGTTCTCCGCTGCCGACAGGGTCGGAATGAGGTTGAACTGCTGGAATACGAAGCCGATCTCGTTTCGCCTGATCTGCGTCAGTTCTCGTTCCGAAGCAGAGGCGAGTTCGACGCCGTTGTAGAGGATGCTCCCGCGAGTCGGCCGGTCGAGCGCGCCGAGTAGTAGAAGCAGCGTCGACTTCCCGGAGCCGCTCGGACCTTCGAGAGAGACCATTTCGCCGGCGCCGATCTCCAGGCTGACGGCCGCAATCGCCGTAACCGTGACGCTGCCTCGGGCGTACTCCTTGTCGACTCCCGAGAGGCTGTAGATGGGCTCGGGACCTTGCTGGCCGCCGAGAGGATGGCCGAGGTCTTCAGTCGCTGTCATCCGAGTGACTCCTTGTATCTCTTTCGAATCGTCCGGGGCCATCAGTTGATATCCCTGAGCGCCGTGGCGGGGGCAAGGCGGGCCGCTCTCCATCCGCCGATGGCACCGGCCAGGACGCCTCCTACGAGGGCGAGGACCACGCCCTCGGCCACTGCGACGGCCGAGATGGGTGCACTGAGCTTGACGTATGTGGTCAGTGATCCGGAGGCCGCTTCGTGGAACAGGGACGAGGCCGACGATGCTCCGACAGCGAGGCCGCTGCTTACGACCGACAATGACGGCGCCACCTGGCCGATGATCGCCGAAATGCCGTAGCCGATTCCTACACCTACGATCGCTCCGACTACCGCGATGCCCAGGTTCTCAAGCACTATTTGACTGACGACCTTGGCCTTGGACCAGCCGATCGCCCGCAGAGTTCCGATCTCCCGGGTTCGCTTGGTCACCGAGGAGAGGGTGAGCAGCATGGCGATTAGGAACGCCGCCACCATCACCACGACCGCCAGGGCCCCGCCCAGGGTGTTGGCGAGCTTGTGCGCATTGGACAAGGACCCCGTAACCTGGTCGGCCAAGGACTTGGCCGTCAGCACCTGTGCTCCGGGCAGAGCATTCTTGATCTCGGCCGCGACTTTGTCCACCTGGGCGGAATTGGTCACCGAGACCAGCACCTCGTTGACTCGCGAGGCGTCCGATGCCATGGACTGGAGGGTGGAAAGGTCGAAATAGACATCTGAGATGTTGCCCGTCAGCGTGGGTGCGACCAGGCCTACCACCTTGAAGCTGACGGAATTGTAGGTCAAGGTTTGCCCGACCTTGATCTTGTTGGTGCTGGCATATGCCGTGTTCACCAGCACTTCGTGGGCCGGAGTACTGGTGAACCAGGTTCCCGAGGTGACCTGGGACTTGGTTACCAGGCCGGAGTTCGGGCTAGCTGGGTTGACCCCACCCACCGTGTAGGTGGTGGTGGCGGTGTTGGTGGTCGGCGGATTGAGGACTCGCGTGATCGTCTGCTCGGGAACGACCACCTGTGAGATGTAAGTCTGGAACCGTGCGGGCAGGCACTGAGTAAGGAAGCCACCGAAGCGGTCACCGCCTCCTCCCAAGCCTTGCCCCCGCTGGCTGCCGCTACCGGTGGCGGAGGTGGCGGGACGGTTGAAAGTGACGCCATGGGAGGCGAGGCAGGACTGCACCTGTGCCTCCTCGGCGGCGGTCAGGGGAGCCGGCCGTGCAGTGGAGGTGATGGTCTGCCCGCCGGTCTGGACGGTGTCGACGATGCGAGGAACGGTTCCGGTCTCGTGTATCCCTTGCAGCGACAGCGCTCCCACGTCGCTCTTCACCCCCTGCAGCTTGGAGATGACCGAGATCGCCTCCGAGGGGAAGGTGATGAGAGTGCCGGGCACGAAGAAGTCATGCGTGAACTTGGTACCGGCCGGGCCGAGTTTGGCGAGGTCGGTGATGATCGAGGAGTTCGCATTCAAGAGGGCCGCCGCGTCCTGCGAATTGAGCGAGGCAAAGGCGGCGTTTCCGCCTCCCGGCCCCGTCCGGAAGAACCCTCCGCCGCCTCCTCCCTGATTGCCGGACGACGACGAGGAAGAGGATGTCGTGGCTGACGTCGATGTCGTGGCGGCCACTGTGCGGGTGACGATGATGTCGGTGCCGACCTGGGTCAAGGGTGAGAGCACACTGCTCTGGGCTTGGGTGAGGCCGTCGGAGATGCCGACGATGCCCATGACAAGCCCCACTCCAGCGGAGAGGCCAAGCGCCGTCAACGCTGTTCGAGAGGGCCTCCGCTTGATCTCGTTCAGCGCGTATTTGGTGGTCTTCAATCCCGATCCTTTCACGGGAGGTTTCGGCACAGGCGTGCCGTAACGGTGTCAAAGCGTAAGAGATGATCACAGCCGCAGCTGTGAGGGCGCTTTGAGGAATCCCAAGCAGGACTTACGGGATGATGAGAAAGTCTTTAGATTTCGCTGAGCGCGCTTGCTCAGCCGCCGAGGACGGCGCGGAATCCGGCAATCCGGTCGAGCAGTGGGAGAACGGTCTCCTCGCCTGCACTGGGAAGCCAAAAGTAGAGGCGCTCAAGGTGAGTGTCGGCGTAGGCCTTCAGTTTTTCGGCGTCGAAGGGAGCGCCATAGAGGTAGATCGGCAGGGTGGGCCGACCCTGGTCGGCGCACGCCCTCGCCAACTGCGGGGCTGTCTCCCGGATCTGCTCCGGCGTCGTGCGCGAAATCGGCATCCAGACGTCCGCGTATCGTGCAGCGCGCTCCACGATCGTTGCACCGGCTCCACCGAGCAGGATCGGGGGATAGGGCTTCTGCACGGGCTTGGGCCAGCTCCAGATGCGGTCGAAATTTACGAAACGACCGTGATAGGAGGCCTCCTCCGAGGTCCAGATGGCACGCATCGCTTCGACTCGCTCCTCCATCAGGGCGAAACGGGTGCGTGGGTCCGTGCCGTGGTTAGCCATCTCCTCGCGGTTCCAGCCGGCTCCGATACCGAAGTCGAAACGGCCGCCTGAAATCAGGTCGACGGTGGCGACCTCTTTGGCGAGCAGGATCGGGTCCCTCTCCACGACCAGGGCGATACCGGTTCCGACGCGCAGGTTCTTGGTGACCATCGCGGCCGCGGTGCAGGCCACAAATGGGTCGAGGGTGTGCGAGTACTCTCTGGGCAGCTCACCGCCACTCGGATAGGGGCTCAAGCGGGAGGCGGGGATGTGGGTGTGCTCGGGGAAGACGAGCGCCTCCAGGCCCCGCTCCTCCATCGCTTGGGCCAGGTCGGCCGGTCCGATCGAGTACTCGGTAGGAAAGATCAGCGCTCCAAGTTGCATGAGCGCGATAATACCGCCGTTGGCCCCGTGGGGGATGCTTTGCCCTCATGCCCGACGCTCTCGTCTATTATCGGCGGCGTGAGCACCTCAATAGAATCCCGCATCGCTTCTCTAGGCATCGAGCTTCCGACTCCGCCGCCTCCGCAGGGCAGCTACGTCCCCGTCGTGCGCTCCGGCGACCTTCTCTTCTGTTCAGGCGTGCTCCCTATGCGCCAGGGGGAGCTGGTCAACCCGGGCATCGTGGGGTCCGGTGTCACTTTGGAAGAGGCTCAGGAGGCCGCACGAGTTTGCATCGCGAACCTGCTGGCCAACATCAAGGCCGAGCTGGGGACGCTCGATCGCGTCGAGCGTTTTGTCAGGTTGGGCGGTTTCGTCGCCGCTTCCGGGGACTTCGCCTCACACCCCGAAGTCGTCAATGCCGCGAGCAACCTGCTTGCCGAGATCTTTGGAGACGCCGGCCGGCATGCCCGGGCCGCCGTCGGCGTGGCCAGCCTGCCTCGCAGCGCGTGTGTCGAGATAGAGGCGGTGGTGGCAGTCAGGCCGTAGCCGCTGCTGAATCCGAGGGGGACCGCGCCGCGCCGCGCACGCTTCCGTAATAGATCCCGGCGAGCAGGAGGACGGTGCCGACGATGTCTGCGAGCGGGTTCCCGATGCCGGCGCCGAGCGCGGCCGCGGAGACGAGGGCGCCCAGCGGAATCAGGCCCGGAAACAGCCCCACTTTCTCGACCGGGATCGAGCCCAAGGCCACGTACCAAGTCACGAAAGCGCCGACCGTCACGAAGAGGCCCTGGAAGGCAAGTGCCAATACCTCCGACACGGTGAAGGAGGCGGGTATCTTCGGCCCTGGCATTATCAGGTGAGCCAGGATGAGGGCGACGGCGGCTACCGAGGTGGTGCGGAAGGACAGCGTGTAGGGCCCTATCTTGCGCAGCAACGGGACGGAGAAGAGCGAGAATCCCGCATCTCCCAGCATCGCCCCGATGGCCCAGGCGATTCCGACGGCAGTCGCTCGTCCCGTTCCTTCGACCACGGCGGTTCCGGCCACCACGATTACCCCGCCCACCAGCGGTGCCGCAGTGGGCCTGCGATGCTGCATGTAAGGTCCGGCCAGGGCCAGAGCGACGGGAACCGCGCCGATGACGATTGCGACCGCGGGTGCCGAGGCGCCTCGTAGGGCCTCAACGGAGCAGACCGAAAAGGCTACGAGGCCCATTGCCGTGACCAGCGCCAGATATCCACGCTCTCTCCAGTTGAGCCGCTGGTTGGCTTCCTTCTCCGTGCGGGCGAGAAAGTACAGGATCATCGCGCCGATCGCATAGCGGATGCCCTGGCCGAGAAAGACCGGGAATGTGACCAAGTACGCGGCCGCCGTAACTCCGGCGCCGACGACCAGGGTTGATGAGGCTGCAAAGAGGTATCCGGTGCGCGTGGTTGGGTGCGTCACGATGAGAGGATCCTACTTGCGCCTCGCACCTGGCCGTTCGAGGCCGCACGAGTTCGCTCACGGTTCCGGAGGCTCTTCCCAATTAAGCCCCGATTGCGCGGGCCATTGTGCCAGGCCTGTTTCGGGCTCCGTGCATTTCTTCGGGCTCGGTATAAGGGGGAAATATGAAGCTGAAAAGCCTCTTCCTTTCGTTGGCTGCCGTAGGCTCGATGGCACTGCTCCCGCAGAGCGCCGCATCAGCCACGACCACCACTTTCAGCTGCACCACGGCCACGGTGTCGACTCCTGACTTGTCTGCAACGCCGACGGTTAGCACATGCAATGGGACGGCGGCGGACGGTTCTCTCGAGGAGGTACAGATTCCGTCCAACTTCAACGGGAACGTGATCCTCTACAGCCACGGGTATGTCTTTGACGGCAGCAAATTGGCCGCAACGGATGCGTTTTCGCCGCAGGTGGCGTCGATACTGCTCGTGGAAGGGGATGCCCTGGCGGGTTCCAGCTATGCGGTGGACGGCTGGGCTGAGGTCAAATTCGCCCTCACCGATCAGATGAACACGCTGGCGGACGCAAAGGCCCTCCTCGCGGCAAATGATTCGACCGTATTGGGGCAGACGCTGGCCTCCAACGCCGTCCAGGCCGTGTATGCAACGGGCGTCTCGCTTGGCGGGATGATCACCGCGGCGCTGGTGCAACAGAATCCGACCGCCTTCACCGCGGCGCTCCCGGCCTGCGGTGTGGTCGGAGGAGGCGTCTCGACCTGGAACCAGGCGCTCTATGCAGAACTCGCCTTCAAGGCTTTCTTCGACCCGACCAACTCGGTGGCGGCAACGGGGATCTCTCTTGCCAACTCGACCACCAATTACACCCAGGCCGACACGCTCCTTGGGGGCGCGTTACAGAAAGCTTCGACCGATCCCGCGACCGCGGCGCGGCTTGCCTTGGTGGCTGCGCTCGGCAACGTTCCAACCTGGTTCTCGGCGCAGTCCAATGCGTCTCTGACCAAGGACGGATTCCCCGCGCAGTCGGCCGCCACCGCGCCCGACATCTCCACTTCGACCGGGATGCAAAGCGCGCTGCTCGGGCAAGTCGACTGGCTGGCCCTGGTGGACTTCCCCTACGCGTTCGGCCCCGGGCGGGCTGACTTGGAGATGGTTGCCGGCGGCAACCCCTCCTGGACGAATGGCGTCAACTACGCATACACCCTGTCCCGCTCCCAGGATTACGCCGAGGTGCTGGCCCTGTACAAGGCCGCGGGAATCAGCCTCGCATCCGACCTTGCGAAGCTGCAGTCGGAGCCCCAGGTCTCCGCGAACGTGAACGCACTGCACTATTTGCAGCAGTACTTCAGCTACAACGGCAACATTCAGATCCCGGTCCTCACCATGCACACGGTCGCCGATGGTCTGGTGACACCCCAGAACGAGACTTCCTACGCCAGCGCGGTGGGAGCAGCCGGCAACAATGGCATGCTCGACCAGGTCTACGTCGATCAGCCGGGGCACTGTGCCTTCACCGCCGCGGAGTACGTCTCGGCGCTGCACGCGCTGATGTCGAAGGTGGCCACGGGATCCTGGTCAGCGGCCTCCCCGTCGGCGCTCAACAGCTACGCCGCGACTCATTTCACAGACCCGAGTTACAACGCGACGGAGGATACCGCGGGCAACATCTATGCTGCGCCGCCTTCCTTCGACACCTCGGGATTCTCGCCCGGGCCGGCGCTAGCGCCCAACGCCTCAGGTTATGTGATGGTCGCAAAGGACGGCGGGATATTCAACTTCAACTCCCTGTTCAGGGGCTCGATGGGTGGAAAGACCCTCAACGCGCCAGTGGTTGGGGTCGCCCGAACTCCGGGTGGCCAGGGCTACTGGTTGGCCGCTGCCGATGGCGGTGTCTTCAGCTTCGGTAGCGCCAACTTCTACGGCTCGATGGGTGGAAAGACCCTCAACAAGCCGATAGTCGGCATTGCGGCCACTCCCGACGGGAAGGGCTACTGGCTGGTTGGCTCCGACGGCGGAATCTTCAGCTTCGGCGACGCCAACTTCTACGGCTCGATGGGTGGAAGGACCCTCAACAAGCCCGTGGTCGGCATAGCCTCCGCACCTGACGGCCAGGGCTACTGGTTGGCCGCTTCGGACGGGGGGGTCTTCAGCTTCGGCAGCGCCGTCTTCCAGGGCTCGATGGGTGGAAAGACCCTCAATGCACCGGTCGTTGGAATCAAGTCCTACGAACCCACCGGCGGCTACACCCTCGTGGCCTCGGATGGCGGAGTCTTCAACTTCAACTCCCCGTTCGACGGCTCGATGGGGGGCACCCGGCTCAATGCCTCGGTAGTCGGGGAGGCCTGAGTTCAGGGCCTGTCGCCGAGCGGACGAGCTCGGCGACAGGCCCTGCCACCCCACGCCGGCGGTTGGTGCGGCTAACATCGTGCGGGTGAGGTTGAAGAGTTTCGCAGTTCCGGTGCTTGCTCTGGTGCTGGCAGCCTGTGGCTCCAAGCCGGCACCCGCCGCATCGAAGTCGTCGAGCACCACGACCGCGCCCACGACTACCACCGCTTCGACCACTACCACCTCGACCACCTCGACCACTCAGCCCTCGGGTGTCGCTCCTTCGATCGCTACCGCCAGCTACACGCGCTCGGGAGGGAATCCGAGCTACAGCGTGACCATCAGCTACCCGGTCCTAGGGGGAATGGCCTCTACTACAGCCCAGGCCAAGATCAACAGCCAGATAATCGCCTCGGTCGCTGCCTGGGCCAACAGCTTCGTCCAGAACGTCTCCTCCATCTCCGGCTCTTCGGTGCAGGGCAACTCCACGCTCACCGGGGCGTACAAGACGGTCCTGGTGGACTCCAAGGTCGCCTCGTTCCAGTTCGTTCTGAACTCCGATGTCGTCTCCGCCGCTCAGCCCTCGACGAACATCTACTCGCTCAACTTCAATCTTTCCAATGGCGCCACCTACGCTTTGGGCGATCTTTTCAAGGCAGGCTCCAACTACCTGAGCGCTCTTTCTCAGGCCGCGATCACTCAGCTCACCGCGCAGCTTGCCGCCCAGCACATACCGGCCGTCGAACTGCAGAACGACCCGGGGCTCTCACCGGCGCCCGCGAACTTCGCTGCCTTCAACATCGCCTCCGGCTCCCTGGTTCTGGGGTTTTCTCAGGGGCAGGTAATCGGCACTGCGATTGGGGCCCTCACTGTCAACATCCCCGACCAGGCCCTTTCCCAGGTGATCGCTCCCAACGGCCCCTTGGCCAACTCTTGAGAAGGTAGTGCCACCGCTCATCCGCTAATCTTTGACGGAGGCAAAACGCCTGCCTCGTGAGAAGAGAAGGAGAAGTGATGAACAGCCACGTAGCGGTGCTCCGGACTGGGGTTCTCTCGGATCAGCTGGCCCGGACTCGCCTTGCCGACGCCATACTGGTGATCGCTTACGCGGGCTTCATAGGCGTCTCCGCTCAAATCTCGGTGCACCTTCCCTTCACGCCGGTTCCCATCACCGGTCAGACTCTCGCGGTTCTTCTCGGTGCCAGCGCCCTGGGTGCCGGGCGTGCTTTGATGGGATCGGGCTTATACCTGGCGGCGGGCCTCATTGGCGTTCCCTGGTTCGCGGGTGGTTCCGGGGGCCTCTCGGTTGCCTCGTCTCCCACCTTTGGATACATCGTCGGCTTCATCGCCGCCTCGGCCCTGGTCGGCTTAATGGCCTCGCGCGGCATGGACAAGAAGGTGATCGGCACCGCCTTCGAGATGGTGGCCGGCAACCTGGGCATATACGCCTTCGGAGTCGCATGGCTCGCCTTCTCTCTCCACATCTCCCTCGCGCACGCCGTGGCGCTGGGGGTGGTGCCCTTCCTCGTCGGCGATCTTCTCAAGCTGGTGTTGGCCGCGGTTCTGCTGCCGGGCGCGTGGAAGGTCACCGACCGCCTTCAGGCCCACTAACCTCCGAGCGGCTTGCCCTCCAGGGCGTCCAGATAGGCCCGCCAAGGTAGTTCGACAGCGCCCATGCGCCTCAGGTGATCGGTGGGCCACTGGGTGTCGATGAATCTGGCCCCTTCCGTGCCGGCAAGTTCGACCAGCGCTACGAGGGCGGCTTTCGAGGCATCGGGCCGCAGGTGGAACATCGATTCCCCCGAGATGAAGTCGCCGGCCCGGACGGCGAAGAGGCCGCCTGCCAGCGCGCCACCCGGCTCCCATGCCTCGACGGACAGCGCAAGTCCTTGAGCGTGCAGCGCCGAGTATGCGACTTCGAGGGCCGGGCTTATCCATCCCCCATCCCGTGGCAGGTTGCTGCAGTGCGCCAGGACCGCGGCGAAGTCACGGTCGACGCTGAGGGAGAAGTGGCGCATCGACTTGCGCAGGCTGCGCGGTGGCCGGCCAAGCCAGGTGTTCGCTGCGGGTGGGACGGGGATAACGCCGCGGCGCTCGGGGAGGTACCAGGCGTAGACATCGGGACGCGTGTCGTCGCCCGGCACCGGCATCGCGAAGATTCCCGCGCCGTAGCCGTGCATCATCATCTCGGCGTCCACGGAGAGCGTCGCCAGGATCAGATCAACGGCTGACGCCCCGCGCAAAGGCTCCAGGACACGACGATCCAGGCGCAGGAACTCTCCTCTGGTCACTAGCGGTATAGCCATCTTGCTGGTGGTTCTTGCCCCTGGTGGTCGAGTAGCCTAACTATACATGGCCGAGCACTCCATGACCGAGAAGATTGCCGACCTGCGGAGCCG
>JAJZNF010000066.1 GCA_021847985.1 Actinomycetes bacterium | reverse complement strand
AGCATGGCCTGAATCCCCACGTCGCGCATCAGCGCCGCGCCGTGCAGTGGGCCTGCACCCCCGAAGGCAACCATCACATAGGCACGGGGATCTTGCCCCTGCTCGACCGACATGAGGCGAATTCGCCCCGCCATCCTCTGGTTGACGACACTAAGCACAGCCTCGGCGGCCGCCTCCACCGACATGCCCAACTCGGCCCCCAACGCCTCGAATGCGCGCCGCGACCCTTCGAGATCCAGGCCGTCGCTGGCGACTCCGCCGATCGGTCGATTTGCGTCGATCCTCCCCAGGACCAGGTTCGCATCCGTAACCGTCGGCTCGGTACCCCCGTGGCGGAAGCAGATCGGGCCGGGATACGAGCCGGCACTGCGCGGGCCGACCTGGAGAACGCCCCCGCGGTCGATGTGCGCGATGCTGCCGCCGCCGGCTCCTATGGTGTGCACGTCCACCATGGGGAGCCGCAAGGGGACCCGGAAATCGAGAAGGGTCGTCTCCGCCACGCGGGCAACCCCATTGCGAACCACCGCCACGTCGAAACTGGTGCCGCCCATGTCGGCAGTGATGATGTTGGGGAAGCCTGCCTCCTCGGCGAGCCTGGCCGCCGCGACCACCCCCGCGGCCGGACCGGAGCGGATAAAGTGTGCGGCTCGCGGGCCCATGCGCTCGAGGGTGACCACCCCACCGTTGGACTGCATCACACGCACCCCACGGTCATAGTTCCACTTGTCCAGCTTGTCCCGGAGCCCGGACGCGTATTGGCTAACCAATGGCTCGAGGTAAGCCTGGATCACCGTGGTACTGGTCCGCTCGAACTCGTAGTACTCCCGAAGCACATCGGAGGAAGCAACCACGTGCCAGGCGGAGTTGGCGGCGCGCAACAGCTCGCACGCTCGCTGCTCGTGAGCCGGATTGGCATAGGAGTGCAGGAATGAGACCGCCACGGCCTCCACCTCGGCCTCCAGAAGCGCCTCCGCGATCCGGTTGACCTCAGCTTCATCAAGCGGTTCGATCACACCACCCTGGTGGTCAAGGCGCTCGGCGACCTCCCAGCGCAAGTCGCGAGGAACCAAGGGCCGCTGCACGCCTCCGAGGCCATACATTTGCGGCCGATCACGCCGGCCAAGCTCGATGATGTCGCGAAACCCCTTTGTGGTCACCAGAGCGCACCGCGCGCCGGTGCGCTCGATGACGGCGTTGGTGGCAATGGTTGTCCCGTGGAAAAGGCCCCCCAATTCGTCGGGATTGATCCCTGCCGCCTCAAGAGAGTGCAGCAGGCCTAGCGAGGGATCGTCCGGGGTGGAAGGGACCTTCAGGACCCGAACCTCTGCCCCTTGGGTCGCTTCACCTCTGAAGTAGAGGTCCGTAAAGGTACCTCCCACATCGATGCCGACGATTGAATCACTCGTCACTTATCATCCCCCCATCCAATGAGACCTCATCGGGCACTGCGCCCGACTCGACTTCCACCCGGTAGCTGTGAACGTGCCTGTCCATGGCCCTTCGCGCCGCAGCCGCGTCCTTGTTCTCAATGGCGGCGATTACATTGCGATGCGCGGCCAACGCGAGCTCGCGGATCCGCTCCGAGTTGAAGTCCTTGATGTCGGTGCCTCGGTGAATCGCCTTGGATAACGAGACGATGATCGCGTGCATGAGCTCGTTGCCACTGGCGCGGACCACCGCGACGTGCCAGTCAACATTGCAGAGCAAGAACTTGTTGACGTCGTCGAAGCAGTCCTCCATGTGACGGTTGGTAGTGCGGAGGACGTCGAGATCCTCCTCAGTGCGATAGATCGCCGCCAGCTCGGCGCCGGCGGGCTCAAGCGCCTCGCGCAGTTCGAGCAACGAGCGAAACTTGACCTGCCGTGCGGCCATGAAGACTGCCAGGGTCCTCTCGACGGACTGGGCGTCCGGCCTCCGGATAAAGGAGCCCCCCGCACGGCCGGCCTTGGTGTAGACGAGACCCTCTATTTCGAGAATACGCAACGCCTCGCGCACAGCGGTGCGGCTCAGCCCGGACTCCGCGGCGAGCAACCTCTCCACCGGCAGGGCATATCCCTCAGGAAGCTCACCCGAGAGAATCTGGCGTCTGAGCGCATTGGCCAGGACGTCGGACGCCTTGGGAACTCTCAGCTCAGCTGGAGCGAGATTGAGGTCAAGATGCTCGGGGATTGTGGAGCTGTCGAGCGCCTCGCCTTCAGCGATGCGCGAATCAGATGTGTCCATCGTCACCTCATCCTAGACATTTCAAGAACTGAAAACCCAACAATTGGACCAAACTTCTCATTGGCTCGGAAAATGGCCGGTGACGAACTCTCCCCTATCCAAAACCACCTGGCCATCGCCACCCAGCGTTCGAAACAGGACTCGGTCGCCGCCCTCCCACATCTGAACAATCAGGGTCTCGCCAGGCAGCACGGGCGAACTGAAGCGGCCACTCATGCGCGAGAACCGGGAGGCGTCGTTGCCGCACTCGCTTTGGATCAACGCCCTCGCCGTGAATCCGAAGGTACACAGCCCGTGCAGGATCGGACGGGGAAAGCCTGCCTCACGAGCCAGCTGCGGGTCACAGTGAAGCGGGTTGCGGTCCCCCGACAGCCGGTAGATGAGTGCCTGGTTCTCACTGGTGCGCATATCAACGACATGATCGGGGGCGCGCTCAGGCCACCGGAGCGCATCTGCTCGAGGGCCCCGTTCTCCACCCCATCCTCCTGCTCCGCGAACAAAGATGCTGCTCCGTGCTCTGAAGGCGGGCGAGCCGGTGGCGACATCCACGCTGGTGGTCTCAAGCTCAACCACGGCCCCGCTTCCCTTGTCCCAGATGGCGCTCACCCGAGTCACCGACTCGACTTCGCCCGCGACCGCGAGCGGAGAATAGAGTTCGATGTCCTGCTCTCCATGGACCACGTCCCTCCATGAGATATCCCCCAAGGACTCCCAGAGCTGAAGCACGGGCCTGCCATCGAACATCGGGAGGGGAGACGAAAGGACAATGGCGAAGGTGGGCAGGGCCTGCTGCTCGACGCCGGCACAGTTTTCGGTCGCAAATGCCAGCCCGTTCTCCGGATCGCAGCCCACGCCGACTGCATACAAGAGCGCGTCGTCCGCTCCCCACCTCCGCCTCACCGGCGTGGAGGCGACTCCCACCGCCTCCGGATTGACCGGGTACCGGTTCATCGATTCATCCACCTTTCTTCAAACCAGGACCAGCCGGGCTCTCTCGGCGGAGACGCCACCCGGAGTCGCACCATGAAGGTCCCCTTGGGGTGCCGGCTCTGGCACCGCTAGGGAGATCTTCCGCCCAAATCATCAACCGACCGGCTTTGGTCGCAACTCGGAGGCTACGTGCGCAAGATGGTCGAGCTGTTCTAGCTCATCGGCGAGCGGCGTCAAGACGTATGCGTCGACCCTGTCGATGCCTTTCAAGTGCGCCCTTATCTTTTCGAGCACCTCGGAGCGCGAACCTATCGTGTAGGTACGTAGCGCTTCGTCCCACGTGCCATTGAAGAAACCCCGCAGGGCCTCGCGGCAGCGCCGTTCGGAGCCGGGGCCATCAAGGACGTAGCACCAGTCCGAAAAGACAAAATCGATGTCCTCTCTCGTGCGGCCCGCCCTCGCCGCCGCCGCCAGCACCTGTGTCCAAGCCTCGGCGAGGGTCTCTGCATCGAGCCGGCGCTTCGAGGAGGCCGAGTAGATGAGTGGGACCCATCCATCAGCGAGCCTCCCCACCCGATCCAGAACCCGGCTGGCCGCGGTGGGAAGCGAGCCCCCGCTCCAGTCGAGCGCCTGTCCCGGCGAGAACGAAGCAAGCCAGACCGGAGGCCCTCCCCGTTGGACCGGCGATGGGGAAACCACCACACCCTCGAAACTCCAAGTCTTGCCGTGGTGGTCGACGGGACGGCCCTCCCAGAGGCGCCGTACCACCGCCAACCCCTCTTCAAACATCTCGCCGCGGCCGGCGCGCGCCACCCCGAGCGCGCTGAACTCCGTCTCGCTCCAACCGATCCCCGCTCCCAGCACGACACGGCCACCCGAGACCACGTCAAGCGACGCCACTGACTTGGCCAGCTGTATGGGGTGCCGGAACGGGAAGACGAGCACAAGTGGCCCAAGTAGGACCTTCTCGGTGCCTGCCGCAATGGCCGAAAGCGTAACCATCGCGTCCAGCATGGTCGCGCCATAGACCACCTCGCCGGCGCGCGAAGCCTCCGAGAGAAGGCGGTCGCCGACGAAGACCCCGTCGAAGCCCAGCGTCTCCGCCCGCTGCACCCAAGTCATCAAGGCCTTGAACGGTTGCGCCTGTGCGTGCGTCCACCCTGGTGGACGAACGCATACGAGCGGCCTGGCCGATTCATGCATCGGGCAACTCCTTGTCAAGCAACAGCCAGATAGCGGCCTTTTGCCAGTGCATTCCGGCGTGGAGAGAGCGATAGACGCCGCCCGCCAGGGCCCGGCTGGCCACGAATTTCAACGCACGCACGTTTGGAAGCTCGTAGCGGACCACCGGGCTGGGTGCCACGTGCGCCAGCCATTGCTCGACATCACGAGCGCGCACCCGGTGCACCAGGGTGCGATAACCCTCATCGTCGTATGCCACGAGCGTGAGGTCCAAGACGTCGCCCTTGTCACCTGCGCGACCTGCCGCCACATCACTTATTCTCATGAGACCAGACGCTCCACGGAGACGTTCACCGAGGACCGCGCAACCCGGCCGGAGACCACGCTGACATGCGGCCGCCTCTCGGAGCGGAGAGAAGCACCACCCGCCGGGCCCGAGAGGGTAAGGGCGTAGACCTCGTCCTCGACCGCCTGCGCCTCCTCCGCCTCGGTACATCTTGCGGAGATATGCACCCGCAGCTCTGGCGGCGCGTATCCTGGCGCCAGGTGGGCAACCGCCCCAAGCACCGAGTCGATCCCCACCAGATCCACCGCATAGTCGTGCAGCCCCAGCGACTCGACCCGCTCGCGCAAGACGTCCCTGGCGACCATTGCGCGATCGATCGCGCCCTCGCCCGCATAGGTAATCTCCACGTCGGCCACTTCGCCAGGCCGCTTGACAAAGCCAATCGCCTTCAGCGACTCGGGCCGACCGGCACCCCGCGCACCACTCACGCGCACCCGGTTCTCCCCCACCTCCTCAAGGAGCAGATTACCGAAGTCCAGGGTTAGATCCGGAGTGTGGTACAGCCGCGGATCGTGAACTTCATACAGGAGCTGGAGGGTCGTGCTGACCAGGTCAAGACGCGCAGGCTTGCCGTCCAGCACGCCGAGAACAAAAGAGCCGTCGCGCTCGATCGTTGCGGTTGGGTAGCCAAGGTTGGCAAGGTCATGGGCGTCAAGCTGCCTCCCTTTGGTGGCGGCCAGATTTCCTCCCGTCAGCTGGCCTCCGCACTCGAGAAGATGCCCGGCGGTCAGCGCCCCTGCCAAAGCCTCGGCGTCCAAGTCGAGCGCCGCAATCGCCGGAGCCGCGAAGAGCGAACTGTCCGCCACGCGTCCTGTCACAACGATGGAAGCTCCCTCGCGAAAGGCCTCCGCCATCCCTTCGACGCCGAGGTAGGCGTGGGCGCCGAGCCATCGGCCACCCTCCTCTAGCGGATCGCCCTCCCAGACGACGTCATCCAGACTCCCGCTCAGGTCATCCCCGCCCAGCATCGCCACCGTGATGCCTGAAAGTCCGTTCGCCTTGCACATGGCCGCGATCCGCTCGCCAGCAGCGTGAGGATTAGCCGAGCCGAGATTGGTTACGATCCCGCACCTGTTGGCTACGGCCGCAGGCAACAGCGGTCCGAGCCGCCGTTCCAACCTCCGGTCATACCCCTTCGCCGGGTCGGCCGCCCGCTCTATAAGGCCGGTGACGAGCGTTCGCTCCGCCAGACACTCCAAACCAACGAAATCCACGCTTCCAGAGCGGGCCATCTCAACCGCGGGCTCCATGCGATCCCCCGCGAAACCCGCTCCACATCCAACCGTAACTGACCGCCTGGCCAAGCCTCACCACCCCCTAGGTCCGGACGCGATAGCCAATGTTCGCCGCGCGACCAGCCGCTGTCAAGCATTTTCGAAGATTGGTCCAAAATTTGCTTGACGAGCTCGGAAACCTACCGTACATTGATTGGACACGGGAAGGCCGGTGGGGGAAAACGCATGCCGGGCAACTCGGGGTAGCGGCTTGCCAGCGAAGAAAGTGCTGGCAGGAGCACTTGAACTAATTGGAGAGGGGACAATTACGTGAATATTTCGGCTCTTCGCCGAGGAGCGGTCACATCCGCGGTTCTTGGCCTGACCTTGGCGGCGTGCGGAAGCTCGGCGTCATCTTCGACGTCCAGCGGCACCGCGACGACGTCGTCCGGGAACTCGGCGGCAGTCGCAGCTGCCGCCTCGTACGTCCAGTCGCTCGAACAGCGCCCGACCGCCTTCTCGGTACCATCACTTCCATCCAAGCCAGCGGCCGGCAAGACGATCGACTTCATGGCATGCGGCGTCCCCGTCTGCCAGTCCTTCGCCAACGTTGTAAAGGATGCCGCCGCTGCAGTGGGCTGGAGCGTGAAGGTGGTCCAGCTGGGAGGCACTCCCCAAACCGTGGCCGCAGGCTATGACCAGGCAGTGCGCGACAACCCCGCCGGCGTCATCGGCTCCGGCGGATTTCCACCCTCGTTGATGTCTAACCAGCTCCAGCAGCTGGCCGCTGAGCACGTGCCCGTGGTGCTCGTGGACGTCGCCTCGCCCGGCAATGCCGCCGGAGCGATCCTCACCTCCGCCACGCAGTCGGAGTACGGCAAGGAGATCGGTTCCTGGATCCTCGCAGACTCCAAGGGCAAGAACGCGCATGTCGCGATCATGACCAGCCCAGCGACACCGATATACTCCTCGACGCATCAGGCGATCCAGCAGGCGCTGTCCTCGTGCACCAGCTGCTCGGTGAGCACCTACTCGTTCCCGTTCACCGCGATCGGGTCGACGCTCCCTACCAACGTGGTCACTTACCTCACTTCGCATCCATCCGTGAATTACCTGTTCTTCGACTTCTCCAACGAGGCTGACGGCGTCCCTGCGGCACTGCAGGCAGCTGGCCTGGCGGGAAAGGTCAAGATTACGACGACCGACACCACCTCGACAGAGACCGGATACCTGAAGGCAGGCCAGGAAAGCGTGGCGGCGGCAATTCCATGGCCGGAGATGCTCTGGGGTGCCGTAAACGTGGTACTGCGCGCCGACATGAACCTCCCTCTGGGACCAGGGCTTAGCGTCAAGTTCCCGACCATGCTCTTCACCGGAAGCAATGTGCTTCAGGGTTCCGGAAGCGAGCCGCCGGCATTGGTCGCAAACTTCCAGAGCATCTACAAGGCCGCTTGGCACGTGGGCTGAGATAATGAGGTGCGTGTGGCACGCTGCCAGGCGACATGCGCCACCTCTCGCCTGACCTTGGCTTGATGAAACCGGAGCCCACGGCAGCAAGTGCTGCGGTGGGCTCCCCGATGGAGAGGCCGATTGGAGAGCGCAATGAAACTCGAGCTCCGCGATATCGGAATGCGCTTCGACAACCGTCCGGTGCTCAGGGACGTATGCATCTGCTTTGAAGAGGGCACCGTACACGGGCTGGTGGGTCACAACGGTTCAGGCAAGTCGACCCTCATCAAGATTGCCGCAGGGTACTACGTGCCCGACAGTGGAGCGATGTTGCTGGATGATGAGACGGTACCTCTCGGATCACCGGCCGTCTGCTATCAAAACGGGCTGCGCTTCGTGCATCAGGACCTAGGCCTGGTCAGACAGTTCAGTGCATTGGAGAACTTTGGGCTGGCTGCCGGCTACGACCGGACCTGGATTAGAACCGTCAATTGGCCTGCACAGCGTAGACGCCTCGCCTCCGCCTTGGCCATGCTTGAAACTGACCTTCCCTTTGACCGTCCTGTCTCGGAATTCACAGCAGTGGAGCGAACCTTGCTCGCCATAGCTCGCGCTATCGCACCAGGCGTCGACGGAGGCACGGCGCGATTTCTGATGCTCGACGAGCCTACCACCGCCCTCGAAGGGCCGGAGACCGAACGGCTGTTCAGTGTTATCCGCACGCTCGCCTCTCAAAGGGTGGGCATCCTCTACGTCTCCCACCAGCTCGATGACGTCCTTAACATGACCCAGATAGTCACTGTTCTCCGGGACGGGAAGATCACCGCCACGCTCGAGAGTGCGGAGGCGACCCACGAACAGCTGGTCAGCGCCATGCTTGGAGCAGAGGCCGGCCAAGTGCTCACCCGCCCGACCGCCCACCGTCCGAAAAGAAAAAGCACCCATGACCTTGACGGATCACCAGCCGTGGAGGTCAGGGGCCTCACGGCGCACCGGATTCGCAACGTCAGCTTCTCTATCGCCAAAGGCGAGTGCGTCGGGGCGGTCGGCCTGTCCGGTTCCGGGCGAGAACAACTGGTCTACGCGCTTGCCGGAGCAATTCCGGCCACGGTCGAAGAGATCCGAGTCAACGGCGTCGAGTTGAGCGGCCTGGACCCGCGCGCTTGCCTGGACCATCGCATCGCCCTGGTGCCCGGTAATCGCTTGGCGGGCAGTCTCGTCAACGAATTCACGATCCGCGAGAACTTGACCCTGGGTTCGCTTGACACACTGACCGGCTTCGGCGACATCGTCAACGCAGCCGAGGAGAGGCGAAGGACGGAGAGCTGGATCGAACGTTTTGCGATCCTGCCGGCAGACCCCAACTATCGGTGCATCCATCTGAGCGGCGGCAACAAGCAAAAGGTCATCCTGGCAAAGTGGCTGGCGATAGATCCGGTCTTGATGCTCATAGACGAGCCCACCGCGGGAGTGGACGTGGGAGCCGCCAGCTCCATGCTCGGCACCCTTCGCTCCCTCGCCGATGACGGCCACTCATTGCTGATCACTACATCTGAACTCTCGGACGTCCTCCCCATCGCCGATCGCATCCTCGTGTTCAACCGGGGCTCTCTGGTCTCCATTGTCGGCAGCGGCGACCCGGAGTGGTCGGAAACCGGCATCCTCAACGCAATGAGCAAGGCACCCGATTCCGCCGACAACCGCACAAAGATTCTGGAACTCCACGTAGGGGGCAAGGAGAAAAATTGAGCGCAACCCGAAAGACATTCTGGACCAAGCGTCTGGGGCCGCGTAGCATTGGGGCCGTCTACGTCCTCGTTGCTCTTGTCGTCATCTTCTCAGTCATCAGTCCCACAAACTTCGCTAACTATGGGACGGCCAAGCTCGTATTCAACCAATACGCGGTAACCGGCCTTGTCGGACTGGCATTACTCCTACCCCTCTCCTCGGGCATCTACGACCTCTCGGTTGGCAGCACAGCAGGGCTATCCGGCATTGCCGCTGCATGGGTGCTTGCCAACGTGAGCGCCAACCCGCTGGCCGGCGTAGTAGCCGGCGTCGTCGTGGCCGTACTTGCAGGTCTGATCAATTCCGCTGTGGTGCTCGGGCTGGGCATCGACTCCTTTATAGGTACTCTCGCCACGGGTAGCATTTTCATCGCAATCGCGACCGCGGTATCCGGGGACAACACCATCGCCACCAACGTCAACGGAGCCTTCCAGCAGGACGTCGCACTGAAAAACATCCTTGGCCTAACGCTTCCAGTCTTCGTGACCATCGCCGCCGCAATACTGCTCTATATCGGACTGGAAAAGAGCGGGTTCGGGCGCCGAACTTACGCCATCGGCTTTGACGTCGAGGTGGCACGCCTCAGCGGAGTACGTGTCAATGGAATCCGCGCCGCCGGCCTACTTGCATCCGCAACCTTGTCTGGAATCGCGGGTGTCCTTGCTACTGCACAGATAGGTGCGGGTTCTCCCGCCACCGGACCTAGCTTCCTGTTACCTGCATTCGCCGCGGCGTTCTTGGGTGCTACGCAGTTCAAGGGCGGCAGGTTCAACTCTTGGGGAACCATCGTGGCGGTGCTCTTACTTGGAACCGGCAACGTGGGCCTACTTGTCGTCGGCGGACCTTCCTGGTCTCCAGACGTGTTCGATGGTGTGATCCTCATCGCCGCAGTAGGCCTCACCTCGGCCAAGGGCATAGGCCCGCTCCGAATCAGGAGCCTCCGCCGCCAGTCTCCTTCGGCGCCAAACCTTAAAGCGCCGGTCGACCCTGGACTATCGAGCGAGGCGGAGGAGAAGTCAGCTCAAACGCTCGCCTAGACACGGCAGGATCAAGTTTACGAGGATCGCGGATTTTCCTGCCTCTCAATTTCTGATTCAAGCAGGCTTGCCGTTCGATAAGTGAACGACCTGTGTTGCGATGAACGCGATCCGCGCTCCAGATCTTCTTGCGATTACGGTTGAGATGGCGGGCGAACGATCACCTGACTTCCGCGATTAGGTGACCAAACCGAGGCTCTGAATCAGGCGAGTGAGAGGTGCGCTGTTGGCAAGAGTCATGGAAACCCCCCTGGGTCAATCAGCGAAATGCCCCACCACCTGACGTGCAATGGGTCCTCAAGTGGCCGGAGCATGAGCCTTCCTCCGATCAGGCCGCACGACGGTCCTAACCGTGGTCTCCAGGCTCAGCAACCCTCCGCTTGGAAGTGCATCCGTGCGCTCGCGTCTTTCGAACGCTAACGCCGGCTAAGCAACGCGAACGTGATTAACCAAAGACCCGATGCTCGAAATCTCGGACCTCACCTCATCGCCTGACACCAGGTACTTCGGCGGATCAAAGCTCACCGCTACCCCGCTAGGGGTTCCCATGGCGATCAGGTCGCCCGCCTCGAGGCCGACGATGCCCGAGATGGTCTCGATGGCCGTCTCGATGCTGGTGATCATCTGGGAA
>JAJZNF010000218.1 GCA_021847985.1 Actinomycetes bacterium | reverse complement strand
CGAGGGATCGGTCGTCGGCGACACACTTTCTCTGATCAGTCTCTCCACCAGCAGCTCGAAGGTCGCAACGGTCGATTTGACCTCCTGCTCCAGCCTCGGCGGGTGCACGCTGACCAAGAGCGGCGTGACCATGTACTTCCAGGCCATGGGCCAGGCCTCCCCGGCCGGCGTTGAATTCATCTATGGCCCCAGCTCGGGATACATGACGGTGCTCGACTCCGGTCTGGTGTCTGTCTCGCTGATAGGTGCCGGCACTGCTTCGACCAACTCCCTCGACTTCACCGGGGCAAATGTCAGCGGGGACACGATGGTCATCGACACCATCGACCGCTACGCATACCTTGCCCCATCGACGCCGGGCTACGCCAGCTCATGTCCGGTTGGCAGCTACTGCACCATTTACTCGGACTTCGCATCAATCAATGGCTCCTCGACGCTTGCCAATTACTTCTTTGCCAATGGCGGCGTCTCGCTCAACCTTTCGGTTACGAGTTCGGCCAGCAACACCCTCGACCTGAGCCAGGCTCCCGCCGGAACCACGGTGTCGGTGACGGGCAGCTACTTGGGCAGTTTCGACACAGGCACCGGAACGCCGACTTCGACATTCTCCGGCTTCACCGGATTCGTCAGCTCCCCGGGCGCCCATTACGGCTTCTCGACCACCACTCCAGGGCTGATCACCGTCAGTTGCGGTGTCGGGTGTGCTTCGAATGCCCAGGTGCTGGACTTCTCCGGTCTGGGGATTGGCGTCGCGGCCACTTTCACCTCGACGAGTTCGACCGTGACCATCGGTGGGGGCGTAGGTGCAACGGTGACCTTCAACGGAGTGACCGCCGTCGACGGTTCGGCGACTTACTCGAACACCTTCACGGTCAAGTCGATCGCCCCAGGGGACTCCATCGTCGGCTCGACCGTCGGCACCAATTCGCCCGGCGGGGACACGCTAAGCATCGCCGGCCTGCCGACCAGCTCGTCGGCCGCAGCAACGGTGGATCTCTTTGCCTGCTCGGCCACCGCCACTTGTTCGCTCAGCTTTGGCGGCCCCACCATGTACTTCGAGAGCTACATACTTCCCGGCCCTCCGCCTTCCCTTGCGGCTGGGGTCGGGACTATTGTCGGTGCCTCGTCCGGCTACACGGACTTTGTGCTGGGCAACCCCGTCCCCGTTACCCTCGATGCGATCGGTGCCGGCAACACCCTGGATGCCACCCAGGGCCAAGCGGGCGAGCAGTTCCAGATAACCGGCACCCAGAATGGCTCCGCCAGCGTGAGTTACAACTCCTCCGTCTATGGGACCACCTTCACCGGGGAGGCGGTCAACGGCATCTACAACCTCTACACCGGCACCAGCGGAAGCGCGTCACTGAGCTTCTCGAATAGCGCGCTCAGCCTCACTCCGAGCTCGGTCCCGGCCCTGTCCGTAGTGGCGGGCGGGTCCAACGACAGCTTCAACGCGTCCTCTCCGGCGCTCGCATCCCAGCTCGGCACCGCTGGAACGACATTCAGTGTCGTCCCGAGCGGGGCCGAAACCTTTGTCGGCGGGTCACTGGTGACCCTGGGCATGACCGGTTTCCAGGCCGTCATCGGACCCGCAAATACCGGTGGTTACGTGGTGACCTTGGACGACACGTCGGCTTTGGGGTATCAGTTCTCCGGCGACGCCAATGCTCCAAGCACCTTCGACATCGGTGCCACGCTCGAGGCGGGCCAAGCAGTTCTCGACTTCAACCCCGCCGACTGCTCGAGTCCGCTCGGATCTCAATTCTGCATACTTCGGGCCGGCAGTACCACGGCGTGGGCTTCGGGCCAGGGATTCACCACCTTCGACAACGTAGTGCCAACCACTGGTGGTGTCGACGTGATCTTGCCTTCCTCTACCACCGGCCTGTCCAATCTCGCATTCAACCTCGCGGGTCCGTCCAATCAGCTCGATGCCACCCGCCTGCCGGCGGGCACCTACTTCGACGTCGGCTCGAGTTCCTTGAGCGCCCTAATCGTCGAAGCCGCCGCGCCATCCTCGGGGGTAACAGAAGCGTTCACCTACACCCTTTCGGCATCGGGAAATCCTTTCCCGGTGGCCAAGATCATCGGCCCATCGGCGGGGGGTGGCTACTTTGCGCTCGGGGCGAACCTGGCATCGGGTACTGTCACCATTGCCGGAACTGTCAACTACGCCAGCATGAACACCATCGACCTTTCCGCTTTCCCGACCGGAACAATCCTCGATGCGGCAAAGGGCCAGGTTGCCGATGGGCAGGGCGGAACCTACGACTTCAGCGGGATCCTCGTTTTCAAGGGGTCGGCGCAAGGGCATACCACCTTCAAGGGCCAGACGAATGCGTTCGGACTCACCTTCGAGGGCGTCGCGTCGGGTAACACGCTCAGCTACGTGAGCTACGGCGTCGCCAGTGGCCAGGGCGTGCTGATGGATATGGTCAACAGTGAGGTATGTGCGCTCGGGCCGACCAGCTGCGCCACTGCACCTTCGGCCGACCACTTCAGCGGAATCCAGAACTTTGTCGGCTCGCCTTACGCGGATGTCTTCCTTGTGGACCCGGTCTCGGGTGGCTTCAGTTTCTTTGGCGGAGGCGGCTCCGACACACTGGACCTGAGTCAGCTCGGAACGGGCTACTACGCCAACGTCAACCTGGCGGGAAGTTCGCTCTCCGTGCTGCTGGGCGGCTCGACGACCGCGTCGGACAATATCTACTCGATCCAGAACATCGTCGATTCCGCATCGGGCGGCGACACCATCACCGGCGACAATCTCTCCTCGGTCATCACCTCGATGGGAGGTTCCAACACCTACGTTGCGGGCACCGGGGGCCTGGTGCTGCTCGGCACCGGGAACGACAACCTCAATTTGACCAACACCGGTGTGGCGGCCCTGAGCATCGACCTCTCTGATTCCGCTCCCCAGCTGGTCGGCTCGGCCTACTATCAGCTGACTCCAGGCCTGATTGGGACCGTCATCATGCCGACGACGGCCTCTAACGCCTACAACGTCATCCATGGAGCGTCGGGATCCACGCCGACCATCGTCGTCCTTACCGGCGGCAACAACGTGGTCGAGGACGGCACCGCAGGAATCTCCGTCACCGTGCAGAGTGGCAAGCCCTTCGGAGTGAGCTATCAGGTGTCGGGGCAGGGCAGCAGCACCCTCACCGGGACTCCGGGCACCGACTACTTCGTGCCCGCCTCACCGGCGGGTTCCTACGTTACGATCAACCCTTCGACCTCCGCTTCGGAGATCCTCGACATGGCGGGCGCGCCCAATTCCGTGTACGTGAACATCTCACTCACCTACGCGCTTCAACTCCCCGGCCAGTACTTGAGCCCGTCGGGCTTTTCCAGCTCGGGACTACCTACGGTCGGGCCCAACAGCGTTTCCGGGGGTTGGGGTGGCGGCGTTACGCTGAACCAGAGCACTTCCAACAAGATCTCGGGCGTCATCGGTTCGAACAACAACGACGTGCTGGTGGGAACCCAGGGCACGGTGACGATCACTGCCGGCCTGGGGACTTCGTTGGTGGTTGGCCTTGGCGGTGGGGACACCCTGGTCGGCACCGGAGGTAATACGACCTTCGAGACAGGGCCGGGCAACAACACGGTGCACGGTGGAAGCGGCTTCACGACGCTGGACCTGTCCAATGGTTCGCTGTGCCCGCCCAGTCAGCCCAACCAGACCTGCTCCTACGTACCCGCCCAGGTAAATCTGCAGAACGGCTACGCATCCAACGACGGGTACCTGCTCAACGGCCAGCCCGGGACGGTTGCGATCGACGGCATCGTGAACGTGATCGGCTCGCAGGCCAGCTGCAACATCGCCCCAGGATCGCAGTCCAGCTGCGACGTCCTCATCGGCGGGTATCGGCCCGGAGTGCTCGAAATGGGCTACTGGCCGATCGCTGTGGGCGGGTTCTACGGCAGCCAGCTCGTCACGCAGCTGGTCGACGAGATGAAGCTGGGTCAGGCGGCGTTCTGCCAGCAGTACATCTGCTTCTCCGCCAGCGCCTACATGGTAGGTGCGCCCAACGTTGCCACGGTGATGATCGGCGGGAGCGGCCCGAGTACGACATTCTCGTCCAGTGCATCAGGCGATGTGATCGTGGTCAACTCCATAAACGCCAGTATCTCGGTGAACTCCGGAGGGATCAGCGCCGTGGTCAACGCTCAGGCAACCGTGGGGGTGTTCGGCAACGCGCCCACGCCGGCCAATCCGAGCCAGCCGATAAACATCTGGGTCCCCAATGTCTCGAACCTGATCGAGGGCTCGGGTGAGCTGGATCCGGCGAGCGACACGCAGTTGCAGGTGAACCAAGTTTGAGTACCCGAACGCCAATTGCCCATACGGGCGCGAGAGCGGGAGTTGAGTCTTGTCGGTAGTGGCCGTCCTTGATTCCGGCGACGTTTCAGTGGATCCCGGCAAGAGTGCCGAGACATCCCTGACCGTCTACAACACGGGAGAAATCGTCGAGCAGTTCAAGTTGTCCGCGGTCGGTGACGCCGCGCCGTGGATGACGTTCGAACCTTCGAGCGTCTCGCTTTTCCCTAACACCTCGTCGAAGGTGAAGATCACCTTCGCTCCGCCGCGGGACCCGGAGGTCAAGCCTGGCGACACCCGTTTCGGCGCCATGGTGGTGCCGATGAACTCGCCGGATAGCGCTGTGGTCGAGGAGGGGATCCTCAAGGTCGGCACTTACAACGACATCAAGGTGGATCTGGCGCCCCAGTCGGTGAGCGGCAGGGTGAGGGCGCGCATGTCCCTGGCTGTGGACTCGCGCGGAAACACCCCCACCAACGTCTCGGTGGTGACGCGGGACCCGAGCGATTCGCTCGCTTTCCTGGTGCGGCCGCGCACCATGCAGCTGACCCCCGGCAAGTCCCACTTCGTCAAGATCCGCATACGGCCGCGCAAGAAGATCTTCAGGGGGCAGCAGCGTCAGCACCGCTTCAAGGTGCAGGTGCTGCAGGACGGGGCGGATCCCGTCTCAGTCGATGGTCAGATGTCCCAACGGCCTGTTCTTTCCCGGCTGGGCCTGGCATTTCTGGCGATTGCCGCGGCCCTGGCCATTTGGTTCGCACTCATCAAGCCGGCGGTGAAGAACGTCGCCGTCTCAGCCCTTGCTCCCTCGATCGCGGCCCAGAACCAGGCTTCCAGCGCGCTGAGCCAGAAGGTCTCCAACGTGAACTCGGCACTGTCCCAGGCCGCCTCGCAGGTCTCCACGGTTTCATCGCAGGTGAAGGCGCTTTCTTCCACGACCACCACCAGCTCTACGACCACCACGGCGCCTCCGCCGCCCAAGTTCGTGAACGTGAACTTCAACGACACGCTGGAGACCATTGCACAGCCCGGCTCTTCCAACTCCACCAGCTACGTCATCCCGGCCAGCAGCACTCTTTCCCTGACCGACCTGGTCGTGGAGAACCTGGCGGGCGGGGTGGGCTACGTGCGGATCGAGCAGTATGTAGCCTCTTCTTCGACGACGAGACCGCTGTTCATCTTCGACCTGCTTTCGCTGACCAGCCAGAGCTTCAGCTTCAAGACGCCGGCGGTGCTGAACGCGGGGGACAAGTTCATCCTGCAGGTGCAATGCGGCCCCGACCAGACGGCCTGCGACGTCGCAACTTACTTCGCCGGCAGCATGAATCAGCCTGCTTAGAGCCCGGAGCAGGCCGCCCGCCGCCATTGGCCGCTCCCGATTAGCCTGATTTAGCGTGTGTGGAATCATTGCCGTGACCGGGAAGCGCGCCTCCGTGGAGGTGCTGACCACTGGGCTTCACCGCCTTGAGTACCGCGGATACGATTCCGCGGGAGTGGTGGTGCACGACCGGGAGGGCGGGTTCTCGCGCTACAGGGCCGCCGGCGGCACCAAGTCGCTTCTCACGCTGGACAAGGAGGCCTCCGAGCATACGGGGGAGATCTACGCGGGCATCGGGCACACCCGCTGGGCCACCCATGGCGCTCCGACTCTCTTCAACGCGCATCCGCACCTGGACTGCACCGAGCACGTGGCCATTGTCCACAATGGCATTGTCGAAAACTACCGGGAACTGAAGGAGGAGCTGCTCGCCAAGGGGCATGTCTTTTCCTCCGAGACGGATACCGAGGTCATCGCGCACCTGGTGGAGGTGGAGATGCGCGGCGGCGCCTCGCTCGCGCAGTCGGTGGCGGCAATCGCCTCACGCATGCGGGGGGCCATGTCCTTCGTGGTGACCAGCGTTGATGAACCCGGTGTGCTGGTGGGCTTCAAGAGGATGGCTCCGATGGTGCTCGGAACCGACGGGGAAACCTGGTACCTGGCCTCCGACATTCCCGCCATTCTGGACCGGGCGACCTCCTTCTTCCACGTTGACGACGAGCACATCGTTGTCGTCAGACCCGAGGGCGCGTCGATGGCGGATCTTTCGCTTCGCACCGTGCCTCTGGTGGAGTTCAGCGTCAGCTGGACGCTGGAGTCGGCGGAGCGCTCCGGTTTCGACGACTTCATGTCCAAGGAGATCTTCGAGCAGCCGGCGGCACTACGTGACACCCTGGCCGGACGCCTGAACGCGGACGGCTCGCTCGCTCTCGATGTGGCGGCCTTCGACGCGGACGAGTGGGCTCGCATCAACAAGGTCTTCATCGTGGCCTGTGGCACCTCCTACCATGCGGGGATGGTGGCCAAGTACGCGATCGAGCATTGGACCAAGCTCCCCGTGGAGCTCGACATCTCTTCGGAGTTCCGGTACCGCGACCCCGTGGTTGACGAGCGGACCCTGGTGGTGGCCGTGAGTCAGTCCGGCGAGACACTCGATACGCTCGCTGCGCTTCATGAGGCCAAGAACCTTGGGGCTCAGACCCTGGCGGTCTGCAACGTTGTCGGCTCCTCCATGGCGCGCTTGGCGGACGCGGTTCTCTACACGCGGGCGGGGCCCGAAGTGGGAGTCGCCGCCACCAAGACCCACACCGCCCAGATCGGTGCCCTCATGCTGCTGGCCCTGGAACTGGCACGCCTGCGGGGGCATCTATATCCCCAGGAAGTTGCCGATCTCTACGAGCAGCTTCAGGAGATTCCCGCCCAGATGGAGGAGACCCTCAAGCTTTGGGGCTCGCTCGCTGATCTGGCGCGCAAGCACGCGGGCATCTCGCGCTTCTATTTCATCGGGCGGCACGTCGGCTATCCGGTGGCCCTCGAGGGGGCGCTGAAGCTGAAGGAGATCTCCTACCTTCCCGCCGAGGGGTATCCCGCCGGTGAGCTGAAGCACGGGCCTATCGCGATGCTGGACGAGAACGCCGTTGTGGTGGTTATCGCCACCCGCACCCGCCTGCACGAGAAGCTGCTGGCCAACGTCGAGGAGGTGCGCGCGCGCGGCTCCCAGGTGGTCCTGGTGGGCAACCCGATCGATGCCGAGCTGACGCGGGGCGGCGAGTCGTTCATCGCCGTTCCACAGGTGCATCCCCTTTTCGCGCCAATGATCGACGTGATCCCGTTGCAGATGTTCGCCTACCACGTGGCGCGAGGGCTTGACTACGACGTCGACCGACCTCGGAATCTCGCCAAGACGGTGACGGTCGAATAGCCGGCGCAGGGCATTTTGCCGGGCATGGTCAACAGCCACCCTGCTCAATGACCTAGGCGGGCCCCTTAGGGACGAACTGCCCTAAGCCCGGCGCGTCCGGGAGGTATAGCTTGCTAATTGAAGCCACCCAGCATGGCTTCAGGTGCAGGACCCTCATGGAGGTTGGCCATGGATCTCTCTCAGTCGATGCACGTACTCACTTGGGAAGTGACCAAAGCGTGCCAGCTGCATTGCCGCCACTGCCGGGCGCGCGCCATTCCACATCGCAATGCCGGCGAGTTGAGCGTCCAGGAGATATCCGCGGTTCTCGACGACATGGCGGAGAAGTTCACCTTCAAGCCCGTCATGGTCTTCACCGGGGGCGACCCCTCTGAACGCGAAGATCTGGATGAAATCCTCGGGGCCTCCATTTCTCGTGGTTTCATCACTTCCATTTCCCCGTCGGTCACCCCACGGATCACGGACGAGCTCGTGCACCACTGGGCCGATATGGGCGTTCGAGCCATCTCGCTCTCAATCGACGGCCCCAACCCGGAGATCCATGATCGCTTCCGAGGCGTGAAGGGCACATTCGAGCGCTCCATCCAGGTGGCCCACGCGGTGGTGGAGTCGGGCATGTCGCTGCAGCTCAACACCTCGGTGGGGCGGTTCACACTCGAAGGGCTCGAGGCCATGGGAGAGCTGGCCAAGGCGCTACAGGTTTCCAGCTGGGAGGTCTTCTTCGTGATCCCCATGGGAAGGGCGAATCTGAAGTCGAGCCTCGAGGCCGATGAGATCGAACGTGTTCTCAAGTATCTGGCCGATTATCAGGGTAAGGTCGGATTCCGGGTCACCGCTGTCGGCGCCCCACATTATGTGCGAGTCCAGCACGAGGGCGGGTACATGGGCGACCAGCCGCCGCGTCAGATCGTCCGGGAGGCGCGTGGATTCGCCTTCATCGACCACCTGGGCGAGGTCTACCCTTCCGGCTACCTGCCACTCTCCGGAGGGAATGTGCGCGAGCGCTCCATCGTGGACATCTACCGCGAGTCCGAGCTCTTCACCTCCCTTCGCGACCCCTCTCGGTTCGCCGGGGGCTGTGGGGAGTGCGCCTACGCCTTGGCCTGTGGGGGCTCGAGGGCCCGGGCCTACGCCGTATTCGGCGATCCGCTGGCTCCCGATCCGGGGTGTGTCCTCTCCGGAGCCGAGCACCCTTCGCTGAACCAGGCCGACATCGTCTCCCTGCGGTCTTGAGGTGGCGAGTGAACTGGATTAACGTGATCGCAGAAGTTCGTTTACCCTTCCCTGACTTTTCCCCCGTAATTTGGCAATACGGACCCGGGGCTGATCGCGGCGGGTCCGACGGTCCCTTGTCCTGCTCGGAAGGAGGGCGGCGATGAAGAAGCTTTTGGTTGCCATGCTGGGCGAGCGCGGACGGTCATTGCTCGGGCGCTCGAGGCAGCTGTGGCTGGGTCACCCGTCCGTCTCGGGGCGGCACGAGAGGACCTCAGGCTGCCCGTTCGTCGACGACCTTGGCCTTCCATCGCTGACGCATCGCTGACTCTGCGCGAAGTGTCCGGTAGCGGGCGTGGCCGGATATAGAATGTGGGCCACCCAAGGGTTAGCGAGTGCTCCCAGGGATTTCATCGCTCTAGAGGCGATTGATCCTGGTCGAGCCATGCTCAAGCTCCACTTTCTCTCGCCTCTACCGTTTTGGAGATGGAGAGAGGATGTCTATCGGGTTGAAGAACGTGGAGCGGCTGGGGATCGAGCAGGTTGCGCCGGACAAGCGCAAGGGTTCTCCCAAGCAGCTCTTCTTCCTTTGGTGGTCTGCGAACATGGGCATGCCGCCCTTCCTGGTCGGGCTGCTCGGCCCGATCCTCGGACTCGGCCTCATCCCGTCGGTGATCGGGGTGATAGTGGGCAACCTCCTCGCCTCGACTTTGCTCGCCTCCACGGCCGCGGTCTCGACCGGGTACGGCCTTGCCCAGATGCCCCTGGTGCGCAGGATCTTCGGCAGGCGCGGAAACTACCTGCCCGCGGCCATGAACGCGGTATCGTCGCTGGGTTGGTACATCGTCAACACCACCGTCGGCGGTGAGGCGATCTCCACCGTCGCGCACCTGCCGCTCCTGCCCTCCTACGTGATCATGGTCGCGGTGCAGCTTGGCATCGTCTATCTCGGCCACGACGTGATCCACCGTTTCGAGAAGGTTATGGCCTATTTCCAGGCGGCGATGTTCCTTGCCCTCACCGTGAGCGCGATCAGCCACCTGGCCGGCGCCAAGCTCGGCCACGCCGCTCTCTCCGGATTCAGCTACGGCCCGTTCCTGATCTTTCTGGCCGCAGTGGCCAGCTACTCCTTCAGCTGGGCCCCGTATGCCTCGGATTATGGCCGCTACCTGCCTGAGAACGCGGATCGGCGCAAGGTCTTCGTAAACACCTTCGCCGGCTCCTTCCTGGCCTGCACCTGGACCGAGCTGGTTGGCGCGACCGCCGGGGCACTGGGATTGGGCAACGACAGCGCCATCGCCATAGTCAAGACGCTGATGGGCGGCTATGCCATCTTGGCCGAGCTGGCCATCATCGGCGGAACGGCAACTGCGAACGCACTGAACTCCTACACCTCGACCATGTCGCTGCTCTCGCTCGACCTGCCGTTCCTGCGTCCCTATGCGGCGGCGGTGCTGGCGGCGGTGGGAGGGGTGCTCGCGTACGCCTCCTCCTCGCACCTGCTCACCCTCTATAACAACTTCCTGCTGCTCATCTCGTACTGGATAGCGCCATGGATCGGCATAGTTCTGGTGGGGGCATGGAAGGGTCAGCTGTCCAGAGCTTCGAACGCGCAGTTCGAGGGCAGGGCGCTGGTGGCATTCCTCGCCGCCTTGCTTGTCATCGTGCCGTTCGTCGACACCAGCATTTACGAGGGCCCCATAGCCAAGGCATTGAATGGCGGCGACATCAGCTACTACCTGGGCCTGGCCATCGCCGCCGTGGTTTACGCACTGCTTTCGCGCTCGGCCGAGCGCAGTGCGGTGCCGGTCACGGCTTAGGGATACCGCCGCTCCGGGCACCGGTGCGGTAGTAAAGATCGGGGAATGAGGAGAGGCCCGGCCTAAGCCGGGCCTCTCCGTGTTGAAGCCGAAAGTGCGCTCAGGCGCTTGCCGTCGCGGACCCGGCGCTGGTCTGAGTCCCAAGCGGGAATCCGCCTTGACCGAATGACCCTCCCGGGCCACGGGGGCCAACGCAGTCAGTCCTGGTGTTGTTGACGAAATCGGTCACCCGGGTCTGCACGTTGGCGAGCATGTTGGCCTCTCGTGTGCTGGTGATCCGGCCGGCGGTGTAGGCGTTTGCTA
>JAJZNF010000129.1 GCA_021847985.1 Actinomycetes bacterium | reverse complement strand
GGCGATAATCCGCACCAATTCTGCCCCGGCGTACCCCGAAGCTCCGAAGACAACAACTCTCACGAAAGGAGATTATACACTCCAGTGCATAATCTGCCAAGCCCTAGCCGCGAAGGGTGGCGCCTCCCCCGGCCACGACCGCGTTGATGGCGCTCTCCCGCAGCTGACGCAGCTCCGCCTCGCCCAAGGTGCGATCCGGCGCGGCAAGGCTGATCCGATAGGTGAGCGAACGACCCGTGGTCCCGCGGTATTCGTCGATAAGGGCCACTCTGGTCTCCAGCGCGGCAAGTGCGCCGGCGATACGCCCCTCCAGCTCCGCCGCCAGCACGCCGGCCTCAACCGCGAAGGAGAGGTCGAACTCCGCGCGCGGATAAGGCGACACCGAAACCGCGCGCCTGAGCTCGGGCTCCACGAACAGCGTCGCAGCAAGGTCGACCTCGAGGTATGTGGCCACGCCCGTGGCGCCCTCGCCTGCCGCCCGGGACAGGCTCTGCGGATTCACCATGCCGAGCACTCCCACGATCCCCTTATCGGCCATCAGGGCCAGGGAGTTGTCAGGGTGCAGCCCGTAGAACCCCGACTCGATCAAGGCATCGGCACCTGCCTCGGAGCTGCGCACCAGCCGGTAGCCCGCTGCGAGCTCGAGGCCGAACCGCTCGAAGAGGTCCAGCAACAGTCCATAGGGCTGTTCAGGGTCGCCCTGCTCGCGGTAGGAGAGCCAGGCTGCACGCTCGGTCTCGGCCGGGAACTCGACGCCGGGCACAGGAATCGAGAAGACCTTGCCCAGCTCGAAGAGGTCGACCCTGGCCTCTCCTCGGCGCACGTTGGCGCCGAGCGACCTGAGCATGCCCGAAACCAGGGAGCGGCGAAGGACGGATTCCTCGATCGCCATCGGGTTGGCCACGGTTATCTTGGCGGCGTGGTCCCCGTAGCCCTCCTGCTCACCCGGGGCGAGGAGCGTCGCAGACCAGGCCTCCTGGTAGCCGCGAGCCGCGGAGAACTCGGCAATTGCCCGGCGCATGCGCTGGGGATGGGTCAGGCGACCCACCTTGGGCACGCTGAGCTGGCGGCGTTCGATGTTTGCGTACCCGTAGTGTCGTGCGAACTCCTCGACCAGGTCGGCCTCGATCCTCACATCGGGCCGGTTGCTGGGAACCACGAACTCGAGCACGCCCGCACCCGCCTCACGCCGGCCAAAGCCCATCAGCTCCAGATCGCCGATCAGCTTGTCGACGGGGAGGGCGGCTCCGAGCAGCGCCTCCAGGCGCTCCAGCCGGAGCTGCACCGTCACCGGAGCGGCCGCCAGACGATAGGAGGCGATCTCCTCCGGTGCCACGCCGATCAGCTCGGCGTAGCGGGCCACCGCCGCCTCTGCGATCTCGGGATCCACACCCCGCTCGAAGCGCGCCGAGGCCTCCGAACGCAGGCCCAGCCGCTTGGAGGTCTTGGCGATCATGCCGGCGGCGAAGTGAGCCACCTCCAGAAGCACCGCGGTGGTGCCGGCCCCGATCTCGGAGGATTCGCCACCCATCACGCCCGCCAGGCCGATCGCCCGGTCCTGGGCGTCCACTATCACCATGTCCCGAGCGGGAGCGCCGCCCTTGGGCACGCTGAGCCGGCGGCGCTTACCGTCGAGCGTGGTCAGCTCTTCGCCCTCGTCCGCGTCTCGCACACCGATGAACGCCGACTCCAGCGCTGCAAGGTCGTAGGGATGCGTCGGCTGGCCCAGCTCCAGCATCACGTAGTTGGAGGCGTCCACCGCAGCCGAGATCGAGCGCATTCCCGCCAGGCCGAGCCTGCGGGGAACGCATTCGGGCACGCTTGCGCCCGAGACATCGCCGAATCGCGCGAGCATGAGCGCGTCGCAGCCATCGGTCCGCACCGCGGACGGGTCCAGGTCGCGCCTGGGCACCTGGGACAGGTCGGCTCCCGCGGGAACGGAGAAAGCCAGCCCGAAGTGGACGGCCAGCTCCCTGGCAACGCCCATATGACAGTTGGCATCGGGGCGGTTCGCTTCGATGGCCAGGTCGAAGACGACATCAGGCACAATATTGATGGCCTCGGCGATAGGCTCGCCGGGCCGGGTTTGCTGATCGAGCAGCATTAGCCCGTCGTAGTCGACGCCGAGGGCGAGTTCGCGGGCCGAGCAGAGCATCCCGTTCGACTCCACACCCTTCATCTTGCGCGCCGCGATGGCGAAGTCGCCGGGTAGCACCGCCCCTACCCGGGCGAGGGGGACATGGTCGCCCTCGGAGAAGTTGAATGCCCCGCACACGATCTGCTCGAGCCGGCCCGCGCCTGCATCCACCATGATCCGGCGGATGCGGTCCGCACCCTTGATCGGATGGATCTCGACCACCTTGGCCACCACGACCCTGTCGAGGCCCATCCCGCTCTTCTCGATACCTTCCACCACCAGCCCACGAGCGTTCATGGCGTCGGCAAGGGTCTCGGCGAGCACGTCGTAGTAGCCGGGGGAGTCGCGGTCCGCCAGCGAATAGAAATCGGCAAAATCGCACAGCCAGGAGAGGACGGCTCTCATCTTGCTTCAGGGGCTCCTTTCAGGCGGAATACCGCGAGCGAAAACTTGGGGCGCCGCCTATGGCGGCCGCGACCATCCCTAGACCGAGGAGAGATAGCGGATGTCGTTCTCGGTCAAGACTCTCATGTCGGGGATCTCCCAGCGCATCTGGGCCAGGCGGTCGATTCCAAAGCCGAAGGCGAAGCCCGAGTACTGCTCGGGGTCGACGCCGACAGCCCCGAAAACGTTGGGGTGGACCATCCCGCAGCCCCCCAACTCGATCCAGCCGGTGTGCGAGCAGGTGCGGCAGCCGCTCCCCTTGCAGATGGTGCAAGTGATCTCGAACTCCGCGGAAGGCTCGGTGAAGGGGAAGTAGGCGGGCCTCAGGCGCGAGGTGATGTCGGGGCCGAAATACGCCCTGGTGAAGGTTTCGATCGTGCCTGCAAGCTGGGCGAAAGTGATCCCCTTGTCCACCACCAGTCCTTCGATCTGGTGGAAACCGACCGTGTGCCTGGCGTCGGCCGTGTCGCGCCGGAAGACGCGCCCCGGCATGATGGCGTATATCGGCAGCTCACGGTTCTGCATCACCCTGACCTGAACGGGTGAGGTGTGGGTGCGCAGCACCATCGAGTCCTCTTCGCCCAGGTTGAGATAGAAGCTGTCCTGCCCGTCACGAGCGGGATGGAACTTGGGGATGTTGAGGGCTTCGAAGTTGTACCACTCCGACTCGACCTCCGGCCCCTCCTCGACGGTGAACCCCATGCCGACGAAGATGTCCTCGAGCTCGATCCTGGTCCGCGTGACGAGATGGAGCCTGCCGGCCCCGCGCCGCGCTCCCGCCAGAAGCGCACTGGGGTCGCCCGCGGTGGCGGCCAGCTGGGCAAGGCGCTCGGCCTCCTCCAGGGCGGGCGCAGCGGCGGCGATGTCGGCTTCGATCTTCTCCCGCAGCCCGTTGATGAGCTCGCCCGCCTTAGGACGGACCTCAGCCGGCATTGCGCCGAGCTGTCGGTAGACGAGTGCCACCTTGCCCTTCTTGGAGACAAAGTCCGAACGCAGCGTCTCCAGCTCGCGCAGGGAGGCCACCGAGGATGCGCGTCCCCGGTACTCCTCCTCGATGCCCGAGAGGGCGGCTGAAAGGTCTTCTAGATCCATAACCTGGTCGTTCTACGTGGAAAGTGTGTGTTCAAGATTCTAACGGCAGGGCGCTCACGGCCACGGACGCAATCCGCGGCCCCTTCGTAGGCGTTGTGCGCCCCTGACCTCGCCTGGAACTGCGGGGAACGCCGGAAGGCCTCCGCGGCCGGACCGGCGGCCGAGATCCGGAGGCGCGACACCATTGGCCTTGACGCCGGTGCCCCCAAACCCGGGCTCGGCAAGGGCGGGCACCCGGGCGCTTATGGGCACAGCGTGGCGCGGATCGGAGCCCGCGTGCGTGTCAAGCGTTGGCAACCCCTCCGCGACGAATACATGCGCGCTTCCCGTTTGCCGAGCACCGGCGCCACTCACGGGGCCCACACAATACGGAGCACGACCGCTTAGGTCAAGCGTGAGTCACCCCGGAAAAGGTCAGGACGGCCGGCTCGGCGTGGAAGACTCCGTCCGAGCGGTCAGAGCGAGCCACCCCGCTGCCGCAGCGCCTCGAAGAGCAGGACCGACGCGGCAATCGCGACGTTCAGCGATTCGAGCGACGTCGCTGTGGGTATCCGCACCCACTCCGAAATCCGGGACGCCACCTCCGGGGTTATGCCGGAGCCCTCGTTGCCGACCACCAGTGCCACCGCTCCGGTGAGGTCGCTTTCGAAGCAGCTCGAGCCACGCTCGCCGGAGGTCCCGAGCAGGCGGCAGCCGGCATCGAGCGCCTCGCTCAGGAAGTCCGACTTGGAGGCGGGACGCCGGCAGCGCACGAAGCAGATGGAACCCGCAGAGGAACGCACCGTCTTTGGATTGAAGGGGTCGACCGATCCAGGCAGGAAGACCACCGTCGCGACTCCAGCGGCGTGCGCGGAGCGCAGGATCGTGCCCGAGTTGCCCGGGTCTCGCACCTCGTCCAGAACCACCATCGGCCCGGCCGTCAGTGGAGGAAGGGAATCCTCCGAGGCCATTCTGGCTATCACGGCCACACCCTGGGGGGTCTCGGCGTCCAGCGCCGATTGCAGGGCGTGGGCATCGGCCTCGTGGATGGAGACGTGGGTCTCGGCTGCCGCATCCAGAAGATGCCGCCATTCGCCGGGGAGGTCACTCGAAAAGTAGAGGCCCTCTAGCTCGGTCCCGGAACGCAGCGCGGCTTCCACCGCCCGCGGACCTTCGACCAGGAAAGCCCCCTCGTCACGGCGGAAGCTGGCCTTTTGGGCCAGCTTCCTAATGCGCTTGATATTTGGGTTCGAAGACCCGAGGGTCAACGTGGCTCCATATGCACGCCTGCGCCTGTCAGGCGCTCTTCTGCTCCAGCGCAGCCTTTGCAGCTGCGGCGATCTGGGAGAACGCGGCGGAATCCCGCACCGCGAGGTCGGCGAGCACCTTGCGGTCGAGCTCGATCTCGGCGATGCGCAGGCCCGCGATCAGCTGCGAGTAGCTGATGCCGTTCTCTCGCGCCGCCGCATTGATGCGCTGGATCCACAGCTTGCGGAACTCCCCCTTGCGCGCCCGGCGATCGCGAAACGCGTACGCCAGGGAGTGCATGACCGCCTCGTTCGCGGAGCGGAAGGTCCTCGAACGATCCCCGTAGAAGCCCTTGGCCTGCTCGAGAACCGCCTTGTGGCTCTTTCTCGCGGTTACGCCTCGCTTGACTCTTGCCATCTCAAAATTCCTCTTCTTCGCTAATCGGTCCGGTTAACTCGTCCCCAGTGGGCGCTCAGATCCCCAGCTGCTTCCGGACGGTCCTTGCCTGCCCTCCGGCAACCTCGGCCTCGCGTCCCAGGCGGCGCGTGCGCGTCGACGACTTCTTCTCGAGCAGGTGAGCGCGGTACGACTTGCGCCGCATGATCTTGCCGCTCGCAGTCACCTTGAAGCGCTTCTTGGCGCCGGTCTGAGTCTTCATCTTGGGCATTTCAACTCCTTGGTTACAAAATTCAGTGCATGCCAGGCTGCCGTGCCGGCGGCTACACCGCCATCATGGGACACTTCATCCGGCACGGGCCCTGGCCGGCCCGATAGCTTCCTCCGCTGGAGCCTTAGGCTTCTTCGGCCTGGGGCTCCTCGGCAGGTCGCCCCGGAGTCTTGGTGGCCGCCCTCTTGTCAGGGGCCAGCACCATGATCATGTTCTTGCCGTCCAGCTTGGCAGCGGCTTCAATCTTGGCGATTGCGGCGGTGCGCTCCTCGATCTTGTCGAGGATCTGCCTCCCGAGATCAGGGTGGAAGACCTCCCGTCCGCGGAACATGACCGTGACCTTAACCTTGTGGCCTTCCCCGAGGAACTTGATAACCTGCTTGGTCTTGGTCTCGAAGTCTCCGGTTCCGATCTTGGGACGGTACTTCATCTCCTTGAGCTGGGAGCTCACCGACTTACGGCGGGATTCCCTCGCCCGCTGAGCGCTGTCGAACTTGAACTTGCCGTAGTCCATGATCCGGCAGACCGGAGGGTTCGCCATCGGCGCCACTTCGACCAGATCCAGGTCCATGCTCTTTGCAAGCTCGAGAGCCTCGGCGGCACTCTTGATTCCGAGCTGGTTACCCTCGGGATCCACCAAGCGGACTTCTCGGGCTCTGATGCGCTCGTTGATCCGCGGTTCGCCAGTTGTCGCAGTTGCTATTTAACACCACTCCCTACGCAAGTCACCCAATGGGCAACGACCAATTGAGAACCCAAACTACACAAAAAGTGCAGCTCGCATTCCCAGCCAGCCAACCAAAATCCGGCTCTCACCGGACCGGAATGCGCTGATCAGCGCGGCCCAAGAGCCATCGCTGCTTCTGGCCCGCCGAAAGAGATCCGGCAAGGCGGCCGGCACTCCGGCGCTTGCAGCACATCCAGGCCCGTTATTCTAGCTGGAATGAGCACCCTGTGGACCCCCGAAGGCGAATACGAGCCCCAGCGTGGCGACGAGGCCACCACCGGCGCGCAGGAGGAGCAAGGCGAGCCGACCGGCGAGCAGCTCCGTGAAGCCCAGCGCATCGCCGATGAGCTGCGCAGTGCCGACCCAGCCGCGGTCGTTGCCAACCACTGCTACGGCCTCTTTGAGCTGGCGGCGGTGCACCTCTCGAGCCAGCCTCCCAACCTCTCCGCGGCCTCCATGGCCATCGATGCGCTCGCAGGCATCATCGATCAGGTCGGCGAGCGCCTGTGGGAATACCGGCCCGAACTCTCCGACGGTCTTGGCCAGCTGCGTCTGGCTTTCATCCAGCTCTCTTCCATCGGCCCCCAAAACGGCGGAGCCGCCTGAACGTCGCTCTTTACGAGGTCCAGCGGCGCCGTAGCCAGGGACCCTGGCGGCGCCAGCTCGCAATGAGCCCCTTCTCAGGAGAGCTTGAGCAGGTAGCGGGCCTCTAGGCTCCCATCAGGGGCGGGGCCTATCCGCACGGCAACCCGAGCCCCTGGTAACACATCTCTCGAGCCGTCCGAGATGGCCATGCACTGGAAGCGGACCGGCGACGCCGGATGGCTGCGAAGGCGCAGCACCCCAAGGCCGCGGTCACTGTCAAAGCTGTCCACGTCCGCCTCGTGGACTCCCCCGAGGAGGGAGGGGACCGCCAAATCGGGAACGAAGCCCTCGGTCACGTGCTGGCCTAGGGAACGATCTTGGAAAGGGGGATCTCCAGGATGCCCGTCGCGCCGGCGTCGCTCAATGCGGGAATCAGGGTGTTGATACCCTTGCGGGGAACCACCGCTTCGACCGCGTACCCGGCGTGACCGAAGAGCTCCGCCATGGTCGGGGCCTTCATGGCCGGAAGCAGGGCTATCACCTTGTCGACGTCGTCAGCGGCCACGTTCAGCTTCAAGAGCACATGCTTGCGCGCCGCAAGCGACCCCGAGAGGAGGGTGTAGAGCTGCTCCATGGCGTGCCTCTTCACCGGGTCAGCGGCCGCCTCCTTGTTGGCCAGCAACTCGGTGTGGGAAACCAGGATGGTGTCGAGAATACGCAAACCGGCGGCGTGCAACGCACGCCCGGTCTCGGTGATCTCCACCACGGCGTCGGCGATCTCGGGAATCTTTGCCTCGGTGGCGCCGTAGGAGAGCTGCACCTCGGCCTGGATCCCGTGAGAGGCGAAATAGCGACGGGTCAGGTTCGGGTACTCGGTCGAGACACGGACCCCATCCCCGAGGTCGGCTGCTGACTTTGCATGCGAATCGCGAGCCACCGCGAGCACGACCTTGATGGGGTTGGTGGTCACCTTGGAATATTCGAGCTTGCCGATGGAAACCAGATCGGCTCCGGTCTCCTCCACCCAGTCGCGCCCGGCAATGCCCAGGTCGAACAGCCCCCGCTCCAGATAGGTGGGGATCTCCTGGGGGCGCAGAATGCGCACCTCCTCGATGCGGGGATCGTCCACGCGGGCGCGATAGTCGACATCCGAGGAGCGCTCGACGACCAGGTCGGCCGAGGTAAAAAGATCCATCGTCGCCTTCTCCAGCGACCCCTTGGGTAGGACAAGTTTCAGCATCGCACCGCTTCCGCGCACTAGACAATCAGGCTTGGCTGCCTACAAACTAGCGGCCCGGCATTGGCGCTGGAACCCGGCCATCGCTGCTCAGCGGCTCCCTCCGCCCAGGCCACGCAACATTGCCAGCCCGATGGCCATCCCCTTGCGCACCTTGGGGTCCCCAAGGGAGCGCACGATCGCCGAGATTTTCGGCGAGCCCGCACGCGCGGCCTCGGCGGCGCTCTCGCGCAGCCCCTGCTGCACCCCTTTCAGGATTGCGGGGTCCAGTTGCCCCGCCAAGCCAAGGAAACGCGCCAGGTTCTCCACGCCCTGGCGGGTGGACGGATTGTCCATCCGCTCCATCACCACGGCCAGCGCGGTCGGACCCTCCTCCAGCAGCCCGTTGACGAGCTCCACAAGGCCCGACTCGACCAAATTCTCCCGCAGCCTGGCAAATTCGGCGGCGGTCTGGTCGTAGACGGCCCTCTTGGACAGTCCCAGTTCGATCGGCTCTGCCATGACTAGAGGCCCCCTTCCCTGCGCTTCTCGGGCGGTTCGACGTAGTCCGCTCTGCCCCACTTCGACTCGATCTTTATGCCGAGCTGCGGATTGCGGTTCCCGTAGCGGAAATTGCGGCGCGGAAGCGGCGAGGCGCCATCCACCTCCAACACCTCCATCCTTACCGCAAGCTCCTTGTAGGCCGGAGTGTGCGTGGCCCTGTCGGTGAAGTTCGAGGTGAGCACGTTGATGGCCGACTCGTTGCGCTGGGAGTTCATGGGCATGTACAGCTCGTCACCGCTGACGCGATCGGTGACCAGCGCGCGTGCTCGAACCGAGCCCCTGCGCGAGGTCAGCCGCACGAGCGAGCCGTCCTTGATCCCCCGTTTTCCGGCCAGCTCCCCGGATACCTCCACAAAGGTGTCCGGCGTCATCTGCGTGATGCCGGCCGACTTGTAGGTCATATTCCCTTCGTGGAAGTGCTCCAGAAGGCGCCCGTTGTTGAGATGCAGGTCGTATTCCTCGTCAACCTCCTCCGAGAGCGGCTGCCAGGCCAGCGGATGAAGCCTGGCCTTTCCACCGGGGAAATGGAACAAGTCCGCGTACAGGTAGGGGGAATCCGATCCGTCGGCCGCCACCGGCCACTGCAGGCTCTCGTACCCCTCGAGCCGCTGGTAACTGACACCGGCGAAGAACTCCGCGCTCGCCGCCGCTTCCGCCATCACCTCCTCGGGGGACGAGTAGCTCCAACCGGCTCCCATGGCATTGGCGACCCCTATCACGATCCTCCAGTCCGGGCGGGAATCCCCCAGGGGCTCGATCGCTTCGTACAGGCGCTGGATCCGGCGCTCGGTGTTGGTGAACGTGCCGTCCTTTTCGAGCGAGGGACTGGCCGGAAGCACGACGTCGGCAAACCTCGCCGTGCTGGAGAAGAAGACGTCCTGGACGACGAAAAAGTCGAGCTTTGTGAAGGCGTCCTGGACATGCAGGCTGTTGGCGTCCACCAGGCCCATGTCCTCGCCCATCAGATAAAGTGCCCGCACCTGGCCCTCGTGCATGGCCGCGACCATCTCGTGATTGTCGAGCCCCTTGCCCGAGGGGATCTTGACGCCCCATGCAGACTCCCACTTGGCCAGTATTGCGGGGTCCGATACCGGCTCGTATCCGGGCAGGTAGGCGGGCATAGCCCCGAAGTCAGACGCCCCCTGAACGTTGTTGTGCCCGCGCAGCGGATACGCGCCGCATCCCTCGCGTCCATAATTTCCGGTGACCAGCAAAAGGTTGGAGATGGCGGTTGAGGTGTCGCTGCCCGCCGCGTGTTGGGTGACGCCCATTGCCCACAGCACCGCCACCCCCTCGGCCTGGGCTATCTCCCTGGCAACCTGCTCGAGGACCGCGGCTTCGATGCCACAGGCCCGGCTCGCGTATTCCATGTCGAAGGCCGACAGGCTCTCGCGGTAGGCGTCCAGTCCATCGACTCGGGACGCCAGGAACTCCTCGTCGGCCAGGCCGGAATCGAGGATGTACTTTGTCACCGCCGACAACCAGATTATGTCCGTACCCGGCTTGGGGTGGAGATGGACGTCGGCCCGCTCGGCCATCTCGTTCTTGCGCAGGTCCGATACGATCAGGCGCTGGCCGTTGAGCTTGTGGGACCTCTTCACACGCGTCGCGATGACCGGATGGCTCTCGGCGGTGTTGGATCCGATCACCACCACCAGCGAGGCCTTGCCGATATCGGTGATCGACCCGGAGTCGCCACCGATACCCACGGTTCGCCAAAGCCCGGCCGTGGCCGGCGCCTGGCAATAGCGGGAGCAGTTGTCCACGTTGTTGGTCCCCGCTACCGCCCTGGCGAGCTTTTGCATCAAGTAGTTCTCCTCGTTGGTGCACTTGGAGGAGGAGATGAAGGCAAGCGAGTCCGGCCCGTGCAGCGAGCGGATCCGCAAGAGCGACTCCGCCACATAGGCCAGCGCCTCGTCCCAGCCGGCCTCGACAAAACGGTCGCCCCGCCGGATGAGCGGCGTGGTGAGGCGCTCCTCGGAGTTCACGAAGTCCCAGCCGAACTTTCCCTTGATGCAGGTGGAGACGCCGTTGGCCGGCCCCTGTTCCGGCTGCACCTTCAGGATCTTGCGGCCCTTGGTCCAGACGTCGAAGGAGCACCCCACTCCGCAATAGGTGCAGACGGTCTTGGTGCGCTTGATCTGCGCCTTGCGCATCTTCCGTTCCGCCTCGGATAGAGCCATCACCGCCTGGATGCCGGTGGCCGGTTCCGCGGCCTTGGTGATTGAGATCATCGGCTCTTTCAGTGCAAGTGGCAGCGAGCTGAGATAGCCGGCCT
>JAJZNF010000297.1 GCA_021847985.1 Actinomycetes bacterium | reverse complement strand
CTGGAGGAGGCCGATCGACTTGCCAAGGTGATCGCGGTCATGGACCACGGCCGCATGATCGCCCAAGGCACCCCTGCGCAGCTGAAGGCCGGACTCGGAGCTTCGGTGGTGGAGCTGGAGATGAAGAGCGCCGCCGACGCCCATCTGGTCGGCGACGCCATCCGCACGCGTGGCACCACCTCGGCCCGCGTAGAGGACAACAAGGTCGAGATCCCCTTGGAAGGCGGCCCTTCCCAGCTCAGATGGTTGTTCGACGTCATGAGCGAGGTGGGTTGCGAGCCGCACGGCTTCAGCTTGAGAGAGCCGAGCCTGGACGACGTATTCCTGTCGCTGACCGGGCATGAGGTCGAAGACGGGAGGGCGGGCTGACGGCAACTGTAACTCTGGAACAGGCGCGGCGGGGTCGCGTGATGAGCATCGTGGTGGACGCGGCGGTGCTGGCGGAGCGCAACCTGATCGCCTTGGTGAGGATCCGCGAAGCGCTCTTCTTTTCCAGCGTGCAGCCGATAATGTTCGTGCTCCTTTTCAGGTACGTCTTCGGCGGCGCGATCTCGGTGCCGGGCCACTCCTACGTGGACTTCCTGATGCCGGGTATCTTCGTGCAGACCGTGGCGTTCGGAGCGGTTGGCACGGCCATCGGCCTGGCCGAGGATCTGCAAAAAGGCCTGGTGGAGCGCTTTCGCTCACTGCCAATGCGCCGTTCGGCACTGCTGGCCGGCCGAACCGCGGCGGACCTGGTCCGCAATGTGGCGGTCCTGGTGCTGATGACGATCGTCGGCTTCCTGGTCGGTTTCAGGGTGCACACGAGTGCGCCCGCTTTCCTGGCGGGCATCGGCATCCTGCTGCTATTCGCCTATGCGCTCTCCTGGGGGTTTTCGATCATCGGCCTCAGCGCCCCCAATTCGGAAACCGCCCAGCTGATGTCCTTCCCGGTGCTCTTCCCCCTCACCTTCGCCTCCTCGGCCTTCGTGCCGGTGGGCTCGATGCCGGGCTGGCTTCAGGCCTTCGCGCGCAACCAGCCGATCACGATTGTGGTGGATGCCGTCAGAGCACTGGTGAACGGGGGCCCGACCGCGGATTCGGTCATCAAGGCACTCATCTGGTCCGTCGCGCTGCTGATCATCCTGCCTCCGCTGGCCGCCCATCGCTACCGCCGGGCGCTTTGACGGTTCCCGCCCGGTTGCGACGCAGCCGGGCAAGGCGGCAGCGGCCGGTGCCGATATCCATCGATCGCCGGACCCGGGCACGCCGGCACCGCCGAGATGCTCCTAAAGGGCGATGAGGAGTTCTGTCGGAGGAAGGCGCCGCGCCGGCCCTTCAGCCTCGGGCGGGCAAAAGACGAAGATGCGTGGGCGCGAGGAGCGCGGTGGTGGCCCGGATCGGAGAGCAAGGGCTTGAGCCGGACTCGTTGCCGGGCCATGCCGGCCGATCCTGCCCGCTAACCGTGTCGCCGAACCTGGTTCAGGCCCTCGAGCCGAGACGGCCCGGGACGGCCGTGAAAAAGGTCAGGGCCGAACCAGAGGCATAAGGATAAGTTCGATCACCAGCAGGACCACCAGTGGTGACAGGTCCAGTGCCGCCCCGCCGAAGCCGATGGGCGGGATGATCCGTCGAAGCGGCATAAAGACCGGATCGGTGAGCCGTCTAAGCGTCACGCTGATTCGATACGTCGCGGTTCCCGGTGCGGACGGAAAGAAGCTCAGAAGAATCTGGGCGATAATTACGATCACGTAGATCTGCAGCGCCCTATAGAGCACCTCTTCTACAAAAACCACTTGCGCTCCTAGAAGATGCCGCGCTCCGAGAGGTTGTCCCGCTCCTCCTGAGACACCTCCACATTGCTGGGGGTGAGGAGGAAGACGCTCTCGGCCACGCGCTCCATCTTACCCTCGAGGGCGTAAGTAACTCCGGAGCAGAAATCGATCATGCGTCTGGGCAGGTCACGCTCTGCATTCTGCAAGTTGACGATGACCGGCTGGCCGTCACGCATCAGGTCGGCGACCTCGGTCGCGTCCCTGAATCGCTTCGGGTAAAGGATGTGAACACTCGGCTTGGCGCTCGGCGAAGGAATCGGCTTCACGGAACTCGAGACGTTGAAACCCCTAAGTGGCTCCTCGGCCGCCGCCTGCCGTGGGGCCTGCTCCGGATAGGACGGGAATCGCTGCTCGCGATATTCGGGCTCCGCCACCCGGGCCATGCGTTCGGGCGCCCCATAGCGCTGCGCCGGGGGGCGCCGCTCAGGGCCTTCGGCGAACACCTGCACATTCGAGTTGCGCGCGGCCGGGGCCTGCTCCGCCTCGGGCTCAAACTGCTGCCCTGAGCGCTCCGGGTACTCGCTCTCGTACTCGTCGACCGTGTCGGTCAGGCCGAGCCACTCAAGCATCCTTCTCATCGCGGGAGGCATCTCTTCTCCAATTCGGTCCAGGCCCGGCGACTAGCGCGCTTCGGCTGGCTGCGCGGCGGGTCGATCCCCGAATATCGCGCGCCCTATCCTTACCATGGTAGACCCTTCTCTTACGGCCCACTCAAAGTCATCAGTCATTCCCATGGAAAACTCGCCGAGCCCCAAGGATTCGCCGAGTTCCCTGGTGGCGGCAAATATACGGGCCCGGCCGGGGGCCTCGATCAGGGGAGTCACCACCATAAGTCCGGCCACGTCGAGGCCGAGCCGCCTGCCATGGTCCACCAAGGCGGGAACCCGGTCGGGGGCCACTCCGTTGCGCCCCTCGGCTCCCGTGTAATCGACCTGCACGAGAAGCCGGGCGCTCACCTCGAGGCGCGCAAGGATGTCCATCTCCTTGTCCCGGGAGACCGAATGCCAGACCGCAACGTGCGGAGCAAGGCGCTTGATCGTCCGTGACTGAATGTGGCCGATCATATGCCAACGCAGCTCGGCCCCGCTCAGCGCCTCAGCTTTTGCTATCAGCTCGTCGGCGTAGTTTTCCCCGAAGTCGCCCAAGCCGGCCGTGAGCGCGGCCCACACGACCTCGGCCGGGTGGGTCTTGGTGACCGCGACGATGCGGGTCCGGCCCCGTCCACCGGCGGCGGCCACCCTCTCCTCGATGGCGGAGTAGTTGGCGGCTATGCGATCGGCAAGGCCGGCCTTGGCCTCATACCCGTCCCTCGGGTCGAACATCACCGAGATGGTAGCAGGATGAGCGCCTGGCGTTCCACGGCGTCTCCGGCCCGATAGGAGAAATACTTCCCGGAGCAGATGGTGCACTCCGGCCGGCCCGAGACAAGCCGGGTGCCGGCGGCATCCAACTGGGCGGACAGCGCGGCGAATATGTCGATGGAAACCTCGCCCGCGGAGGTTGTGGCCGATATCGGCATGCCCAGGCTCCTCTCCAGCTCAGCCGCATGCCCGGCCCCGAATTCGTAGCAGCACGGGCCGGCGTGTGGTGCCACCACCGCTTCCAGGCTCTCGCAACCGGCACCGAGCAGGCGCTCGGCGGCGCGCACGGCGATTCCCGCCACCACGCCGCGCCATCCGGCGTGAACGACCGCGCCCAGACCCTTGTGCCTGTCGTAGAGTGCGACGGGAGCGCAGTCGGCGACGAATACCGCCGCCGCCGGGCCCCGGGCCGAGGAGATGATCGCGTCCCCTTCCCCAAGGTTTACGAATCCCGGACCCACCGAGGAGAAATCCCGAGCGGCGACGTCTTCGACGGCATCGGAATGGATCTGCTTCAAGCGCGCCACCGGCTCGGACCAGATCGTCCCAGTCAGGCGGGAGACGGCCGAAGCGAGATTGGCGTAATCGAGGGCATTGCCGTCATCGCGGCCACCAAAGCAAAAGGTCATCCCGCTCGGGCTCTGGGCAACGATCTCCATCAATGACTCCCGCCGGCGGCGAGAAGCCGCGATAGCGTCAAAGATTCCGCAGGAAGGAAGGGACGTCGAAGTCGTCGTCGTCGTCCTCGGCCTCGACCGCCTGGTTGCGTGTGATAACCTGCGCCGCCGCTTTCGCAGCCTCGCCTGCGGTTCTGGCCTCAGCAGGCCGGGCGCGCTGGGCGTCGCCGGCTCCAAAGCCGGTTGCGATCACCGTCACGCGGATGGCGTCCCCAAGGCTGTCGTCGATCACGTTCCCGAAGATGATGTTGGCATCCGGGTGTGCCAGTTCCTGCACCATCTGGGCGGCCTTGTTCACCTCGAGGATCTTCAGATCATGGCCGCCGGCGATGTTCATCAGCACGCCGTGCGCACCCTCCATGGAGGACTCGAGCAGGTGTGAAGTCGTGGCGGCCTTGACCGCGGCAAGCGCGCGATCCTCGCCGGTGGCGGAGCCGATGCCCATGATCGCGGTGCCGGCCTCCTCCATGATCTTGCGCACGTCGGCAAAGTCGGTGTTGATGAGGCCGGGGCGGGTAATCAGGTCGGTGATGCCCTGAACCCCCTGCATCAGGACCTCGTCCGCCATCTTGAAGGCGTCCTCGACGGTGGTCTTGTCGGTCGCGGCGGCAATGATCCGGTCGTTCGGGATGATGATGAGCGTGTCCACCTCTTCGCGGAGCTCGCGAATGCCCTCCTCCGCCTGGATGGCCCGCTGACGGCCCTCGAAGAGGAACGGCCTCGTGACCACACCGATGGTCAAGGCGCCCAAGGAGCGCGCGATCTGGGCCACCACCGGAGCGCCTCCGGTGCCGGTGCCACCACCTTCGCCCGTGGCGATGAAGACCATGTCCGCGCCCTTGAGCGCCTCCTCGATCTCCTCGCGGTGGTCCTCGGCGGCCCGACGGCCCACGTCGGGGTCGCTTCCGGCTCCTAGGCCACGCGTGATTTCCTTGCCGATCTGCAACTGAATGTCTGCATCCGAGCCGACAAGGGCTTGGGCGTCGGTGTTCACGACTATGAATTCGACGCCTCGAAGTCCGGCGTCGATCATGCGGTTGACGGCGTTCCCGCCACCACCACCGATTCCGACTACGCGGATCACCGCGACGTAGTTGTGAGAGTCGACTCCCAGCATCTCTGTCCACCCCATAAAAAAAAGGTACGGGGATGCGGGGAACCACACGTTCCGACCACCGAAAATACCGGCCTGGGCAACTGAACCGGCATGTCCAGGCCCGCGCTTCGCCAACTTCCCCGAATCCGTCCATTCGAGTTTAGCCATCGGCGGCGGTGCCCGACCTTTGGTTCCGATGTCGAGAAATTCTTTTCCCACATCGAGCGTTCACGCCGGAGTGATCAATCCACCACCGGGTGTGTCGGATCGGTCAGGTCCACTACTGCGCCCGGGTGCACCAAACCCTGCTTGACCAGCCCGGCAAGCGACAAGACGGCCGTCGTCGCGCCGGAGCCGTCGGGGAAATAGGCTCCGTAGCCGCCCGCGAAACCGATCCCGACCCCGAAGCCGGCGAAAACCACCGCCGAGGTCGGATTCAGATTTGCAGCTCGAGTCGCTCCGAGCAGCACGAGAACCCGCTCGAGGGCGGGGCTGAGCTCAGCCACGGTGGCGCCGTGATCGCAGGCAAAGTCCGTGGAGGAGCCGGAAAACGGCACTGCGGCCAGGCAAGCCGGCACGAGACCGGGGGTCGGGGCGACGCCGGGCATAGGCTGCAGCCGGGCGTTCACCGCCACGCCTCCTGCCGAACCGGTGACCGGACTGAGCAGCAAAACCGGCCTGGCCACCCCCACCTCGACGACGATGGTGTGAGGAAACGACTCCCGCACCCGCACGCTGCCGACTATCGGGTCCGACTCGAGGGTGCGCACCAGCCGGGCGGAGTCGAACCGGAAGAAGTTGGTTCCCAGATAAGCCTGTGCCGCTCGCTGCACCTCGGCCACCGGCACCTGTTTGCCGGATGCCTCGACCTTGAGATCCGACAGAGCGAAAAGCCCGGAGAAGAAAAAGAGCCAGCCCAGCCCCAGGACCGCTGCAATAGCGGCGGCGGCCAGGAGTAGACGCGTCCTGCCGGCCCGCACCGTGGCCGCCTCCATCTCCTCTCTACGCCGCATCAGGCGCGGATCGCCATCGGGCCGAGGCGCATCCGCTCCGGACCGGGAGCCTCCACCAGCAGCCGGCTTGCCAAGCCTCATCGGCTCTCCTCGGCGGGGAGCCCATAGTCGTCTTCGAAACCGACCAGCCGGATCTCGGTGTGCAGGCGCACGCCGTGCTCGGACGCCACCCGGTCGCGAACCAGGGCCATCAGCGCCACCACGTCTCGCGCAGGCGCCCCCGGGTCAGCCTGAATGAAGTTGGCGTGCTTGGGGGACACCTCGGCCCCGCCCAGCCGATATCCCTTGAGGCCGCAAGCCTCGACCAGGCGGGCGGCGTGATCACCAGGCGGATTGACGAAGACGCTGCCGGCGTTCTGCCCCCCGGGCTGGTGCTCCCGCCTCCATGCGACGATCTCCGAAATGCGCGCCTTCGAGGCGGCCGGATCGCCTTCTCCCAGCTCCAGCGCCGCTTCGACGACCACTTCGGCCGGTCCGATATTGGAGTGCCGGTAGGCGAGGCCGAGGCCCTTCGCCGGGCGCCGGCGCACTTGGCGTTCTCCCAGGGAGAAGACCGCTGCCTCCACCAAGGACTCGCCGATCTCCGAGCCGTGGCCCCCTGCGTTCATGCGCACCGCGCCGCCCACGGAGCCGGGAACGCCCACCGCCCACTCGAAACCCGCGTAGCCCATGGCCGCCACCTTGCGGGAGGCGACGGGAAGCGGCGAGGCACCGCCCAGGATCAGACGGCCACCCTCGGCGTGCTGGTAGTTGAATCCCGCACCCAGCTGGATAACCACGCCGGCGAATCCATCGTCGGCCACCAGCATGTTCGATCCCAGCCCGAGCACCATTACCGGCACATCGTCCAGCGCCCAAAGCGCCTCGGCCAGCATCTCCAGCTCGTCAAGGCTTTCCACCGCCACCAGCAGAGCCGCCGCTCCCCCGACCCGGTAGGTCGTTCGCGCCCCCATGGGGGCGCCCGGTTCCACGTTCACACCCGCACGCCTGAGAGCTTCCTCCAATTGCGGGACCCATGCGGGGCCGGCGTTCACCGGGCCGCCTCGCGCTGGCGCGCCAGCTCGATCATCTCCCCGGCAAGAGCGGTGATGTCGCCGGCACCCATGGAGACGACCACGTCACCGGGGCGGGCGATCGCCAGGCAAAACTCCGCCAGATCGCTCCGGCTGGGATGGTAGAGGGAGTCGATATCGGCATGCCGCTGCGAAAGGCTGGAGGCGATCAGTTCGCCGGATACGCCCGGGAGCTGGTCCTCGCCCGCCGCATAGACATCCGTGACGACGACCAGGTCCGCCTTGGCCAGGGCGTCGGCGAACTCCCGGTAGAGAGCCCGGGTGCGCGAGTAGCGATGTGGCTGGAAGACCGCCACCATCCTCCGGTGGGGATATTGCGCGCGGGTGGTGGACACGACGGCCTCGAGCTCGGAGGGCAGGTGCGCATAGTCGTCCACGTAAGTCACTCCCGCGCGCTCCCCCCTGCGCTGATATCGCCTTGCCACGCCGCCGAAGCGCCCAATGGCCGCGGCGGCAACCTCAAGTGGGACCCCAAGCTGATCTGCCATGGCGATGGCGCCCGCGGCGTTGAGGCAGTTGTGGCGCCCGGGAACGGCAAGCACCACGTGAGTCACGCTTCCATCGCGCGATCGCAGGTCGAAGCTGGTCTCGACTTCGGAGTCCACCAGCGACTCGACTCTGTAGTCGTCGTCGCCCTCCCCGAAGGTGACCACGCCTTCGATGCCGGTGAGTGCCTCGTGCGCACCCAGATAAGTCCCCACCACCTTGGGACCAGGCGCGCCCGATACGAACTTCCCGAAGGCCGCCACCAGCTCCGGATAGCCTCCGTAGGACTCCAGATGGTCGGGCTCGACGTTGGTGACCAGGGCCCCGTATGCTCCCAGGGCCAGGAAGCTGCGGTCGCTCTCGTCAGCCTCCACCACGAAGAGCGTTCCGCTCCCATGGGCGGCCGAGGTACCGACCTCGTTCAGCTCGCCGCCGATGATGTAGGAAGGGTTGGCACCGGCCGCCAGCAGCGCCAGGGTGAGCATGGAGGTGCTCGTCGTCTTGCCATGGGTTCCGGCCACACCGATGACCTGGTAGCCGTTCAGCAGGCGGGGGAACAAGCCGCGCCTGTCCACCACCGGTATGCCCAGCTCGCGGGCGCGGCGGACCTCCGGGTTGTCGGCACGGATGGCCGAAGAGATCACGACCGCATCGACCTCGCCCAGATTGTCGGCGCTATGGCCCAGATGCAATTCGACCCCGTAACCCGCCAATCTCTCGTAGGCGGCGGAGACCTTCAAGTCGGAGCCGGTCACCCGCACGCCGCGCTCGGCCAGAATCATGGCGATGGCGCTCATTCCTGCTCCGCCGATGCCCACTATGTGAACGCTGGTGATCTGTTCCGGTAGCCCCGGTGCCTCCGAGCCCGCTTCAGGGACCATCGCTCCTCCTAATCCTTGTCAGCCGGCAAAATGGTCGCGGAGGTATGCGGCGATCTCCGCCGCCGAATCCGGCACCTGCTCCCTGGCGCCGCCCGCCCGCCGCACCTCGAAGGCCGCGGCCTTGGTCTCCAGCTCGCCAAGCGCGCGACGCAGTGAGGCCGCGTCGCATCCGGCGTCGCCCAGCACCACCGCCGTTCCCCGGTCCGCGAGCCAGCTCGCGTTCTTTGCCTGGTGGTCTCCGGGAGAGCCGGGAAGCGGCACCAGCACAGCGGGAACCCCGAACAAATCGAGCTCGGCAACGGTATTGGAGCCGGCGCGGCAGACGACGGCATCCGAACAGGCCATGAAGGCGTAAAGGCGCTCCTCGTAGCCGCGGGAAACAACTTTCACTTTTCCGCCGGCGGCCAGGCGGGACAGCCGAGGAGAAAACTCCGCCTCGTCGCGTCGGCCGAGCACCACCAAGTACGCCGTGCCTTCGGCGGGCACCGAAGAAGCATCCTCTTCCAGCATGCGCACCGCCGCCTCGTTGATGCGGCGGGAACCTAGTGAGCCCCCGAACACGCATACCAGGCGCTTCACGTCTTCGGGGTCGAAACCCAGCGAGGCGACCAGCTCCCGGCGCATGGCAGCGTCGGGCTTGAGCGAGATCACAGGGGCGCGCAAGGGCACGCCCGAGCCGGGCACGCCCGAGCCGGGCACGCCCGAGCCGGGCACGCCCTCTTCGAAGGAGCGAAAGGTCCGAATCGCAAGGCGAGAAGCCAAGCGGTTCGCCCTGCCCATGACCGAATTCGTCTCGACCACCACCACCGGCAGCCACAAGGACCGGGCCGCCACCGCGGCGGCAAGGGAGATGTAGCCGCCGAAGACCGCCACCGCTGCGGGATGCATCCGCGCAAAGGCGGTGCGGAGCCGCCAGGTCGAGACGCCAAGCCGCCACAGGGCCAGGGCCAGCCGCAACGGATTTCGCCCCCGCACCCCCGACATGTCCATGTCGATGCGTGGATACGGAAGTGAGGAGAATATCTCCTGTTCCACCTTCCGTCGCGAGGTCACGAAAGTCACTTCGCCGGGATCGACCCCACGCTCCACCAGCGCCTCGGCCACGGCAACCGCAGGGTAGATGTGACCGGCGGTGCCGGCTGCGGCGAAGACGTAACCCTTGGCCAATGCCTCTCCCTGTGCCACATTCCGGTCGGGGGAACGTCCCCCACGCCTGGACAGCCTAAATGCCGCCCAGGCGTGGATGGCCGGAGCAGGTCAGCCCTGCAGCTCGGGAAAGTCCTCGTAGCGGTACTCCGTCGACGGCTTCGCGTCGGCGTCGGGATGTAGATCCCTCTCTCTGGCGCGCAGCTCGACCCGGCGTATCTTGCCCGAGATGGTCTTTGGCAGCTCGTAGAACTCGAGGCGGCGAATCCGCTTGTGGGGCGAGAGCCGCTCCTTTGCGTAGCTGAGAATGGAGAGCGCGGTCTCGCGGTTCGGCTCGACACCGGCGGCCAGAGCCACGTAGGCCTTGGGCACCGCCAGGCGGATGGGATCGGGCGAGGGGACCACGGCGGCCTCCACCACCGCCTGGTGCTCGATCAGCACGCTTTCCAGCTCGAAGGGGGAGATCCGGTAATCGGAGGCCTTGAAGACGTCGTCGGCTCGTCCCACGTAGGTGATGTAGCCGTCCTCGTCGCGGGAGGCGACATCGCCGGTATGGTAAAAGCCCCCCTTCATAGCCTCGGCGGCCAGCGTCTGGTCGCCTTTGTACCCCACCATCAGCCCGATCGGCCGGTTGTCTATCGGCAGGCAGATCTCGCCCTCTTCCCCGACCTGGCCGGAGACCGGGTCAACCAGGGCGATGTTGTAACCCGGCACCGGCCGCCCCATCGAGCCCGGCTTGAGCCGCTGCCCGGGAGTGTTCCCGACCTGCAGCGTCGTCTCGGTCTGGCCGTATCCGTCACGAATGGTCAGGCCCCAGGCCCTGGAGACCTGCTCGATGATCTCGGGATTCAACGGCTCGCCCGCGCTGATGGCCTCGTGCAGTGTCGGCGGCTTGGTTCCCAGGTCGGACTGGATGAGCATGCGCCAGACGGTGGGCGGGGCGCAGAAGGTGTTCACCTCGCACTCGGCCATCTTGGACAGCAGGGCCTCGGCGTTGAAGCGCGTGTAGTTGTAGACGTAGATGGTCGCCTCGGCGTTCCAAGGGGCGAAGAGGCTGCTCCAGGCGTGCTTGGCCCAGCCTGGGGAGGAGATGTTGAGGTGCGTGTCACCGGGCTTGACCCCGATCCAGTACATCGTGGAAAGGTGGCCCACCGGGTAGGAGACCTGGGTGTGCTCCACCAGCTTGGGGCGCGAAGTGGTTCCCGAGGTGAAATAGAGCAGCAATGGGTCTGTGGCCGCGGTCGGCCCGTCGGGGGCGAACTCCGAGGAGGCGCCGTCGGCCTCTCGGTAGTCACGCCAGCCCTTTACCGGGTCCCCCACCGCGATGCGGGTGTATTCGCCGGGCACGTCGTCGAACTTGGAGGTGTCCTTGGAACCCACGATCACGTGCTTGGCGTTTCCCCGATCGATCCTGTCCCGCAAGTCCATGGGGGCGAGCGCAGGGGTGGCGGGGGTGACAACTGCGCCG
>JAJZNF010000054.1 GCA_021847985.1 Actinomycetes bacterium | reverse complement strand
GCACGGGCATGGACGGATACTCACGAGGGCTCGGACCCGGAGCGACTGTGAGAGCCTCGGCCCTTCTCAGCCATTACCACTTCGACCACGTCCAGGGACTGCCCTTCTTCGCACCCATGGACGTGGAGGGCGCCAGCCTGAGGATCTTCGCGCCTGAGGGGGGTGGCCCACTCGAGCGCCTCTTCGCACCGCCTTTCTTCCCGGTGTCCCCGCTCAGGTATCGGGGGGAGATCTCGGCCTTCAGGATTCGCGAAAGCCGCTTCGAACTGCCCGAATCGGGGGTGGAGGTGCTGGCTCTCGAGGTCCCTCACACCGACACCGCCTTCGGTTACCGCATCGAAGCAGGCGGGATCTCCATCTGCTACATTCCCGACCACCAGGCCCCTTCCACGCTCGATACCTTCGACGAGAGGGCTCTGCGGCTGGCCGAGGGCGCCGATCTGCTGATCCACGACGCCCAATACAGCGAGGCCGAGTTCGCGGTCAAAGGCGACTGGGGCCACTCCACCCAGGGATATGCGGCGGCCCTGGCTCAGCGGGCGGGCGCCAAGCACGTAGTCCTCTTCCACCACGATCCGGCCCGGAGCGACTCCGAGCTGGTTTTGGTGGAGCGGGATACGGCCGCACGATACGCCCGCAATGGGCTGCGCGTTACCGCGGCACGCCAAGGCGAGGTCATCTTGCTCTCCGATCAGCACGCGGCGGCGGCCGGCGCCCTTTAGGATCGTCGGGGGCGTCAGACCGAGGAGGGGATGTGAGCTCGACCAGGTTGGAGAACTCCGAGGCAATCGACGGCGTGGTGGTCGTGCACCCCGTCTCCTTCGGAGACGACAGGGGCCGATTCACCGAGACCTACCGGCGCTCGTGGTTCGGGCTGGGGCGGGAGATGGTGCAAGGTTCGCGCTCCGACAAGCAGGCCGGCTCTTTGGTCGGCCTTCACTACCACCTTCACCAGGCCGACTACTGGTACGTGGTCTCCGGCCGCGCACACGTGGTGCTGCACGACCTCAGGGTGGGCTCGCCGAGCGAAGGCGCGACCCTCGAGATCGAGCTGGGCGATTCCACCGGGCTAGGGATCTTCATTCCCCCCGGAGTGGCGCACGGTTTCTGCGCGGTCACCGACATGATCCTCACCTACCTGGTGGACGGCTACTACAACCCCTCCGACGAGCTGGGCGTGGCCTGGAACGACGCCGAAATAGGCGCCTCCTGGCCGATCTCGGATCCGGTGCTCTCCGCTCGTGACCAGGCGAATCCGACCCGTGCGGACATTCCCGACCACCTGCGGCCCCGCGCTGTCCTGCGCACCTAGCCGCTTGCGGCACGCCTTGGCCGCGGTCTAGGATCGCTGCAACGAAACGTTTTCTGTGGCGGGGGTGGGAAATGACGGGATCTTCTCCCGCAATGGATGCTGCAGCACCACTTGCCGCGGTATTCTCGCCGCCCACGGACGTGGAGCTGGTGCGGGAGCGCTGGAAGCAGGCGCGGGCGCGCAAGCTTCTCCTGCTCCTCGGACTGCTCTTCGTCCTGGCTGTGTATCGGCTGTATCTGTATACGAGTGGGGGCCAGCTGGTCTCCTTCCACCTGCATTTGCCCACCTCCCCCTACCTGGTGCCCACCATCCTGATCGTGGTGCTGATGCTGGCGGTGGTGGGACCGGGGTTGTTCCTGGGGCGCTCGCCGCACGTGCGCTTCAATCCTCGGGACATCGCGGTTGGCTTCGACGACGTGAAGGGCCTCGGCCCTGAGCTCGAGGACGTGCGAAGGACGCTGGAAATCTTCGAGTACCGTGACCGCTTCGAGACGGTTCTCGGCGGCCAGGCGCGCAAGGGGGTTCTCTTCGAAGGGCCTCCCGGCACCGGCAAGACGCTCATGGCCAAGGCCATGGCCGCCGAGGCGGGGGTGCCCTTCCTCTACGCGTCGGCCTCGAGCTTCCAGGCCATGTACTACGGGCAGACCAATCGCAAGATCAGGAGCTTCTTCCGCGCACTTCGCGCGGCCGCGGCGCGCGAGGGAGGTGCAATCGGATTCATCGACGAGTTCGACGCCATCGGCACCGCCCGCTCCAACATGGGGAGGCGGGGTTCCGACGGGATCACAGGAGTGGTCTCCGAGCTCCTGGTTCAGATGCAGAGCTTCGAGGTGCCTGGCTTGTCGGCGCGGATCCACAAGAGGATCGCCGTGCTCTTCCCGGTTCTCCAATCGCCGTGGGTGCGCCCATACTCCCCTAACATCCTGCTGGTGGCGGCCACCAACCGGGCGGCCGATCTCGATCCGGCGCTGATGAGGCCGGGGCGTTTCGACCGCATCATCTCCTTCGGCGTGCCGTCCCGCGTCGAGCGGGAGGAGCTCGTCGAATACTTCCTGTCCCGGAGGTCGCACCAGCCGGAGCTGGATCTGGAGACCAACCGGGCGCGCATCGTGGTCAAGACGATGGGCTTCACCCCCGCAATGATCGAGCGGCTCTTTGACGAGTCCCTGGTGGTGGCGGCCCGCGCGGGGAGGGGGGCCATGTCCTTCTCGGACCTGGAGGAGGCCTTCCTGACCGTCTCCATCGGGCTCGCCCGCCAGGAGCCGTACCCTCCCGGTCAGCGCAGGGCCATCGCGGTGCACGAGGCGGGCCATGCCGTGGCGGCCTGGGCCAGCGGGCGAAACCGGGTGGTGGAGATGGTCTCCATTCTCAAGCGAGGGGGTTCGCTGGGGGCAACTCTGCACGCGTTCACGGAGGAGAGTTTCGTCGAGACGCGTTCGGATCTTCACGCACTGGTGCGTATCGCCTTCGGAGGGATGGTGGCCGAGGAGGTGATCATGGGGGAGGCCAGCTCCGGCGGAGCCGCCGACCTGGTTTCGGCGACCCAGATCGCCGCCCGTTGCGTGGGCCTCTACGGCCTCGAGGGCATGCACCTCTCCGTGGACGCGCTGGGCGGTGTGGGTGGAGACGAGACGGCCCGGGTGATGGCGGACTCGAGGGCGCGCGATGTTCTCGAGAAGCTATTGGACGAGCTGTACTCGGAGACGGGGACGTTGATAAAGATGCACCGGTCGCTCGTGGAGGAGGTGGCCTCCGAACTCGAGGCCAAAGAGGAGCTCTCACGGCCCGAGCTCGAGGAGATCTTCGCCGCCTACGGTGCAGGCATTCTCGACCTGCGAGACAACTAAGCCAGGTCGTGCCGGGCGCTAGGGGGCATTCCAGGGGCGGCTTGTAGCATCTTTGGTGTGGCCGCCGGTTTGTAGCTCGCCGGCTGCCGGTGAGGAGCCGTTCTTGAAACTACTGGTCGTGGTCCTCGTTGTGGTGGGGATTGCCGGCCTGTTGATAAGTTGGCTGGCTACCACCTATTCGCGGGAGCGCCGTTCGATCGAGCGCTACAGCCAAACGATGGGCGTGATCCAGAAGGTCTCCGAGGAGGCCGGAGAGGCGGAGGCGCCAATACATCACGCTGAGCCCAAGCCCCACATCAAGATGATGGGGGGAGCCAAGCCCCCTGAACCCCCCCAGCAGCGCAGCGCTTCGCGCTCCATGCCTCCCGCGGAGATCGCCAAGGCTCTGTCGGAGCGTATCGGCAGGGGCCGCGCTCCCCAGGTGCCGATTGCCACGCCTCCCGATGCCGCACCTCCACCCGTCGAGACGCCGCCGGTTGCGCCAAGTGCCAAAGGCTCCGAGGAGTTCAAAGCCGCGGAGCCGGCTCCGGCACTTCAGCCGCCACTTGTATTCGACGAGCGGGCGGGGATAATGGCCGCGGAGGAGGAGCCTGCTTCCTGGCGCTCCGCTGCGGGTGTCTCGCCACGACTGCAGCCCCGGCTGGGAAGGTTCGCAGCTGTCGCCGCCGTCATCCTGGTGGTTGCGCTGCTCGGCTTCTACGCAGCGGGAAAGCTATCCGGAAAGCCGGCTCGCTCCTCGTCGCCCACGACCGCGCCACCCAAATCCTCGTCGCCCACGACCGCGCCACCCAAGTCCTCGACCACCACCACGACGAGCGTGCCCAGTGTCATCCTGCCGGTCACTTCGACGGCGGGCTCGGCCACCTACCGTGCGCCCAGCGGGAGCTACACGGTGGTCGTTTCGGTGACGGCCCCCTGCTGGCTGGCCCAGTCCACCGCGGTGGGCGGCAGTATCAGCTGGGACGCCGTGCTCCAGCCCGGCCAGAGCCACACCTTTGCCACCAGCGGGGACCTGGTGCTGCGCACCGGCGCTTCCACCTTCATGAACGTCACCCTGAACGGAGTGCCGGTGAAGGTGAACTCCCCGCCCGGCGCCTACGATCTGATTTTCTCCACCACCGCCTAGAGGCTCTCGCCCAGCGTACAGGCGGCCAGGAATGCGTAGAGGCGGGAGACCGTCTCCCATTCGTTGAAGCGGCCGGAGGAGCCGAAATGCCCGGCACCCTCCTCCACCCACAGCAGCACCCGTGCATCCCTGGTCTGGGCGCGCAGCTTTGCCACCCACTTCAGAGGTTCGAAGAAGGAGACCCGGGGGTCGTTCAGGCCGGTGGTGGCGAGCACGGGGGGGTACCTGACCCCGGGGCGGATGTTGTCATAGGGCGACCAGGAGGCCATCTCCTGGTAGATCTCCCAATCGTCGAGAGGGTTGCCCCACTCCTCCCATTCGCCGACCGTAAGCGGCAGCGAGGGGTCGGAGATGGTGGTCAGGCAGTCGACGAAGGGCACTTCCGCAACGACGGCCCCGAAGAGGTCGGGGCGCTGGTTGAGGGCGGCGGCGACCAGCATGCCGCCTGCGCTGCCACCCCAGGTGAATATGCGCCCGGCCGAGGTCCAGCCCAGCTCGCACAGACCGGCGGCCACGTCCACGAAGTCGTTGAAGGTGTTGTGCTTCTTGGCCAGCTTGCCGTCCAGGTACCACTGCCTACCCATCTCGCCACCACCCCGGACGTGGGCGATGGCGAATACGAATCCACGGTCGATCAGCGAGAGGCGGAGTGAGGAGAAGCCTGGATCCGTGGAGGCCTCGTAGGAGCCGTAGCCGTAGAGCAGCAGGGGATTGCGACCGTCGAGCGCCACCCCCTTGCGCGCCAGGATGGAGACCGGGATCCCGGTGCCGTCGCGGGCGGTCACCGTCTCGGTGGCGCTCGTGTAGTTCTCGCGGCTGAACCCCCCTTTAACCACGGTGTCCTTGAGCACGCGCACCTCCCTGGTGGCGAAGTCGATCTCCCGTACCGAGCGCGGCGTGAGCATGGAGGTGTAGCTGTAGCGGACCGACATGGCGTCCAGGCGCGGGTTCGGACCGAGGTCCAACGTGGAGGCGGCCTCATCGAAGGGGACCAGGTACTCGCCTCCACCCTCCCGGTCGACCAGCCGGATTCGCTGATAACCGGCTCTGCGCTCCTCGATGGCCACGAAGGCGTCGAAGATCTCGAAGGATTCGATCTTGATCTCGGGGTCGTAGGGGACGAAGTCGGCTCCGGCGTCCAAGCGCGGCTCCTGCCGCGTCGTGCGCGAGATGCGGAAGTTCTCCGCCATGTAGTTGGAGAGGACGAAGACCTCCTCGCCGATGGGCTCGGCCGAGTACTCCAGCCCTTCGGTGCGTTCGATGAAAAGCTCCAACTGCGCGCCGGGAGTGACCAGGTCGAGGAAGCTCACCTCGGAGCTGGTGGTGGAGTGGGACTCGACCACCAGGGTGCGGTCGTCCTTGGCCTTGGAGATGGACACCGCGAACGCCTCGTCGTCCTCTTGGAAGAGCGGCGCTCCCCCGTTCCGGCCGGCCTCGAGGTCGTAGCACCAAACCCTGAAGGGGCGCATCGCCTCGTCCGCCTCGACCCAGAAGAGCCGTTTTGCCTCGGCGTCGAGCTCCAGGCCGTAGGTCGCCCGGTCCAATGGGATCTCGCGGGTCCGGCCGGTGCGAAGATCGCGGAGATGGACCCGGAAGAGCTCCGAGCCGTCGGAGTCCGTCCCGTAGGCCAGGATCTCCTCGTCGTCGCTCATGGAGGAGGAGCCCAGCGCGAAGTAGGCCTCACCTTCGGCAAGCTGGTTCTCGTCCAGAACCACCTGGTGCTCGCCTCCGTCCAGGTGCCGCAGGTGGCGCTCGTACTGGGAGTCCTCGGTGGTGCTGGCATAGTACCAGTACTTCTTCCTGCGCTGTGGGACCGAGGAGTCGGCAAGCTCTATTCGGGAGATGAACTCGTCGTAGATGCGGCTGCGCAACTCCTCCAGCTCGCCCAGGACGGCCTTTGAGTAGGCGCTCTCGGCGCGGATGTCGGCAGTGGTGTCCGGGTCGGAGATGTCGCGCATCCAGTAGTAATCGTCCACCCGCTCGCCGCCCAGGCCCGCCAGAACGGCGGGCGCGCGCTTGGGGGCAGGTGGGAGGGGGTGTTTCTTGAAGGCGTCGTCTATGGCAGGCACGTACACGACCTTAGGGCGGCGATGCGCTCAGGCCACCTCGCCCGAGCGATCACCGGCACCCGGCGGTGAGGGCACTGCGCAGGGGAGGGCAAATTTCCTACTACGTGGATAGGAGAAATTACCCCGGAGGGGGTAGTCTGGAGTCAAAGCACCGCGCGCAGGGTGCAGGTTCCGGCGCCGGGAATTACTTTTTTGCGAGGCACAATGAGCACCGTCGACCTGGATCTCGGTAAGTACAAGCTCGGCTGGTCTGATCGCGAGGACTACGTCTTCAAGCCGAAGAAGGGCCTCAACACCGAGATCGTCAAGGAAATGACCTGGATGAAGAACGAGCCGGAGTGGATGTCCAAGTTCCGGCTCAGGGCGCTGGCCAACTTCGAGAGGAAGCCGATGCTGCCCTGGTTCGCGGTCAACATGCCCGACATCGACTTCAACGACATCTACTACTACATCAAGCCCATCGACAAGCAGGTCAGTTCCTGGGATCAGCTGCCGGAGTCGGTGAAGCGCACTTACGAGAAGCTGGGCATCCCCGAGGCCGAGCGCAAGTATCTGGCCGGCGTGACCGCCCAGTACGAGTCCGAGGTCGTCTACCACCGCAACCGGGAGGACCTCGAGGCGCTCGGCGTGATCTTCTGTGACATGGACACCGCGGTGCGCGAGCACTCGGACCTGGTCAGGCAGTACTTCGGGACGGTCATCCCGCCGAATGACAACAAGTTCGCCGCCCTCAACTCCGCGGTCTGGTCAGGAGGCTCGTTCATCTACGTTCCTCCGGGCGTGCATGTGGACATGCCGCTGCAGGCCTATTTCCGCATCAACGCGGAGAACATGGGCCAGTTCGAGCGGACCCTGATCATTGCGGACGAGGGCGCCAGCGTGCATTACATCGAGGGCTGCTCGGCTCCCGTCTACACGACCGACTCGCTGCACTCGGCTGTGGTGGAGCTGATCGCCAAGCCGGGCGCGCGCATCACCTACACGACCATCCAGAACTGGTCCAACAACGTCTACAACCTCGTCACCAAGCGTGCCCTTGCCTATGAGGAGGCGCGCGTCGAGTGGATCGACGGCAACATCGGTTCCAAGCTGACCATGAAGTATCCCTCCGTATACCTGATGGGCCCCAAGGCCACCGGGGAGGTGCTCTCGGTCGCCTATGCCGGCGAGGGTCAGCACCAGGATGCGGGCGCCAAGATGGTGCACGTGGCGCCTGAGACGTCCTCGACCATCATCTCCAAGTCCATCTCCAAGGACGGTGGCAAGACCACTTACCGAGGCCTGGTGCATGTGGACGAAGGAGCGACCGGCTCCAAGAGCTTCGTGCGCTGCGACGCGCTTCTGCTGGACGACTACTCGATCTCCGAGACCAAGCCCTACATGGAGGTCGCCGAACAGAAGGCGCAGATCGGCCACGAGGCCACCGTCTCCAAGATCGGCGAAGACCAGCTCTTCTACTTGATGAGCAGGGGCCTGTCAGAGTCGGCTGCCATGAGCATGATCGTCAACGGCTTCATCGAGCCGGTGACCAGGACGCTCCCCATGGAATATGCGGTGGAGTGGAGCCGCCTCATCGAACTGCAGATGGACGGCTCGATCGGCTGATTCCGCGGCCTAGATGGATACCTCGTCGCGCCAGCGCTGCGCCAGCTCGGCGCGGCCGTGCACTTCGAGGGCCGAGTCAGGCACCCGGTTCCAAACCCATCCATAGATGGCGCTCGCGCTTCCGCGCAGGGCTATGTCGGCCTTGGCGTGCCCTGGCCTCGCGGTCATCGATTCCGGCGTGAAGTCGACCAGCCATTCGCAGGATTCGATGTCCGTGGCGTGAAGGTGCAGGCTCCAGCTCTCCTGCGTGACCGCCTTTCGGGCACCTCGCCGCGCTTGGACCAAGGTGAAGAACTCGTCGATGCCGTCCCGGGCGAAGGCGGGGTCGAAGAAGGCGTCGAACTCTATCTCCCCGGCTGCGAGCGCCGCGTCCAGGGCATGTATGGAGGTCTCGTGCGCCATGCGCCGGATCAGGAAACCCACCGTCTGGTCGCGGCCGGTCCAGTTCCATGCCGGGTAGCTGTCGGGCAGCTCTTCGAGGGTCTCGTGCAACGAGGAGAAGGCCTGGATGAGCAGGGCGGTGGCGTGTTCCGGCGCCGAGGAGGCGAACTCGAATTCCGGGTCGCGGTCGGTTCCGATGCGCCGCTCGGCGCGCTCGTACACCTTGCGCAGGTGGTCGAGCAGTTCGTGCCCGTCCCAGTCGCCGCAGGTGGGCACGGCCGTTTCCACGATCGAGCTGCCCAGTGCGAAGACGACCGAGGCATTGCGCTCCCACTCCTGAAGATAGATCGCCCTTGGAAGTGTCACTCCGGTCCTTTCCGACGCCGCCGGTACCGAATGCGCCAGTTGGCGCCCGGAGGGGATGCTATCACCGCCGGAGCGGGGATCAGGATTGATCGTCTGTAACCGGCCCGCTCTCGTGCGATGCCGGGGTCGTGGCCCGATCCGCCCGGGGCGGCTGCTGGTCGATGGCCGAGGCTTTTGCGGAATATCCGTCCCTGGCGGCGGTCGGCGACGGCTCGGCCGGTCCTGCCGCGGGCAGCTCCACCGAGACCATGGTCCCCAGGCCCGGCCCCGCCGAGGTGATCCAGGCCTTTCCCCCGTGCGCCTCGGCGATCGCGGCGACCAGGCTGAGGCCCAGCCCCGCACCCCCCTGGGCACGGGTTCGGGAGGGATCGGCCCGGTAAAAGCGTTCGAAGGCGTGCGCGAGCTGGTCGGGTGTCATGCCGGGTCCTCGGTCCTCGACTTCCAGCAGCACCCGGCCCGGCGATTCCGTGCCGGCGCCCACGGCCCGGAGGCTCACTTTTGCCCAGGTGCCCTTGGAGGTGTGCGCGCGGACGTTGGCGAGCAGGTTGGCGATCACCTGAGTGAGGCGCGCCTCGTCTCCCACCACCTCCAGGTCCTCCTGTATGTCACTTTCTATGGTGCGCTCCGGCTCCACCACTCTGGCGTCCGCCACGGCGGCCTCCACCACGCGCGAGTAGTCGACCCGACGCCTGGCGAGCGGTCTGGCCTGGTCATTGCGCGCCAGGATCAGCAAGTCCTCGACCAGGCCCGCCATCCGCCGCGACTCGGAGGTGATGCGCTCGGCCGCCGCGTGGACCTCGTTCTCGCTGGCCACCAGGCCGGTCTCGATCAGTTCCGCGTATCCGCGGATCGAGGTGAGGGGGGTGCGCAGCTCATGCGATGCGTCCGCCACGAATCGCTTCAGGCGCGTCTCGGAGGCCTCGCGTTCATCGATGGCGCCCTGCAGCGCCTCGAGCATGGTGTTGAGGGTCAATGCCAGCTTCTCGACCTCCAGGTCCTTCGCCTCGGTTTCGACGCGTTTGGTGAAATCCCCGGCGGCGATCTCTTCGGCGGTCCTGGTCATGCGGCCCAGCGGCGCCAGCCCGAGTCCGATCAGATAGGAGGCCAGCCAGATCAGGACCAGCAAAAGGCCGAACGAGACCAGTGCGGTGACCACCGCCAGCCTGGCCAGCGTCGCTTGTACGGCCGACTCGGGTATGCCCAGCACCACCAGCAGGTCGCCGGTGGCGATTCTGGTGATGAGGACGCGGTAGTGGATGCTGAAGTCGGTGGACTCGACACTGAAGGGGGACCCGATTGGATAACCGACATAGTTGGAATTCTTGATGTTGAGCTGTGGGGGCGCCACTGGAACTTGGCCCGGCTGAACGAAGGAGACGGAGAAGCGTGCCCCGCTGGGGCTGATCAGCTCCCCCCAGGACCCGCTCGGCACCATCGCCGCCAGCCCGCGTCCGCTGTCTGCTCCGTTGTAGGAGTTGAATAGCACTTGTGCGGTTGGCCGGATGGAAGTCGCCAGCTGGGCGTCCAGGCGCTGATAGAGGAACGAGCGCAGCGAGGTGTAAGTCGCGATGTCCGCCACGGCCAGGCCCGCCATCACCAGCAGCGCCACCGTGATCACAAGTTTGGACTTGAGGGAGGATTTGGCCTTTGGCCCCCTGGCGGCCTCCGCGCCCGTCGGCAGGCGCTTCCGCCACGGCCACCTTGGCTGCCCGGTCCTGGCTTCCTCGCTCATGGCGCCCCCTGGTTCCGCCTGCTCGCCGCCCCTTCCCGCGGGCGGGGTTGCGGGCTCACCGGGATTCGTAACTGCTTGGCATCCTGAGCGAGTATCCGGCACCACGCACGGTGCGGATGAGGGAGGCCTCGCCAGGAAGGTCGATCTTCCTCCGCAGGTAGGAGACATAGGTCTCCACGATGTTGGCGTCGCCTCCGAAGTCGTAGTGCCAGACGTGGTCGAGGATCTGGGCCTTGGAAACCACTCTGCGGGCGTTCTCCATCAGGTACTGGAGGAGGTTGAACTCGGTGGTGGTCAGCTCGATCAGCTCGCCGCGGCGGTAGACCTCGTGCGTATCGGAGTCGAGTACCAGGTCTGCAAAGACGAGGCGGCCCTCGGAGCCCGTTCCCTGGCGGGTGCGGCGCAGGATGGCGTCGACGCGGGCGGAGAGCTCCTCGAGGGAGAAGGGCTTGGTTATGTAGTCGTCGCCTCCCAGCTTCAGGCCCGCCACCTTGTCCTCGGTGGTGTCCTTGGCGGTCAAAAAGATTATCGGCGTGTCGTTGCGCTCCATTCGCAGGCGCCTGGCGACCTCGAAGCCGTCGAGGTCGGGCATCATCACGTCCAGCAGGATGATGTCAGGGCCGAAGCTCTTCACCTTCTCCAGGCCCTCTCGAGCACCCAGGGCCTTCTCGACCTTGTAGCCCTGGTAGGAGAAGGCCAGGGCTACCAGCTCGGTTATGGATGCCTCGTCGTCGATGACCAGCACTCTCGGCATCGTGCCGTTGTCGTTGGCGGTCATAGCTGCTCCAAGCGGATTACTCGTACTCACGCAA
>JAJZNF010000290.1 GCA_021847985.1 Actinomycetes bacterium | reverse complement strand
TAACCACGAGCATCGCCATTCGGGCATAGGCCTGCATATTCCCGCCGACGTTCACTACGGAAGGGCGGATGCCATCCGGGAGAAGAGGGCCGCGGTGCTGACCGTCGCCTACGCCACCCATCCCGAGCGCTTCGTGCGCAAGGCTCCGGAGCCCCCAGCACTGCCTGCGGCGGCATGGATCAATCAGCCGGAGGGGGTCGCCACTACGACACAGTGGTTCTTCACACTCTGTGTCTCAAAAGGGTTGACAGGCACCGCGGGAACCTGAGCGCGCCTGTGGAGGTGGTGTAGCCGGCGAGTTCTTCGCACAGCTCGGGAAAGACGGACCCGCTGTGGGGGGAGAATGCTGAGATGGTTTTTGAATGCCGCAAAACCGGCGATCACCTTGCCATTCAGCCCGAAGACCGGCATGTTGTAGGCGATTCCCTGCTCGGCCTCAGGAACCACGCCGGGCAGCCGTGCGAACGCGCAGGGAGAGGAGAGGTTCATGGGCTCGCCCAGGTGCTCCTCGGTGAACTGCGAAGACGGCACCGGCTCCAAGCCGGATAAGACCGCCACCGCCACCTGGCAACGGGTGGCTCCGAAGCCTGTTCTCGTCGGAGGTGACAGATGAGACAGATTTTGGAACGGCCCGCCCAAGGGGCCGACCAGTACCCGGAGCGGGATTTGAACCCGCACGGCCCTTCCGGGCCCGGGGGGTTTAAGCCCCCTGCGTCTACCGTTCCGCCATCCGGGCTGGGCAGCAATCAGCCTAACGCAGCGCGACCTGGGCGGCCATCGGACAAGCGCCAGGTATCGCGCGCCAATCGGCCTGGGAGCGGTTCTCCGGCGAGGAGTGACGCCGAGCGTCCGATCCGCGCCGTATGCGGTCTGGCGCTGTCCCCCACCACCGCTCCAGATCGACGGCTACGAGCGGCGACCACCCCGGTCCTGCGGTCGCGCTCTGTGTGGCCGACTTTTGCTCCCGAGAAGTCACCTCGCTGGCGAACTCAGGCGCTCCTGACTCCGGCGACGTCGAAGAGGTGGTGGATGGGGTCATGTATCAGGTAAATCCCCAGCGTCTCGACGGTGAACCGGCTGCCGTTGGATCGCACTCCGGCCCGTCCCCACTCCTCTGTGCGAACGGAGTCGAAGCCTTCGGCCAGCATTTCCGCAGCAGCGACCAACTCCTCCCCGACATGCTCGGGCTCGTCCTCCGCATAGCGGCCAGCGAGCGCAGCGGCGTCCTGGTCCCAATTGGCAAACTGTGGGACATCCTCGCTTCGCATCAGCCGCAGGCGCTCGGCAAAGATGCGAAATACGTCGCGGACGTGGCAGGCGTATTCAAGGGTGGACCACCGGTCCTCACGCGCCCTGCTCGCCGCGCCGGGCAGGGCAAGCAGGGCGGGCCACTGGGCGGCGTTGTCACGGATCACCTTCCCAATGCCCTCCCGGGTGAAGTGGCCGGGATCGAATCCGCACTCCGGGCAGGGGCGCTCAAGCACCCAGGTCCAATCCTTGGTGTCAGGGGGGATGGTCATGGCGCCAATATATACCCCTCACCTGGCAACCGCCTCGGAAGCAGGCGACGTCCCACTGCGCGAGGAGGAGCCTCAACCAACACCATCGTCGCTATCGGAGACACCAACGGAGTCAACGCCCGGCTCCTGGGCATCCTCGTGCAGGGGCGCCCGATGGGAAAGGCAAGACAACAAAAGGTACGGGCTCCACGGCCCCCGGCATGGCGCCCGTCGTTCGCCCACTCCCTAAGAGGGCCGAGATCCGCACCGCGGTTCCACGGGTGGTGTCAATTCGACAACAGCGCACACAAAAACGAGCTCGGCAGCAAAGGTGCTCAGACCGCCGGCGTGAGCTCCGAGGTGCAGGCCGGGCAGCGGGTGGCTGCAAGGGGGATGTCCGTCATGCAATAAGGGCAGGGTTTGGTGGTGGCGGGCGCCGCCTCAGGCTTCTTGCGCCTCGACATGAGGTGGTTCACCGGCTTCACGACGAAGAAGAAGATGACCAAGGCAAGTATGAGAAAACTCACCACAAGATTGAGGAAGTCACCGACCAGAAAGACGCTCTTGTTCACAGTGAAATGGAGACCGGCAAAGTTGAAACTGCCGACGATACCCACCAAGGGAGTGATCAAGTCCTTGACGAAACCTTGGACCACCCCGTTGAAGGCTACGCCGATCATGATGCCGACCGCTAGGTCGACCACGTTGCCACGCAGGATGAAGTCCTTGAATTCCTTAACTACCGCCATGGCAAGACGCTAGCATTTCGCCCGCCTCGGGACCGGGACCGATCTTGATTTTTTAGTCCTCGGCGTAAAACCAGATCACCGAGTCCGCGGCGATGGAAATCACCAGACGATCGGGATAGCCGTCGCATTCCTGCGGTTCTGACACCTTCGAGCCAAGGTTGCCTACACCACTCCCGCCATAGTGGCGCGAGTCGGTGTTGAGGATCTCGGTCCAGCCGCCCGCCTTGGGCACCCCGATGGGGATGTCGCGCCACTCGGAGCCAGAAAAGTTGGCCACGCAGACGATCATGCCAGAATCCTCGCCCGGGGTGCGGCGCACGGTAACGAAGAGGTTGCGATCCCTGTCGGTGGCGCGTATCCAGCCGAAGCCGCGTGGGTCGAGGTCGGCGGCGTGCAGCTCGGGATAGGAGCGGTAGAGGCGGTTCAGGTCGGCGACCAGCCGGCGAACCCCGTTGTGCGAGCTTTCCTCGAGCAGATGCCAGTCCAGGGAGCGGTCGTGGCTCCATTCGGCCGGCTGTGCGAACTCGTCCCCCATGAAGAGGAGTTTCTTCCCGGGATGAGCCCACATCCACCCATACAGAGCCCGGACGCTGGCGAGCTTGGTCCAGTCGTCCCCGGCCATTTTGGTGTAGATGGACCCCTTGCCGTGTACACACTCGTCGTGGGAGAGCGGAAGGACGAAGTTCTCGCTGAAGGCGTAATGCAGGCCGAAGGTGATCTCGTCGTGATGCCAGCTCCGGTGAGCCGAGTCACGGGACAGATAGGCGAGGGTGTCGTGCATCCAGCCCATGTTCCATTTGAAGCCGAACCCCAGCCCTCCCTCGTAGGTCGGGCGGGCCACCTTGGGGAAGGCCGTCGACTCCTCGGCGATGGTGGTGGCTCCCAGCTGGTGCACCGCCTCGTTCATCTCCTTCAGGAAGGCGATGGCATCCAGATCCTCCCGGCCGCCGTAGGCGTTGGGCACGAAATCGGGGCGGGAGTAGTCCAAATACAGCATGGACGCCACCGCGTCCACCCGCAGCGCATCGAAATGGAACTGCTCGATCAAGTAGAGCGCCGAGCCGACCAGGAAGTTTCGCACCTGGGGGCGGGAGTAGTCGAAGACCAGCGTCCCCCAGTCGGAATGGGTGGCCATGCGCGGATCCGACTTCTCGTACAGTGGCGAGCCGTCGAAGTTGGCCAAAGCGTACGGATCGCGAGGGAAGTGCGCAGGAGCCCAGTCGCAGATCACCCCGATCCCGGCCTGGTGCAGCCGATCGACGAAGGCACGCAGCTCGTCGGGCAGCCCGTAACGCGTGGTTGGCGCATAGTACGAAGTCGTCTGATAACCCCATGAGCCGTAGAAGGGATGCTCGGTGATGGGCATGAGCTCGACGTGGGTGAAGCCCAGCTCCCCCACGTAGTCGACGAGGAAATCGGCAAGCCTGGCATAGCTGAGCGGCTCGTCAGGGTGCCAGGGATCCCGGCGAAGGGACCCGAGATGGACCTCGTAGATGGAGACCGGGCGGTCGCCGAGCCAACCACCCCTGGCCTCCATCCATGCCGAATCCCCGAAAACATGCCCGGACGGGCCGGAAATGACAGACCCGGCCGAGGGAGGCTCGGCGCTCTGGGTGGCGTAGGGATCGGCCTTCTCGTGCACCGCCCCGTCCGGGCTCATGATCCGGAACTTGTATCGCTGGCCCGGCCCGGCGCCGGGGATGAACCCCTCCCAGACCCCCGAGTCGCCAAGGGCGTGGAGGTGATATGCCTCCTCCGGAACCCAGCCGTTCATATCGCCGATCACCGCCACCGATCTGGCCTGCGGGGCCCAGGTGGCGAAGTGGGTGCCGTTGGAACCCTCGTGATGGCCCCAGTGGGAGCCAAGGGCCTCCCAGGGACGGCGATGCCCACCTGTACCGAGCAGGTAGAGGTCGAACTCGGAGACGAAGCGCACCTCGCTTGCCATCGTCGACCTCCCTCCTAAGCCCCGGCCGGACCGGCGTGGGCCCTAGCGAGCATATTCGCGCCGCGCGAGAGCGGTCAAGGAGCCGGGCGCGAGGCGCGCCGCGCTGGCAAGCCCTTCCAGCCTCCAAGCCAGCCTCTTCAGCGCCGCCGAAGGCCCTTCGGTCATGGCGGGCCGGTAGCGCGTCTCATAGGCCAGCTCGTAGAGGGCCTTCTCGGCCTCGAAGAAGGCAAGCAGTGCCAGGCGCTCCGGAACCGCGAAGATCCGGCCCCCGGCAGCCGAGGCGGCATAGCCCTCCAGGGCCGAGGAGCGAAGCAGCTGGCGCAACCCCTCGTCCTCGTCGGCCGGGGCCAGGTATCCGATCGATCGCAACAGACCGGCCACGTCGCGTTCCGGCAGCTCCATTTGGCCCGCTCCCGCCTCCGGCTCGCCCTCGAAGTCGATCACCAAAAGGGCATCCCGGGCGCGCACCAGCTGGCCCAGGTGGAAGTCGCCGTGTATGTGCATGCAAGGGAAGGGGCCCTCCAGCTCCGAGGCCAGATTCCGCAGCGCCTGGCCGGCCGTGGCCAGGGCGTCCGTGGAACCCAGCACGACCGCATGCCTGGCCAGGCGGGCCTCCAGCCAGGTGCGGATCTCCGCAGGCTCCACCATGGTGGCATCCGGCCAGGAGCGATCCAGACCGTCGTGCAGCTCGCCGAGCGCCGTCCCGCACTCCCTCGCCAGCTTGGCGGCCCCTTGGAGGTCTCCCTCATCGAGCATCGAGCCGGCTATATCCCATGCCGATCGCGGATCCCGCAGGCGCTCTGTCACTAGCGCGGCAACGGACCCGTCGGTGTAGAGGAACTCGCCCCAATAGGCCGCCGCCACCCCCGACCCGGCAAGGTGGTGGTAGAACTCAGCCTCGCGGGACACGTCTCCACAACGCCGGTAGAACTTTCCGAAGCCGCCGTCGCCTATCAGGAAAGCCGAGTTGGATTGGTCGAGCAGGACCGGTTCGGCACGGCCCTGGCCGAGTGCCGCGGCGACCTCGCCGGATCGGGGACCGGAGAACGCGAGGCCGCGCAAAAGGTCGACGAGCCCCTGTTGGATGCCGGGTTCGAAGACCTCGCGCACCGAGAGCGCCTCGCCGCCGGCGACTTCGTAGGAGAACGCGGCACGGAAGCACCCTTGGGAGAAGTCCAGCTCGGCCAAGGCGACACCGTGCTCGGGCCCACCCAAAACGCCGGTGACCCGGGCCCGCTCCAGGCGCGCGGCCGCCGGGAGCCAGCGCCGCTGCACCCCCTCCCCGAGGAGGAGCTCGCCGATGGCGGCCTCCAGATCCCGGGTGTCGGCCACGGGCTATGCCCCTCCGTATGCGAAGTTCTCGACTCCGTCCGCCTGTTGCACCGTGGAGGTGGTTCCCCTCCCGGATGCGGAGATGTCGAACCAGAAGGTGCCATAGGGGGCGATGGTGAGCGGATACGGCTCGTTTCGCACCTGGGGGAAGACCACACCGCCCAAGAGCTCGCGTGGGATGCGTCCCACATAGTTGGAGAGATCGAGCGACACGGGCATCGCATGGCGGGCGAAGTTGTTTACGCACAGCACCGCGGTACCGGTCGCCTCGTCCCGGCGGATGAAGGAGAAGATTGCGTCGTTGTCATTCTCCACGTCCTCGAACTCGCCCACGCCGAATACGAGGTTGCCGCGGCGGATCCAGAGCATGTGGCGCAGCCACTGCAGGAACGACCCCGGATTGAGCAGCTGGGCCTCCACGTTGAGCGCCTCGTACCCGAAGACCGGGTCCATCAGGACGGGCAGATACAGCGAGGCGTTATCGGCACGCGAGAACCCGGCGTTGCGGTCGCTCGACCACTGCATGGGTGTGCGCACCGAATCACGGTCGCCAAGATAGATGTTGTCTCCCATCAGGATCTCGTCCCCGTAGTAGAGGACGGGCGAGCCCGGGAGCGATAGCAGCAGTGAGTGCAGCAGCTCGGCGATGCGCCGGTCGTTCTCGATGAGCGGGGCGAGCCGGCGGCCGATCCCCACGTTGCGCCGGGCGCGCGGGTCACGGGCGTACTCCTGGTACATGAAGACCCGCTCCTCGTCGGTCACCATCTCCAGCGTCAGCTCGTCATGATTACGAAGGAAGGTCCCCCATTGGCAGCCTTCCGGGATGGAAGGCGTCTCCAGGATCGCCGATCGCAGCGGTCCGGAGGACTCTTTTTTGATGGACATGAACATCTTGGGCATGATCGGGAAGTGGAAGGCCATGTGGCACTCGTCCCCCTGCCCGAAGTAGTCGACCACGTCCTTGGGAAGCTGGTTGGCTTCCGCCAGGAGGATCTTGTTCTGGTACTTTTCGTCCACCTCCGCCCTGATCCTGCGCAGGAATTCATGGGTCTCAGGCAGGTTCTCGCAGTTGGTGCCCTCGCGCTCGAAGAGGTAGGGCACCGCGTCCAGCCGGAATCCGTCCAGGCCCAGGGAGAGCCAGAAGTGCAGGACGTCGATCATGGCCTGGGCGACTTCGGGATTGTCGTAGTTGAGATCGGGCTGGTGACTGAAGAAGCGGTGCCAGTAGTACTGCTGGCGCGTCTCGTTGAACGTCCAGTTGGAGCGCTCGGTGTCTATGAAGATGATGCGCGCGTCCGGATAGCTGTCGCTGTTGTCGCTCCACACGTACCAGTCGGCCTTGGGGTTGTCGCGGCTGGAGGAGGACTCGACGAACCAGGGATGCTGGTCGGAGGTGTGGTTCATGACCAGGTCGGCCACGATCTTGATCTGGCGGCGATGAGCCTCGTCGATGAGCGCGGCCACGTCGTCCACGTTCCCGTACGAGGGATGCACGGTGAGAAAGTCGCTGATGTCGTAGCCGCCATCCCTGAGCGGCGACTCGTAGAAGGGGAGGAGCCAGACCGTGTCGATCCCCAGCCACTCCAAGTAGTCGAGTTTGGCGATCAGGCCGGGGATGTCCCCGACCCCGTCCCGGTTGGAGTCGAAAAATCCACGGATCAGCACCTCGTAGAAGATGGAGTTCCTGTACCATTCCGGCTTCAGCTCAAAGCCCGACATCGCCGCCCTTTGCTTTTGCGCCCTGAGATCGAATGGCTTACGCCAGCGCCTTGCGCCAAGCCCAATACGAGGCTACATCCCCCACAGGGCGGGGAAACGGATTAGCGAGGGGCCGCCTTAAGCGCCGCCTCAGCCTGCCAGGCCGGCGCTGTCAGGCTCGATCAGGTGAGCCACCTGCGCGACGGGATCCAGGCGGATAAAGGCCCTCTCTCCCGACCAGGTGAAGGTGGAGCCGCTCGCCCGGTCGTGCACACGGAACGAGGCGCCGGCTCCGAAGGCGCGGCGGACCCGGCCCAAATCGATCGTCCCCTCGCGGGCGTGCCGAGGGGAGAGGTTCACCACCACCAGCACCGCGTCCCCGGCGGGCTCGGTGCGAAGGTAGGCGATGATCTCGTCGTTGTCACACTCCACCACTTCGAAGCCCGCCTGGTTGGCGATGGCCGGATGAGCACGACGGAACGAGTTGAGGGTTGCGATGTAGGGGTCGAGCGGCGCGGGGGCGGAGAAGTCCCGGTAGCGGAGCTGGTACTTCTCGGAGTCCATGTACTCCTCGCTGTCAGGTGTGATGGGTTGGTTCTCGCCGAACTCGAAGCCACTGTAGACACCCCAGGAAGCGGCCATGGTGGCTGCAAGCGTGGCGCGGATCGCGAAGGCGGAGAGCGGCCCGCCGCGCAAAGGGTCGGCGAGGATGTCGGGGGTGTTGGTCCAGAAGTTGGGTCGCATGGTGGCCACCGCCTCCGGCGAGGCCAGCTCGGCGCCGTAGGCCTCCAGATCCCACTTGGCCACTCGCCAGGTGAAATAGGTGTAGCTCTGCGAGAAGCCGATCTCGCCCAGGCGGTACATCAGCTTGGGCATGGTGAAGGCCTCCGCCAGAAGGACCGCCTCGGGGTGCTCGAGGCGCAGCCGCCCGCAGACCCACTCCCAGAAGGGAAGCGGCTTGGTATGGGGGTTGTCCACTCTGAAGATGCGAACCCCTGCCGCCAGCCAGTGCTCGAAGACGCCGTAGGCGGCCTCCCAGAGCGCCGCACGGTCCGCCTCGCGGGCGGGCTGGAAGTTGACCGGGTATACATCCTGGTACTTCTTGGGGGGATTCTCTGCGTAAGCGATCGAGCCGTCCGCGCGGCGGTTGAACCACTCGGGGTGCTCCGCGACCCAGGGGTGGTCGGGTGAGCACTGGAAAGCGATGTCCAGGGCGATCTCCATTCCCTTCGCCCGCGCGGCTTCGATGAGCTCGGCGAAGTCCTCCGCACTGCCGAGAGAAGGATCGACGGCCTCGTGCCCGCCCTCCGCCGAGCCGATGGCCCAGGGCGACCCCACGTCGCCCGCTTCGGCCACCAGGGAGTTGTTCCTGCCCTTGCGCTTGGTCGCCCCTATGGGGTGGATGGGGGGCAGATAGACGACGTCGAAGCCCAGCGAGGAAAGGCGGCCCAGCTGTGCGGCCACCCCCTTGAACCCGCCCAGCGAGCGGGGGAAGAGCTCGTACCAGGCACCGACCGCCGCCAGGCGGTCCTCGCAGCGGATCTCCTGGCCGGGCGCGACGGTTGCCAGCTCGAGGCGCAGGGGAAGCCGGGCGAGCTGCTCGGCGGCCGGCGCAGCGAGCGCAGCCAGGCGAGCGGGCGGCTCCAGCTGGACGTCATCCAGCAACTCGGCCAGACGGTTCAGCTCGCGCCGCCGCGCTCCCGCCAGATCTGCGGCCGGGCGCAGCGCCGAGCCCAGAGCGGGGAAGGCGGCCAGCTCGTCGTCGGCCGCCTGAGCGCGCAGCAGGGCTGCAAGGTCCAAGAGCTCGAGGTCGCAGGATTCGCCGATGGCCAGCTTGCGCTCGGCCAGCTCGGCCAGGCGATCGACCTCGTCCGCCCAGGCGACCACGACGGGGACGTACTCGCCTGGAGCGGACAGGGTCCAGGCGGCCCGGTAGCGGTCATTGCCCAGCTCCTCGAGCCGAACCCACTCCGGCGCCCCGAACGGGACCGAGGTACCAAGCCGGGCTTCGGCGGCGGGAACGACGGCAAGGAAGGCGCGCCTGGGAAGCTTGGGCTCCCCGACGAGGTCGAAAAGGAATTCGAGGCGTATGCCGGCGGTGGCCTTGACCGCGCCCGAGCGGAACAGCGTTCTTGGCGCCACCTGATGCACGAAGATGGGAGCAGGCACACTCCGAAACTAGCTGGCCGGAAGCACCCAGCAGGATGGAACAGCTAGTAGGGGCCGGCGGAATCCTTCAAACGAGCTTGCCAGAAGCTCCATTCCGAGCGGTCACCGCCCGGCTGGAATTGGATTTCGAGGTCCGCCATGGACGAGATAACCTCCCCGCACGACTTGCAGCGCACCTCGGTGTCGGTCTCCCCGCCGCAGCCGACGTGGCTGACACGCGTTGGCAGGTCGTGGTCCCCGTAATACCAGCGCTCGCCCCACTCTCGAATGGCGACGAGAATCGTGAAAATATCCTTGCCTTTTGGCGTGAGAATGTATTCGAAGCGAGCCGGGCGCTCGACGTAAAGTCTCTTCTCCATGATGCCGGCGTCGATGAGCCGCTTCATGCGCGCCGAGAGTATGTTCCTGGCGATGCCCAGATGGCTATGGAATTCATCGAAGCGCTTTACACCCAAGAGGGCGTCGCGGATGATTAGAAGCGTCCACCAGTCCCCAACCATCTCCAGCGTTTTGGCAATGGCAAAGTCGAAGGTTTCGCGCTCGGTCTTACGTGCCACGACTCAGTCACCACCCCTTATTGCTTCTTGGTTGACAGCTTCATACAACAAGGCCATGACCTCTCCATTCGCATCCGGTACCGACGCTAATCAAGCCGTCTATCAACTCGCAACTCCGTAAATATGCGATGACTTTACACCATTTTTGTTATAGGGTGCCGCCGTCAAAAACCTGGCGGCGCAGGTTGGATATTTGCGGAAATCAGTTGCTTTAGTAGCAACACACTACTGATGCAGTGACCTGGGGATTAAGAGGTGTGGGCACTCGCCTGACACCCTTGCCAGTTAGCGGCCGGAAACGGAACCCCCCTTTCGGGGGAGCCAAACAAACACGTATTACGCTATATCGGAGCGTAAATAGCGGCCATATCCCTGCGGGTCCCGCGCCGCCCCTCCACTCGGGCGGGGGCCCTGGACCTAGACTTTGCCCCGTGGACGGAGCTCCGAAAGCTCCAAGCGTCAAGGATCGCGAGCCCCCCAAGGAGTGGAAATGACCTCTACCTCCGGCACGGAAACAAGCCTCAGAGTCGGCTTCGTCGGCCTTGGACTGATGGGAAAGCCCATGGCCAAGAACCTCTTGGGCGCCGGGCACAGCCTCATGGTCATCTCGCGCTCGCAAGGGCCGGTGGACGAGTTGGCGCGGGCGGGGGCATCCGCCGCCTCCGGCCTGGCGGAGCTGGCGGGCTATGCGGAGGCGGTCATCACCATGCTCCCCACGCCGGCGGTCACCCGCCAGGTGGTGCTTGACGCGGGCCTGCTCGAAGCCCTGAGGCCGGGATCCCTGTTCGTGGACATGGGCACCGAGACGCCCGAACTGGCCAGGGAGATCCACGCCCGAGCGGACGAGCTTGGGATAGAGGCGCTGGACGCCCCGGTCTCGGGCGGGGACACCGGGGCGATTGCCGGCACTCTGTCGATCATGGCGGGAGGAAGCGCGAGCGCCTTCTCCAGGGCCGCCCCGCTCTTCGGGGCTATGGGAACCTCCATCCGCCACGTGGGCGGACCCGGGGCGGGTCAGGCGGTCAAAGCCGTCAATCAAGTGATGGTGGCCGGCATCCTCGCCACGCTGGCCGAGGGCCTCACCCTCCTGGAGAGGGCCGACGTAGACGTGCCCGAGGCGCTGGCCGCACTGGCCGGCGGGCGGGCGGGCTCCACGCTGCTCGAGGTGAAGGCGGCCCAGATGCTGGAGCGCAAGTACCAGCCGGGATTCCGGGTGGAGCTGCACTTGAAGGACCTGGGGATCGTGGACGACTTCGCGCGCGCGAGTGGGGTCAGCCTCCCCTTCACGGCGCTGGCCACCCAGATGCTGCGCGCGGTCGAAGCCTCGGGAGGCGCGATGCTCGACCATTGCGCCATCATCGAGGCGGTGCGCGGTCTATCGCGGCTGGAGGTCA
>JAJZNF010000172.1 GCA_021847985.1 Actinomycetes bacterium | reverse complement strand
GATGACCTCGGCAGCAGCTCGCATGCCAGTTCAAGGCAGTGCGTCATGCAAGCCGCGCGCGGCGCCTTGCCATCGGCAGGCTGCGCTCGGCCGGGGAACTCGGCGTCCTCGGCACGGAGGACCGGTGTTCCCGGAACGACCTCCGGCCCTCCATTGGACCCCTGGACGCCCGTTCCGCCATTGCACGGCTGCTACGATTTGCGACTTAACGGAAGACGGTGTCGAGACTTCTCGGGGGGAAAATGGAAGACTCTGCCCATCTCCTGCTGTGGCTGCGCGTTCTCATACCGCTGACCTCTGCATCCATGGTCGTTGCCGTTCCTGGCAACACCGCAGTCAGGACGATTCTGGTCGTTTCGGCGCTGGATAGCGCCTTTACCATCACGCGGATGCTGCGCGGTTCGGCGCGGGCGGCCGATGCTCGCCTGGGGATCTCGAGGGACGTGGCCTACGCGGTCATCTTCCTGGTGGCGAACTTTCACTCTAGCGCGATACCGGCGCTGGCCCTGGTTCCGGTTCCCGCGGTGGAGGTGCTGGTCGCCTACGGGTGGCGGCTCTTCATCGCCGTGTTGGGCAGCGAGGCGGCGCTCTCGGGACTGCGCATGGTTGCCGTACATCAAAGGGCGCACCGGTTCGTGCATCCTTACTGGTCCATAGACCTGGCCGTCGCCGCGGTGGCCAGCGCGATCTTCGGAATTGCGTTGGCCCATCTGCGAACCCTGCGCAGCGAGACCGAGGTACACCGCGCCAGGGTGCGGGAGTCGCTGTTCCATCTCCTCGAGGAGGCGCTCGCCGGCGACGGGATGCGCGCGGAACTGGCCACCGGCCACATTCGCGAAATGATCGAGGAGATCTGTCGTAGCGGGGATCCGGAGGTCGCGCGCAGGGCGGGGCGCACTTTGTGCTCGGCCCTTGCCATGCGTCAATCGGCGGCTTCTTTGCTCACGGCTCGCGAGGTCGAGACGCTCACCCACATGGCCACGGGCATCTCCTATCGCAAGATCGCCTCGCTGCTGTGCGTTAGCGAGGGCACTGTGCGGGCACATGCCGCATCGATCATGCGCAAAGCGGACGTCCACACCCGCCTGGAGGCGGTCTCCTGGGCCCGGGCCAACCGGCTGATCGCCTGACGGGCTTGCGCCGGCCGATGCACCGCCCAGGTCCTACCCGGCTGCGGGACGAGCTTTGCTCCCGGTCCTTCGGGGCTCGTCCCTTCTTAGGAAAAATCAGAACCTCGGCTCATTGAATCTCAGAACCGCCTTCCCGTAGCTTCACATTGCCCGATGTGGGCACGTTAAGGGGGGAACATGAGAAAAAGATACAAAGCAGGCGTGACGATCGCCGGCACCTTTGCGCTGGCGGGTTCGCTCACCAGCCTTGGCCGGCCGGGGGCCGGCGTGAGTGATACCTCGGGCCCGACTCCTGCTTTTGCCGCGATAGCCGCCCAACGGCTTTTCCCGAGTGGAGCTCCGGCGGTGGTGATAGTGCCCGGCGCCTCCCCGGCGGGCGGCGCAGACTACATAGCAGGCCAGGCGTTGGCCAGCCGCCTGGGTGGTGCGTTACTGGTGAGCCAGGACCCTGGGGAGCTGGGCCCGGCGACCGCAACGGCACTGGAGCAGATGACGGTACCGCAGGTGAATCCCAACACCACCTACGAGCAGCAGCCGTACCAGATGCAAGCGGGAAAGCCGGCCGTCTACCTGATCGGGGGGACCGGCTCGTTCTCATCCGCGTTGGTACAGGGCTTGAGCGGCCAAGGGTACCGGGTGCAGATGATCACCGCCCCGACCCAGGACGCCCTCCTTGCCAAGGTCCAGGCAATCGTCGCGCCTGCCATGCCGAGCGCGGCCACACAGGCGGCCTTCCCGTCCAGCTGGACCGCCTATGCCGGGGGCCAGGACCACAACTCGGCCTTCGCGGCCCCGGCCGGCTCGCCAAGCTGGGTGGCACGAGGGGTGTCATGGACCTTCGCCGAGATGGCGGCGGTTCCCTTCTCGCAGGGTTACGCGGACGTACAACAACTGGGGTCGCGAAGCGCACCGGTGAAGATGACTCAGAACCTCGGCAACGCGGTGGGCGTCTCGGCGGTCGACGGGGTGATATACGCCGAGTCCGACGACTTTCACCTCTACGCGTTATCGGCTCACACGGGAGCACTTCTCTGGGAGTCCCCAACGCTCGTCAACGCGGCCATGGGCAACCCCGTCGTCGCCCACGGGATGGTCTACGTGACCGTGGGGGATACCGGCTTCCCATTCTCGCAGTTGCTCAAGTACTACATGCACGGTGGCAATTTCGCCCTCCGGCGTGGTCTCATGTACTCGGCCATCTACGCCTTTAATCAGGCGACCGGGCGCATGGTGTGGAGGCAGGACTTCGCGGGCGAGGCAATGGCCTCCCCGGTGGTCGTGGGCCAAAACGTATACGAGCCAACCGGGGGTGGAAACCTGTGGGCCTTCGACGGAGCCACCGGGTCCGTGGTGTTCGAGAGCGCCCTGGGCGGTTTTGACTCGATGTCTTCGGCCAATACGTGGACAAACAGCTCCGGACAGACCGAAGTCCTCGCAGGCACCTCGGATCAGAACAACGTGGTTGCGGTGGACGCGGCGAGCGGCAAGGTGCTGTGGAAGCAGCCCACCGCGTTGTCCATCTTCAACACGGGCATGGGTGACAACTCGCCGGCGGTCGACCAGTCCAAGGGCCTGGTCTTCCAGGATTCGGTTACCAACTTCGATGCCAAAGCGGGCACCGTCGACCTGTCGGTCTATGCCATGGACGCCGCCACCGGCCATGTCGTCTGGAGCTCGGACCTTGGAACCGGCCCGGTTCCGCCGGCCTACAAGGCCGGAGTGATCACGGTTCAGGGCGGGCGCGTCTATGTGGGCGATCCGGTGACTTCGACCCTGTTCGCCCTGGACGAGATCACCGGCAAGGTCCTCTGGAGCTTCGCGTTCAACAACGCCGGACCCGCAGGGGCCGGCCGCGGTAATCCTGTCCTCTACGGGGGCGTCCTCTGGATCGCCTCCGGACCCACTATCTATGCCATCGACCCCACCACCGGCAAGGAGCTTTCTTCCCTCACCCCCGGTGGCAGGTTCGGCATAGTCAATCCGGTAATTGTCGGTGGCACCATGTACCTGGGCAACTCCTATGACTGGGTGCAGGCGATACCGCTCTCCAGCATCTATCCGGGTTTCAGGGCCTGAGCCGTGGCAACCCGCCCGCTCGGAAGTGGGCGGGCGGGGTGCCCTCCTTGGCGCGCCGAAGTTGGTGGCGCCGGGCAATTGGCGAACCTCGCCGGTGCGGCCGGGAGCGGAGTCCCGGCCTTAGACTGCGGGTTTGGCCGACAAGCGGATGTGCTCAGCATGAAGAACCCACGCCACAGCGGCACAGCAAGTGCCGACCTGCGCAGGATCATGGTCGCGCGAGGTGTCCGCGGCCTGGCGTCCGGCTATCTTTCGGTGGTCATCGGAGTCGAGCTTCACCGCCAAGGGCTGTCGGGACTCCAGATCGGATTCGTGCTCGGCGCCATCCTGGGTGGAGCCGCAATCGCCCTTTTGACGGTTCGGCACTTCGCCGACAAGGCCGGGCGCCGGCGCATGTATGTCGGCGGCTATTTGGCCCAGGCGGCCGCTGGGCTCGTCCTTGTGCTTTCTCCGGTATGGTGGCTGGTCGCCCTGATCGGCCTCACAGGCGCCATGTCAGGGGAAATCGTGGATTCGGGAGCCCTCGGTTCGCTGGAGCAGGTGATGCTTGCCACCGCAATGAGGGCGGAGCACCGGCTGCGCGCTTTCAGTAGGTACGGGGCGGTGGGCGCAGCCACAGGCGCTTTAGGCGCCCTGGGGGCCGGGCTCCTCGAATTCGCCTACCCGGGCGCGGTCGGACCTTCCAGCTACATTCCGATCATCCCGCTCGCGGCCATCGGGGCGATGGCGGCATGGGGATTGTCGCCCCACGTCGAGCACGGGGGAGCCGCAACGGCGTCCGAAGCTGGAACGCCTGTCAGCAGTGCCGGGCGCGCGGACCCGGCGACACGGCGAGTGGTGCGCAGGCTTTCCGGCCTCTTCGCACTCGACTCCTTCGGTGCCGGCTTTGCGGTGCAGGCCTATGTCGCCTACTGGCTCGCCGCGCGCTTCAATGCGAACACGCTGGCCATCGGCGTGATCTTCCTGGGACTTGGCGTTCTACAGACATTGTCGATGCAAGTCGCGGGCCGCCTGGGAGAGAAGTTCGGGTTGCTGGAAACCATGGTGTTCACGCACCTGCCCTCAAACGTGTTCCTGGCCGCCATCGCATTCGCTCCCAACCTCCCGGTGGCAACCGCACTGCTTTCCCTGCGCGCTTTCCTTTCCGAGATGGATGTTCCGACGCGCAACGCGTACGTCATGGCGCTCGTCCCCGCGGAGGACCGGACCCACGCGGCGGCCACCACCAGCCTCGCGCGCCTTCTCGCTCGCCCCTTTGGACCCGTGGTCGGCGGAGTGGTCCAGGGCATCGCGCCGGGCGCGCCGTTCCTTGTCTCGGGAGTCTTGAAGGGTGTGTACGACGTCGCCTTGTGGCTCTGGTTCCGAGCAGTCCCGCTCGGGGAAGCGAATGCGGATCGCATCGATACAGCCGGCCGGGAGAGGAGAAAGGCGTGATCTCCGGCGCAGCCCCGGCGCCCGCCGGAGGAAGGGTTGGAACCTCCGGCGATTGCATCTCATCCAGTTCACCGGCCTGGCCATGGCCCAGGCCCTCCCGGGACCCGCAAGCGAGGGCCTCCATGGCCTCCCAAGGGGATAAAGGTGCTGGTGCGAGCACACCCTGGCACCATCCAGCGGCCCTATTGCCTGCGGGGGATCCGAACTAGACTGATGTTTGTGCCAAAATTGCTCCGATCGGCTCTCGACTGGCTTGGCAGCGAGTTGGGCAAAAAGGCCTTCCGCTACACGGTCACTTCCGGCGTTTCGTTCGTGGTTTCGCAGGTCTCGTTCGTGGCCTTCTTCGGCGCGCACATCATGGGGGCGAAATACTCCTCGATCTCCGCAACCCTCATCGGGGCCGTGCCTTCCTACGTCATGAACCGCTATTGGGCCTTCGAGAAGAAGGACAGCAACAGCCTCTCCCGGGAGGTGGTGCCCTACATAGCGATGGCCCTGATATCTCTTGCTTTCTCGACCTGGGCTACCGACTTCGCGGATTCCCACAAGGGGCTGGTGTCGGGTTCGCACCTGCTCACCGTCGCCTGGGTGGACGGTGCCTACATGCTCTCCTTCGCGATTCTATGGATCGCCAAGTTCGCCTTCCTCAATCGGATCCTCTTCGCCACGCGTCGGCCGGATCCCGCGCCGGCGGCGGAGGACTCCTCAGAGGATGAGGAGCCGGAGCGCGCGAGCTGACCCTCAGGAGCCCGCTTTGCGAGTTCGGCGAAGGTAGACGAGCGCGGCCACCAGCCATATCAAGCCCGCCAGGCTCAGAACCGCGCCCGTATTGAACCGGGGTGGCGAGTAGGTCAGCCGGACGTGCACCTGCCCGGCCGGAACAGGCGCGCAGATGAGGATCCCGCAGCTGGAGGCGTCAATCGATCGAGTGCCGAAGGCGCCGATCTCGGTCACCTTCCACCCGGGTGCGTACGCCTCGGAGATGGTCATGGTCGTCGCCGCGGCCGCCTGCACCGTGTAATCGAAGCGCCCCCAAATCCGGGCCGAGGCCGACAGCACCTTGATGTAGTGATTGCCGGCAAGAGGCAGAGGGACGGGCACCGCCGCGTTGCGATACTTGCGGACCAGCGGGTCGATGCTGCGCCGGTGAAAGAAGTCGAGGCCGGCGAAGTTGCCTGAGAATCTCCATTGAACCGGGGTGAGCGCCGCGGAGAGGTTTCCGTTCAGGGCCCAATAGGTGGCGCCCTGAACGATCGACACCCCGGCGGCTATGGCGCCCGCCGGATCATAGACGCCCGCCGGGATTCGCTGTTCGGCGACCACCTGGTCGAAGGTGATGTATCCCGGGAGGTCAAATGAATACGAAGGGGTTCCATACTCCGTCAGGTCGACCCTTGGGCCGGGCTTGGCCCAGGTTATCGGACCGCCGGGGGAGAGGCGGACCCCGACGCGCTCGATGGACCCTATGCCCAGCCCCGGTGCGCTCCGGGGTCCTTTGGGGCCCGGTACCGCAAAGTCGAGCAGGAGCCTGGAGGCCGTCACCGGCCTCCCGACGAAGTCGGCTACGCGCCGCACGGGGGAGAGGCGGATCGTAGCGGCCGGTGAGACGCTGATCGGGGCAGGTATTCCCGCAGGCGACACGCCGGCCGGAACGATGGAGAAGAAATAGCCCGGCCCCATGACGGCCGTGTTCAGCTCCAGCTCGGTGCCCAGCTTGGTGTAGAAGGCCGTCTCGGCCATGTTGGTGCGCTTGTGGGAATTGGTCAGGGCGTCGTAGCTGGCCAGCGTCAGGGAAGAGTACCCCGTCGTGGATGCGACGTTGTTGTAGATCCAGGTGTTTGAGCCGCCGATTTGGATGGTCTGCTCCCAGTAGCGGTCTTGGGGGTCGTAGACCGCCAAGCGCCCTCCGACCGCGCGCACCTGCGCGGCCACGAAGCGGTCTCCGGGCGCGGTGCCCGAAGCCAGCGCGGGGCTGATGTTGGTGGCGAAGAATCCCTGGTAGTTATAGGCCACGGTATCCAGGACCATCAGGGCGGCCAAGGTGACGACGAAGGCCTTCTGCGGCAGGCGCCGACGATATTTAACCGCGGCTATGAACACGGCCAGGATGACGATTTCCGTGGCCGAGCCGACGACGATGTATTTGAAGCCGCCGGACCAGCCGGGGACGGCCCTCCCGGAGGCCACGATCGGGCTGGAGACGAACATTCCGGCCGTCTCGACCACGATCACGCCTATTAGGGCCGCGGATATGGCGATGGGCGCTCTCCGGCTGCGCGGCAGTGCGAAGAGGCGCTGGAGGCCGAAGGCCGCCAGGACCTCCAGGTAGAAATCCAGGGCGAAGATGTTGCGCGCCGGGAGCCTCTGCTGGTTGTAAAGGGGCACGTGGAGCAAGAGGGTCTCGAGAGGCGTGTGGGCGCCGAAAGCCGCCACGGTGGAGAAGAGCGCGGCCCAGCCCAGGTCCTGAAGGGTTCGCGTGGTGGAGTACGGCAGGGGGGGGCTTCCCCGGCCCCGCCTCCTCGCCACGAGGAAAACGAATGCGTACACCGCCAGAGCCAAGGGGATGATCCCGATGAAGATCTGGACCTCCTCGTACCCGAAGGGTCCGAAGTAGCCGGCCTGGCCGGGCCTTGGAACCGGACCGCCGAAGAGGAAAGGCGAGGTGATCATCAGGAACGAGGCCGGTGTTGCGGGACCTGCGGTCACGAACGCCTGGCTGAGCTGCCCTCGCTGGGATATGCCCACGAATGACAGGGCGGGAAGAAGCTGGGCCGCGGGCAACAGGGCGGCCGAGAGCACGAAGGCGAGCGAGAAGGGCGCAAGCCGACGTAGGGGGACCCTGGAGCGTACCAGCTCCACGACGGCGAAGACCGCGAGGAAGGTCGCCTCGTAGATCATCGCCTCGGGAGCTCCCGCCAGCACCACCAGCGCGTATGAGACTCCCAACAGGAGGCCCGCACCGAAGGCGTCACGCCCGCGCTCGGCCCGGGTGAGCTTGATGATCGCCACCACCATATACGGGAGCATGGCGAGGCCCCCGATCATATCGGTATGGACGATCTCCGCGGCGAAGTAGCCGAGCAGAGGGGCGGGAGCTGAAATTAGAAGTGCCGCCAGACGCCGGACGCCGAGTTGGTCGAATAGCCAGTACATTCCAGCCGCGAACACGGCCTCGACCACGCTCAGCTGGACTATGAACGCCCAGTTCGGCGGAAGTATCGCATACAGCGCGGTCAGCGGGTAGAACGAACCTGCATTGAGCCCTGCCATGAGCGGGGTTCCCGACCAGGAGAAGAGGTTCCAAAAGGGCAGGTGGCCGGAACGGACGATCTCACCGCTCAGATAGCGAAGCGGATTGAACTGCAGGTAGACGTCATCGAGGATGAGGATCCTGTTCCACAGCAGCGGAAGCGAGTTCACGGCCAGGAAGACAAGAGCCATGACTGGCCCAAACCAGCGGTGGCCGTAGCCACGCACCCCCCGACGGAGAGGCATCTATGCGGCCCTGGCTACCTTCGCCCTGGCCTGCTCCCTGCGAAGTTCGCGCGTCAAGAACATCTCACGCAACGAGGTGGTGACCACGGCCCGAGTGTAGGAGATCGCGTAGCGAAGGTTGCGCCCCTTCTTGGTGGTCCCGGCGTAGCGCGGCCTCATGACCACGGGCACTTCCGCGAGTCGTCCGCCCGCGAAAAGAGCGGAAATCAGCAGTTCGGAAGACTGATATTGCGGCTGTTCCAGGCGGACCTGCTCCAGCAGGGCCACCGACATCGCGCGGATGCCACTCGAGGTGTCGGTGATGCGTGTGCGCGTCACGAACGAGATGAGCCAGGCGAAGAAGACCACGCCCATGTCGCGGAACCGGTCGCCGACCTGTGTCTCGCCGAGGGAACGGGATCCCTGGCTGATCTCGGCCCGGGCCGTGATGACGGGTTCCATCACCGATGTCAGGTCAGCGGGATCCCACTGGCCGTCCGCATCCACGATGGCGACCGCCTTGAAGCCGTAGCGAATTGCGATCAGATAGCCGGAACGCAGGGAGGCACCCTGGCCTCTGTTGATGGGGGAGCGGACGGCGCCCAGGCCGAGGTCCTTGGCCACGGCCGAGGTGTCGTCACTGGAGCCGTCGTCCACCACCAGGACCGCCGGCTTCACGCCACCGATGGTCTCGGGTATGCGCGATGCCACATAGCCGAGAGACTCCGCCTCGTTGTAAGCGGGAATGATGACGAGGTAAGGGGAGGGCGGCCCCTCGTACCAGAGAGAGCGGACCTGATCCAAGATCTCGGCTTCAACCTGGTCGGAGTCGTCCAGGGCGAACTGGCGAAGTGTAGGTGCGTTCTTCATACCTGAGCTTCGATTAAAACCCTACTTGGTGCAGCCATGCCGTCCCAAACCGTACAACTTGCCAACATCCTTGCCGCCCGAGCTGTGTTCCGTGGCGGAACCGGCTGAGCGCATACTGGGCATTTTGGGATCGCCCGCGGCTCCAATCTAGACGATGCGAGAAGCCCACCCGGCTGTTTTCCCTGGTGGCGGGCGCCTGCTTCCACTACAACTGTAGCGGCGGGACGGGAAGCGAGGTGGCCGGCCCCCAGGTGAATGCGAACTCCCCGGATTGGCGCCCCGGGGTGAAGCGGCGCCGCGTAGCATGGTGGCCCCGGATCGGCTCCGTCAGGCAACCACGGCAAAAGCGGAAATTACAAAAATGTGGTTTAGCCCTTTACGGCAAAGTCGAGCGCAGGATATAGTGTTCGAACCGAGCATCGTCACAACATCTTGTGTCACTAGTCGTAAGTAGTGTGTCTAATACTTGCCCGTGACGAAGCTGGCCGGTGTCCAGTCCTGACCAAAGGGCTGAAGGAAAGTACGAATCTTTTCGGGGGCCTTTCTCCGAGGGGCAACTGCTAGAAGGGAACTGACAAAGTGGCGATTATCCCACAGAGCCTGAACCTCGGCATCCGTAGGCATTTCACAGAGCCGGGAGCCGATCCGTACAGCTACGTGACCTGGGAGCGGCGCGACTCGCGCATCACCAACTACCGCGACGGCTCGGTCGCTTTCGAGCAGCTGGGAGTCGAGGTTCCGTCCTTCTGGTCGGTGAACGCCACCAACATTCTTGCCCAGAAGTACTTCCGTGGAACGCTGGGGACCGCCGAGCGGGAGTCCTCGTTGCGCCAGGTGGTGGACCGCATTGTCGACACCATCACCAAGTGGGGGAAGAAGGACGGCTACTTCGCCGACGAGGAGACCGCCCGCGCTTTCTCGGACGAACTCAAGTACGCAATGATCAATCAGATGGCGGCCTTCAACTCCCCGGTGTGGTTCAACATCGGCGTCCAAGGCGTCCCTCAGCAGGCTTCGGCCTGCTTCATCCTCTCCGTCGACGACTCGATGAACTCCATCCTCAACTGGTACACCGAAGAGGGGACCATATTCAAGGGCGGCTCCGGAGCGGGCGTCAACCTCTCCAGGATCCGGTCCTCCTTTGAGCACCTCAAGGGCGGCGGCACGGCTTCGGGACCGGTTTCGTTCATGCGCGGGGCCGACGCCTCGGCCGGCACGATCAAGTCGGGCGGCAAGACCAGGCGCGCGGCCAAGATGGTGATCCTGGACGTCGACCACCCCGACGTCGAGGAGTTCATCTGGTGCAAGGCGGTGGAGGAGCGCAAGGCACGCGTCCTGCGGGACGCCGGCTTCGACATGGACCTCGATGGCAAGGACTCGCATTCGATCCAGTATCAGAACGCCAACAACTCCGTGCGGGTGACCGATGACTTCATGGAGTCCGTGATCGAGGGTCGTGACTGGGAGCTGGCCGCCGTGACCGACGGCTCCGTGATCAAAAAGGTTTCCGCCCGTAAGCTCTTCCGCGAAATCGCCGAGGCGGCCTGGGAATGCGCTGATCCCGGTCTTCAGTACGATACGACCATCAACCGGTGGCACACCGCCCCGAACCACGGCCGTATCTCGGGGTCTAACCCCTGCTCGGAGTACATGCACGTCGACAACTCGGCCTGCAACCTCGCCAGCCTGAACCTGCTCAAGTTCCTGCGCGAGGACAACACCTATGACATCGAGAGCTATCTCCACGTCGCCACGCTTGTCTTCATCGCCCAGGACATCCTGGTCGGCAACGCCGACTATCCGACCGAGAAGATCGGCGAGAACTCCCACAAGTTCCGCGAGCTCGGGATCGGGTACGCGAACCTCGGCGCTTTGTTGATGACGCTCGGCCACCCCTATGACTCCGACAGCGCCCGTGCAGTGGCCGGAACCCTCACCGCCATGCTCACCGGCAACTCCTATGCGGTCTCGGCCCGCATGTCGCGTGCTCTGGGCCCCTTCCCCGGCTTCGGGGCGGATCGCGAAGCCATGCTTCGAGTGCTGAACATGCACCGCAACGCGGTGGCCGATATCGACTCTTCGCTGGTTCCCGAGGAGCTTCTGGACTCGGCCCGCTCGCTTTGGAATGAAGCCGTCGAGACCGCCGAAGTGTACGGCGTGCGCAATGCCCAGGCCTCGGTGCTTGCGCCGACCGGTACCATCGGCCTGCTCATGGACTGCGACACCACCGGAGTCGAGCCCGACCTCTCCTTGGTCAAGAGCAAGAAGCTGGTAGGCGGCGGCACCATGTCGATCGTGAACCAGAGTGTGCCGCGCGCTCTCTCTCAGCTCGGTTATCGCCCCGAGGACGTCGAGAGGATCGTCGCCCACGTTCACGAGCACGGAAGCATGGTGGGTGCTCCCGGACTCGATCCGCAGGACCTGCCGGTCTTCGCCTGCTCCATGGGCGACAACACCATCCACTACCTCGGGCACGTGAAGATGATGGCAGCCGTTCAGCCGTTCATCTCCGGCGCCATCTCCAAGACGGTGAACATGCCCGAGGACGTGAGCGTCGAGGACGTAGAGAGCCTCTTCATCGACGCGTGG
>JAJZNF010000004.1 GCA_021847985.1 Actinomycetes bacterium | reverse complement strand
CTCCATCGGCTTTGCGGCCGTGGGCCTGGCCCTCGGGTTCCTCGGCACCACCTTCAGGGCCGCGGACATACTCGTCGTGATGACGTCGCTCTCGATTGCGGTGGCCACCTATCTGATCGCGGTGCGTCCCAACCGCGGGGTTTCGGCGCTGCGGCTGCACCGCGCCGCCTGAGCTCCCGCGTCTCGGCCCGGCCGGGCGACTAGTACTGTTTCTCCGCCCAGTTGAGGTGGTCCAGTGGCCCCGGCCCGTGGCCCAGTCCCCAGGAAGCCGAGCCGGCGATGGCGCGGCTCGTGTAGATTTTGGCCGCCTGAGCCGCCTCCTCCAGGGTTCGTCCGCGGGCGAGATGGGCCGCCATTGAGGCGGAGAAGGTGCATCCGGTGCCGTGCACGTTCAGGGTGCTTATGCGGCGTGCGCGGAGATAGGAGAGGTTGGTCCCGTCGTAGAGCACGTCGATGGAGTCCTGCCCGTTCAGGTGCCCGCCCTTTAGATAGACGTATTGGCTTCCAAAGGAGTGCAGCACCTTGGCCGCTTCGACCATGTCCTGGAGGCTCTCGATCACCCTCCCGGTCAGAAGTTGCGCCTCGAAGATGTTCGGCGTGATGACGAGGGCGACCTTGGCCAGCCGGTCACGGTAGGCCGTGACGATCTCCTGCTCGCTCAGTCTGTCGCCGCTGGCGGAGACCATGACCGGATCGACGACCAGCCGGGGGAGATCGCCGTTCTCCGCGAAGGAGAGGACCACTTCCAGGAGTTCCACCGATCCCAGCATCCCGGTCTTGACCGCCCGAACCTGAAAGTCCGCCAGCACGGAGTGGATCTGGGCGGCAAGCATTTCGGGGCTGGTCAGATCGATCGCGGAGACGCCCTTGGTGTTCTGGGCTGTCAGTGCCGTCACGGCGGTGGTGCCAAAGACACCGTTTGCCGCGAAGGACTTGATGTCCGCCTGGATCCCCGCTCCGCCTCCGGAGTCGGAACCGGCGATGGTCAAAGCCACCGGGGGTGTCCTCGGTATAGCCATAGGGCCCCCTACCTCCTAATTGCCGCGCCACAACATGGAGGTCCCATCCACGGCGCACGGATGTGCAGGCAGACGCGACCCACCACGAGTGGTAGCGACGGGCGCTGCATCAATGTTACAGCGCCCAGCGGAAAAATTCTCAAAGCAGCTCGGGCATCCCCTCGCCGGGGCTGGTGGCCAGCGCCTGCGTACGCTTGGCGATTCGGCCCGCCCCGCGCGCCAGATATCCGGCCTCGACTGCCGCAGAGATCGCCGCCGCCATGCGCGGTGGGTCCTCGGCGCGGTTCACCGCGGATGCGACCAGCACCCCGGAACAGCCGAGCTCCATGGCCAGCGCCGCGTCGGAAGCGGTTCCGACTCCGGCATCCAGGATGACCGGAACCCTGGCGTTCTCGGCGATCATGCCGATGTTGTAGGGGTTCAGTATTCCGAGCCCACTGCCGATCGGCGAGCCGAGCGGCATCACCGCCGAGGCTCCGGCCTGTTCGGCCCGCCTGGCAAGGATGGGGTCGTCACTCAGGTAGGCCATGACCCGGAAGCCCGCACCGGCGAGCTCCTCGGTGGCCCGAAGCGTCTCCATCGGATCGGGAAGCAGCGAGGTGTCGTCGGCGATAACCTCCACCTTGACCAGGTCGGTGCCCAGGGCCTCCGCGGCCAGCCGGGCGGTGGTGACCGCCTCGCGGGCGCTGTAGCAGCCCGCCGTGTTGGGTAGCACCACCAGCTTGAGCTCCTGCAGCAGGTCGAAGAGGCCCACCGAGGCACGAGGGTCGAAGCGGCGGATGGCCACGGTCGTGAGCGAGGTCCCCGAGGCGACCAGCGACTCGCGCAGCATGGCAAGCGAGGTCATGGCGCCGGTGCCGGTTATGAGCCGTGAGGCGAACTCGTGACCTCCGACTACGAGGGGTGGATAGCGGTGCTCCATCTCTTCCTCTCCGAGCGATGCCGGCCGGCGCCAATCGGCGCTCATCCGCCGGCGGCGATCGAGACGACCTCGATCGCGCAGCCCTTTGTTACCAGGGTAAAGGCCCATTGTGAGCGGGGCACTATCTCACCGTCGAGTGCGATGGCCACACCCCGCGGCGGAAGGCCGAGCTCCTCGGCGAACTGGGCCAGGTTCGACCCCTCCCGCGCAGTCGCGGGCTTGCCGTTCACCGTCAGCGCCAGTTCTGCGCTCAAGAGCGGGCCTCCAGTCGCTGTGGGGCGAATTGCCCCATCCCCTCGGGCACCTTGTCGTGGGCGACGGCCTCGGCGATCCAGCGTCCCGTGATGGAGGCGAGGAGAATCCCGTGGCGAAAGTGTCCGGTGTCCAGGTAGAGACCCGGCTCCGCCTCCCCGAGGATGGGGAAGTTGTCGGCCGTCCCGGGGCGGAAGCCGACGTTCACCTCCTCGAGGTCGGCCTCGCCCAGCCCGGGAAGGACCTTGAAGGTATCGCGCAGCAGCTCGTAGGTGCTGCGCGCCTTGCGGGTCGCGTCGAATCCGACCTCCTCCGCGGAGGCGCCGATCACCACCTCGCCACTTGTCCGGGGTACCACGTAGACCAGCCGGCCGTCCCAAAGCGAGCGGACCACCAGTGACGGCCCCGCTCCGGGCGCCGAGCGCAGGCGCAGCACCTGGCCCCGGATCGGCCTCAGCGCCTTTTTCATGTAGGAGGGCAGCCCCTCGATCTCACCGCTGCGGACCCCGGCCGCGATCACGACCTTGTCGGCCCGGTGCTCGCCCCCTTGGTCGTCGATCAGCACCCAGGTGGACCCGCGGCGTGACACTTCGGCCACCCTGCGATTCTCGAGAGTGGCCCCCGCCTTGAGCGCGCCTGCCAGCAGGCTTCGATGGGCAACCCGGTTGTCGACCTGGTTGTCGATCTCGGTGTAGAGCGCCGGTCCCGAAGAGGGCGACAGCGCGGGCTCCAGCTCGCGGGCCTCGGCGGCGCGCAAGCGGCGCACCGCCAGGCCGAGGCGCTGGTAGTAGGCGTACGTCCGCTCGATCTCGGCTACGTCGTTGGCTCCGGAGGCGACCAGGAGGGATCCCCCTCCGCGATATCCGCTCTCCAGCCCCGCGGCTCTCAGCGCGTCGTCCAGACGGGTCCACTCACGGGCGGCCTCGAGCATCATCTCGAGCAGCCGCTCCTCGCCGTATACCGCCTCGGCCACCGGGGCGAGCATGCCCGCTGCCACCTGGGAGGCTCCGGAGTAGGGGTCCGGGTCGAAGAGGGAGGGGACAATTCCGTGTTTCGTCGTCAGATAGAAGGCGGCGCCGGCTCCCTCGATCCCGGCGCCGACCACTGCAACCTTGGGTAAAGCCGTCATCGCCCCCAGCCTACGCCGCTGCGCCGCGGGCGCATAACCCGCAGGCGGGGGAGCCAAACGGTGCTTTTGGCTGCAAGGTGGGCCCGGTCCGCGTAAGAATGAAGACGAGCCCAGGCCGCGTGCCGAGCCGAACCGCAGGGCGCCGTCGCAGCCGGACGGCTAGTGAAAGGGGTCATTGTGAAAAGCACCATGCAGGATTCAAGGCTGTCGGTCACCTCCATTCTCCGCCACGGTCTCCTCCTCTTCCCGGGCTCCAAGGTGATCACCTACGACGGCGCCCAGGTTGCCGAGAAGACCTTCGCGGAGGTCGGCGCCAGGACGGCCCAGCTGGCACATGCGCTGCGGGCCCTCGGGGTGGGGCGCGACGACCGTGTCGGGACCTTCTGCTTCAACCACAACCAGCACTTGGAGGCCTACTTCGCCGTGCCGGCGATGGGCTCGGTGCTGCACACACTGAACGTCAGGCTCTTCTCCGACCAGCTCGAGTTCGTCATAAACGACGCCGAGGACAAGGTGGTGATCGCCGACGCGGTGGTACTTCCCCTTCTGGCCAAGGTGCTCGGTGGGTGCAAGACGGTGGAGACGGTGCTGGTGGTGGGGGACTTCGATGCCTCCGCCTTTGCCGGCGCGCACTATCGCCTGCTCTCCTACGAGGAGTTCATCGCCGGCCGGCCCACCACCTATGACTGGGTGGAACCCGACGCCGAGACCGATGCGGCGGCCATGTGCTACACGAGCGGCACCACCGGCAATCCCAAGGGGGTCGTCTACTCGCACCGCTCCACCTGGCTGCACTCCCAGGCCGTGACCAGCTCCGCCTCCCTGGGCCTGACCACCGAGGACCGGGCGCTGGTGGTGGTGCCGATGTTCCACGCCAACGCCTGGGGCATTCCCTATGCCGCCTGGATGGTCGGGGCGGACATGGTCATGCCCGGGCGCTTCCTGCAGGCCGCCCCGCTGGCGTGGATGTTCACCAACCTTTCTCCGACGCTTGCATCCGGCGTTCCGGTGATCTGGAACGATCTGCTCCACTATGCCGAGGGGAACCCGGTCGACTTCTCGTCGGTTCGGCTTATCTCCGGAGGCGGCTCCGCGGTGCCGCGGGCGCTGATCGAGGCCTTCCGCGACGAGTTCTCCATCAAGCTGGTCCAGGGGTGGGGCATGACCGAGACCTCCCCGGTTTGCACGCTGGCCATACCGCCTCTGGGCACCCCGCCCGAGCGGGAGATCGAGTACCAGGTGACTGCGGGCCGTCCGTTGGCGGGCGTGGCGCTGCGCATCGTCGACGCCGACGGGAACGTCGCTCCCAACGACGGGCAGACTCTGGGCGAGATCGAGGTGAGCGGCCCCTGGATAACGGGCAGCTATTACAAGGACCAGCGCCCCGAGGCGTTCGACGACGGCTGGCTGCGAACCGGGGACATGGGAACCCTGGACGCCGAGGGCTATTTGCGGATCGTCGACCGCACCAAGGACGTGATAAAGTCCGGCGGCGAGTGGATCTCCTCGGTGGAACTCGAGAACGTGCTCATGGCCCATCCGCTGGTCTTCGAGGCGGCGGTGGTGGGGGTCCCCGACGAGAAGTGGGATGAGCGCCCGCTGGCCTGCATCGTGGTCAAGCCCGGTGCCACGCTGAGCGCCGCGGAGCTCTCCAATTTCCTGCTCGACAAAGTGGCGCGTTGGTGGCTGCCGGAGCGCTGGAGCTTCGTGGAGGAGATACCCAAGACCTCGGTGGGCAAGTTCGACAAGAAGGTGCTGCGCAACCTGTATGCCGAGGACAAGCTGAAGGTAACCAGGGTGGAATAGCGCCTCAGGGGCCGGCTCGGGCAAGCTACACTCGTCCTCCTGGAAGAGCCGGGAGGTGCGGATGCTTGCAAAGTCGGATCTCGAGGCGCCGATGGCCGCTCTCGAATCGCTGATCGACAGCGTCGAGGAGCTGGGCTATCGCCATCTTCTGGGGGCTGAGCCATCCGAGGCGGAGCGGACCATGGAGCGCGAGAAGGCGCTGGCCAAGGTGATTCGAGCGCTGGCCAAGGCGCGGCGGGACCTCGAGGCGCTCGGCGATATCTGTGATTGAGGCCGAGCCGGGGGTCTGACTCGCGGCGGCCGTGGATCGAGAGGCAGGAGAGATGTCAGAGGCCGGTGCCGGACCCAGGATCGCAGAGGGGGACCTGCTGGCCCCGGTGAAGGCGGAGGTCGCCGATTCCAGCGTTCTCACCGACTTTGCGCGCTGGCTGGAGGGCGTGACCGGCCGGAGTTTTCCGGACTACGCGTCGCTGCACCGCTTTTCCATCGAGCAGTTGGAGCGCTTCTGGGCGTTGTGGTGGGTCTATTTCGACCCCGACTTCGCAACCAACCCGATCGGCGCCGCCGCGATGGCGGGTAACGACTTCGATCCGACCGCGGTTCTCTCCACCCGGTCGATGCCCGGAGCCCGCTGGTTCGAGGGGGTCTCGCTCAACTATGCGAGGTACGCCCTCGGGACCCAGGGAGCCGAGACGGCGGTGGTGGCGGTCTCGGAGACGGGCCGCGAGCAGCTGAGCCGCACCGAGCTCTACCATCGGGTGGCCGCCATGGCGCACTTTTTGCGCGATGCCGGGGTGGCCAAGGGCGACCGGGTGGCGTGCTACGCCCCCAACGGGGTGATGGCGCTGGTCGGCTTTCTCGCCACTGTGTCTCTGGGCGCGATCTGGTCGTCCTGCTCCCCCGACTTCGGCGCCTCCGCCGTCATCGACCGCTTCCGGCAGATAACCCCGAAGGTGCTGCTGGCGGTAAGGTCATACGACTACAACGGGCGGCACTTCGAGCGCGCCGCCGACCTTTCCGAGATCGTGGCCAACCTGGAGGGCCTCGGCGCGCTGGTGCTGGAGGGTCCTGGCGAAGACCCCGCGCCGCTGCCGCGGGGCCTGAGTGTCGCCGACTACGGCGGGATCATCTCCGCTGCTGCGCCGGATCTGCCCGTACCCTTCGTGGATGTGGAGTTCTCCCATCCGCTGTGGATCCTCTACTCCTCCGGCACCACCGGACTGCCCAAGGCCATCGTCCAGAGCCAGGGGGGGATTCTGCTGGAGCACACCAGGGTGCTGATGCTCCATAGCGACATCCGCCCCGGGGACCGCTTCCTTTGGTACACCACCACCGGGTGGATGATGTGGAACTTCCTGGTCTCGGGCCTGCTGGCGGGATCCACGCTGGTGTTGGTGGACGGGGCGGTGGGCTACCCGGACCTCTATCGCCTCTACGGCATCGTCGCCGATGAGCAGGTCACCTTCTTCGGGACCAGCGCGCCCTTCCTGAACGCCTGCGAGAAGGCCGGCATCGTCCCCAAGGACCGCTTCTCCTTCCCCCGGCTGCGCACCATCGGCTCCACCGGCGCGCCGCTCTCCCCGGAAGGATTTCTTTGGACCTTCGAGAACGTGAGCTCCTCGATCCAGCTCGCCTCCGCCAGCGGGGGAACCGACGTGTGCACGGCATTCCTCGCCTCGTCGCCCTGGCACGACACCCGGGCCGGCGAGCTTGCCTGCGCCACGCTGGGGGTGGACGCCACCGCCTTCGACGAGGAGGGGAGGGAGATCATCGACCAGGTGGGCGAGCTCGTCATCCGCGAGCCGATGCCCTCGATGCCGGTGTATTTCTGGAACGACCCGGACGGCTCCAAGCTGCGCGAAGCGTACTTCTCGGTCTATCCGGGCATCTGGCGCCACGGGGACTGGATCAAGATGAAGCCATCCGGTGCCGCAGTCATCTACGGCAGAAGCGACTCCACTCTCAACCGTGGTGGGGTGCGCATGGGGACATCGGAGTTCTACGTGGTGGTGGAGTCCTTCGAGGAGGTGGCCGACTCCATGGTGGTCGACACCTCCCACCTCGGTCGCGAGGGTGAGCTGGTGCTGCTGGTGGTGATGGCGCCGGGTTACGAGCTGACCGGCGAGCTCAAGGACCGCATCGGTGCCGCCATCCGCCGACGGCTCTCGCCGCGGCATGTTCCCGACCGGATCCTGGCCGTGGGCGAGATACCCAGAACAATCAACGGCAAGAAGATGGAGGTCCCCATCCGCCGAGTCCTACTGGGTGAGGAGCCGGAAAAGGTGATGTCCAAGGGGTCGATGGCCAACCCGACCGCGGTGGACGAGTACCGCGGTTTGTCCGAGAGGCTCGCCTCGGGCAAGGAGTAGGCCGGGCGCCAGGGGCCCGGCCCTAAGCCATTTGCGGCACACGGCGACTTGCTAGACGCTGAACTCCGGAGCCAGGCCGGCGGCCCGCTCTTCCCCGCGCGGGGGTCGGATGAGGGCTATGGCCACCACCAGGCCGGCCAGGGCTATGCCCGAACCCACCAGGAACGCCGTGTCCCAGCCGTGGATGGTGGCGACGGCTGTGGCCAGTTTGGCCACTGATGGTTGCGAAGCCGCGCTTCCGGCCGAGGCGAGGAGGCTGTGCAGGCGCGAGTTCATCGCGGTCGCTGAAACCGTGACCAGGACCGAGAGGCCGAGCGTCCCGCCCACCTGCTGGGCGACGTTCACCATCGCCGAGCCAAGGCCGGCGATCTCCTTGGGCACCCGGGCCAGAGCGGTGGGGAAGATGCTGACGAAGGCGAACCCCATGCCCGATGCCAGCAGCAGCATGGGCGCAAGGATGTGCACCAGATAGGTGGAGTGGATGGTGATCCTGCTCAGCCATGCCAGACCGCCCGCCACGGCCAGAAGGCCGTAGGTGATGAGCGGAAGCGGCCCGGTCTTCTGGATCAGACGGGAGCCGATTCCCGCGAAAACCATGATCCCGAAGCTGGCGGGCAGGAAGGCGAGCCCCGCCTTGAGGGCCGAATATCCGTGCACCTCCTGCAGGAAGAGCGTGAGGAAGAAGAACATCGCAAAGAGCGAAGCGGCCAGCAGCAGCATCACGGCATAGGCGGCCGATCGGGTCTTGTCCGAGAAGATGGCCATGTCCATGATCGGCTCGCGCGCGGTCATCTCCCGCCAGACGAAGCCTGCGAGCAGGACGCCGGAGGCCACGAAGCTGCCGATGGTGACGCTTGTGCCCCATCCGCTCTGGGCGGCGTGAATCATCCCATAGACGAGCAGCCCCAGGCCGGCCACCGAGAGCAGCGCGCCGGCGACATCCAGGCGCACGCGCCGGCGCGCGGATTCCTTCAGGGCGCGGGGGGTGGCAATGGCTATGGCCAGGGCGATCGGGGTGTTCACGAAGAAGACCCAGCGCCAGGAGATGTACTGGGTGAGCAGGCCTCCGGCCAGCAGTCCCAGTGCCGCCCCGGCGGCGGAGACGGCCGAGTAGATGCCGAGCGCCTCGTTTCGCTCCTTGCCCTCGGCGAAGTTGGTCGTGATGAGGCTGAGAGCGGTGGGGGATGCGATCGCTCCGCCCACACCCTGCACGGCGCGTGCGGCTATCAGCCAGGCCTGATCGGTGGCGAAACCGCCAACCAGGCTGGCTCCGGCGAAGAGGAGGATGCCGAGCATGAACATCCTTCGCCGGCCGAAAAGGTCGCCGGACTTGCCGCCGAGTAGGAGCAGGCCGCCAAAGGCCAGGGTGTAGCCGTTCAGCACCCAGGAGAGCCCGGTGGGGCTGAAGCCCAGCGCGTACTGGATGTGGGGGAGCGCCACGTTGACGATGGTCGCATCCAGCACGATCATGAGCTGGGCGCCGGCGATGATGGCGATGGCCAACGCGGTCGAGACGTGGAAGGAGTGATGGTTCGCTGGGGAGGCTTCCGCCATTCGCTGGACCTTTCCAGAGGCTGTCGCAAAAGACGCAGCCGGAAGTGTCCCGCTGCGTCTTTTGGCAAAATTCTTTCGAACACTAAAGCATTTTGCCCCGGGGCGGTATTCCCGACCCGGGGCGCGGTTCAGGCTACCTGCTCGGCGGCCTCATGGCCCGAATGCTCCATGAATGCGTCAACGAGGGAGGCGAGGAGCCGGCGGGTGGCGGCGTCCACCAGGCGCCCGTCGGCGTCGAACTTTTGCGCCGCCTGGGTGACGAAGACCTCGGGGCGGGCGAGCACGTCGGATTCGGTGGAGTGGAGGACGTCACGCAGATGCAGCTGCGCCCGCACGGTGCCGAGGAGGCCCTGAGAGGCTCCGATAACCGCCACGGCTTTGCCCACCAGGGGATGCGCCCCGTAGGGGCGCGATAGCCAGTCGATGGTGTTCTTGGCCAGCGCGGTGTAGGAGTAGTTGTACTCGGGGCTGGCGATGACCAGGCCATCTGCCTCCCGAACGGCCTCGCGCAGCAGGCGTGCATGCTCGGGCAGGTTCTCGCCCTCAAGGTCGGGGGAGTAGAAGGGGATGTTCTCGAGCCCTTCGAGCAGCCGGAACTCGACGTCAGCCGGGACCAGCTCTCCGAAGGCCCGGAGCAGCTTGGTGTTGTAGCTGCTCGATGAGGTGGATCCGGAGATCCCGACGATCAGGTGTCCTGCCATTTGGGTGACCTCTTCAGTAGTTGGCTTTCTGTTGCGTATGCAACTTAATTTGTCTTCGCGATATTCCCGCCAACCTCTGTCGGGGGCCGCCTCCGGCCTCCGACACCCGGCCGACGCGGCCGAAGGACTCAGGCTCCCCGGACCTGCCGCTCCGGCGCTGCAAGGGTGATGGTCTCCACGGCGGCCGCCATCGCCCGCGCGAGCCCGGCACCGCGGACGCGCCCGGCACCGCGCAGGAGATCGTTCCAGTAGAGGCCCCATGCCGAGCCGACGATTCCCGGTGTGAAGCGGGAGGTCAGGAGGGTCATGCCCGTCTCGGCCAGGCGGGGATGCCCGAGCGCGATGCGCTGGAGCGCCGAGGCCGCCCGCGCGAAGGGCAGGTGCGTAATGCGCAGGTGCTCGAGGTACGCGGAGGTGGGGTCCCCAGTGCCGAGCAAGGCGCGCGCCGCCGCCAGGCCTGAGTCCATGGCGGCATGTATCCCCTCCCCTTGAAGCGGATTCACCAAGCCGGCCGCATCCCCGACCAGAAGTGCGCGCCCGCGCGCCGCGTCCACGCCCAGCCCCCCCATCTTCAGCCAGCCGCCGAGCCGCCTGGCGGGCTCGGCTTTGGCCGATATCCAGCCCTGGCGCTTGAGCAGTTCCAGGTAGCGGGGAAGTGCCTGGGTGGCCATGCTGGAGCGCTTGCGGTCCGAGAAGACCCCGACTCCGACTCCGAAGTTCGCCCGGCCTTCCACGTCCGCAAAGAGCCATCCGTAGCCCGGAAAGAGAGCGCCCTGATCGCGGAAGAGGGAGATAACCGGCGTCGGCACCGTTTCCTCGAGGTAGGCCCTGACCGCGAATCCGTACAGGGACGCGTCCTCGTCCACCATTCCCAGATCCCTGCCGACCTGCGTAGTGGCGCCGTCCGCCCCGATCACCGCGCCTGTCTCGAGCCTGCGGCCGTCGTCGAGCCAGACCGAATAGCCGCCGCCATGGTCTTCCACGTGCGACATGCGCGCGGTGACGGGTTCTGCTCCGAAGGAGAGCGCGTGCTCGAAGAGGGCGTTGTCCAAGTCGCGCCGGGATACCAGCCATCCGTTGCCGGGATATGTGTCTCCCGATTCGGCTGGAAGCGCCATGCGTCCCCCGGTTGGCCCGACCAGGAGCATGTCTCCGACCAGCCGCTTGGGCACCTTCAGCTCCACCCCCACCTCGGACAGCAGTGCTACTCCACGGGGGCCGATCATGTCTCCACAGGCCTTGTCGCGAGGGAAGGCGGCCTTGTCGATAAGGGCCACTCTGGCGCCGGCAGCGGCCAGGGCGGCGGCGGCGGTGGAGCCGCCTGGACCGGCACCGACCACGGCGACGTCGAAGGTCTCGGGGTGAGAGGGCTCAGGCATGGGAGGTCCTTGGTGGGAATCTAGGAGAAGCTTTGGCGGAGCAGGCGGACGGAGATCTGGCTGACATTCTGTGCGTTCGCGGAGCTGAGGCTGCGCACCGCCGCCGGGCCGATCGAGGCCGCCACCTCCCAGTAGTTGCCGTCGTTGCCCGCCTTGACGGCATAGAAGGTGGTGACGCCCTTGGAGTAGGTGCGCTGGCTGGTCCTCCAGCCGAAGTGCACAAGCGCGGCTTTTTCGAATGTGATCAGGCTGTTTGCCGCCAGGGGCACCTGGAAGGTCACCGAGCGGTCGAAAGGCCCGTTGTCGTTGTCGAGGTTCTCCCTGCCGGTGACCACCGCGGAGCGCGGCACCACGGTGGCGGCAAAAATGTTGGAGGGGACCACCCCGGTGTGGTCCAAGGGAGCGAAGGCGGCGCCGACCGTGATGTAGGGGAGTGGGATTCGCACGGTTGGACGCGGCTTGGTCCCGATGGGCACGCCGGCAAGCGTGCCGACCACGAACGCCACCAGAAGCGCCCCGAGAATCCAGTTGCGCTGCCTCTTGCTCAGGCGTCGGCGCTTGGGGACGCGAGGATGCGCCCCTTGGGCGGCTGTCTCGAGCATCACTTGACCGCGGCGGCACTAGGGG
>JAJZNF010000249.1 GCA_021847985.1 Actinomycetes bacterium | reverse complement strand
CTCGACCACGTCGCCGAGTTCGGCATCTCCGTCCTCCCGAAGGGGCTCGGAGAGGGAAAGCGGCTCGGAGCGGAACTTGAGGGCCTCGAGAAGCTTGGACTCCTCAATCTCCACCTCTTGGGCAAGCTGAGCCAAGGACGGTGGGCGGCCGAGTGTTATCTCAAGGCGCGCCTGAGCCTTCTGAACCCGGGACAAGGTGTCCCCCGCATGCACCGGAAGCCGTATTGTGCGCCCGGTATTGGCTATGCCGCGCGTAATGGCCTGACGGATCCACCAGGTCGCATACGTCGAGAACTTGAACCCCTTGCGCCAGTCGAACTTCTCGACGGCGTGCATGAGTCCGAGGTTGCCCTCCTGGATCAGGTCCAGGAGCGGGAGTCCGGATGCCTGGTACTTCTTGGCGATCGAGACAACAAGCCGGAGGTTGGACTGGACGAAGTAGCGCTGCGCGGTCTTGCCTTGGCGGACATCGCGCAGCAGCTCTTGGCGCCGCTGCGGCGATATCTCCTTGGTCTTGGAGGAGAGTTCCTTCTGCCCCCGGGCACCGCGTTCGATATCCTTGGCCAGCTTCACCTCGTCGTCTTTGGTAAGGAGTGGATATTGGCCGATATCGGACAGGTACATCCTGACCAAGTCCTCTTCGTCCTTGTCAATCCGGTCCTTGGCCACGGGCAAAACCTCTCTTGACACCTGCGGCCATCAGGGTCGGCCGCATTCGGCTCATCCTCATTACCCGGACGATTCAATGAATCGGCAATCGGCTGCCGACCATCGGCGCATTCCCGCCGACCGTTCTTGCTTGGCGCCAAGCCGCGCTCCAACGGGTGGCAACTATGACAACCTTAGGCAGTGCCGCGCCAATTCCCTACTGCCCGTCCGCCAAGGACTCCCCCATGTCAAATCATAGTGAGGGGCTCGATGCGCGCCCTACACTCCGCGACCACGCCCGAAGCGTCCCGCAGGAATGAGGAAAGATTCCCATCGCGATAAGGCCGGCCTCTGGCCAGCACCATCGATCTGATCTCCTCCAAGGGGGCAAGGACGTGATCGAGCAGGAATGCGGCCCGTGCGGAAATGGATAGCCCCGGTGAGAGCGATGCCACCTGAGCGGCATCGAATTCAAGCGGGGGCACGGTGACGGGAAGGAGTTCCTCGGCGGCAAATGCGAACTCGGCCAGCGAGCGCGCGCAAACGGCCAGCGCGACCCTGGCCTCCACCGCCTCCGGCGAGGAGTGGTCCAGCTTCCCGAGGCCGCTCGCCACGTCCAGCGCCGAGAGAAAGAGACGCCTCAGCTGATCGGTGATGCGCGCGGTTTCGGCCAGCGAGATGAAGGTTGCGGGCGCATCCCCCATCAGCGGCCTCCGCGGGGATCACGGCTCTTCAAGAAAGCCGACCTCCTCCGGGTCGAAGCCGTTGGTGATAGGCATGCGCCTGTCCTTGCCGAAAGACTTGGGAGTTATCCTGACGCCCGGAGCGGCCTGGCGTCGCTTGTACTCGCTTCGATCGATCAGGCCGGCGACCCTGGTCACCAGCTTCGAGTCGAACCCGGCGCGCACCAGCTCCATGGGTGTCATGTCCCGCTCCACCAGAGCCATCAGGATCGGATCGAGCTCCTCGTACGGCGGCAGCGAGTCCACGTCTCGCTGGTCCGGGCGCAGCTCCGCCGACGGTGGTTTGAGCAGCACCTCGGAAGGCACGAGCTCCCTTCCCGCTGTAGCGTTGATGCGCTCGCAGAGGCGATAAACGAGCAGCTTCGGGATGTCCTTGATCAAAGCGAAGCCCCCGGCGGAGTCGCCGTAGAGCGTCGAATATCCGGTGGCCGTCTCCGACTTGTTGCCGGTCGTTATAACCAGTGCGCCCGTCGCGTTCGAATAGGCCATAATCAGCACCGCGCGAATCCTGCTCTGCAGGTTTTCGTCGGTCAGACCTCGCGGCGGAGCCCCGAGCACCTTACCTATCACGTCGGAAAAGGCCGTGTGCATCGGCTCGATCTCGGCCGTGAGCAGCTCGATGCCAAGATTGTCGGCCAGCTTCTGGGCATCGGAGACCGACCCTTCCGAGCTGTAGCGGGAGGGCATGGAGATCCCCGTCACGCGCTCCGGACCGATGGCGGCGACAGCAAGCGCTGCGCAAAGGCTCGAGTCGATGCCGCCCGACAGGGCGATGACCACCTTCGAAAAGCGGTTCTTCTCGACATAGTCGGTCAGCCCGAGCTTGAGAGCGCCGAGTATCTCATCCAGATAGAAGTCGGTGAGATCCGCCACCCAATTCTTGTCAAAGCTGGGACTCGGCTCGAAGAGGAAGGGGGGGTGATCGGCTGGGTAATAGGCCACATGTGAGGACCCGACCGGCAGTGACGGGGCGATGGGCACCGTCTCCAGCACCTCCTCCGCCACCAGGCCCCGCGGATCCAGCTGGTACTTTCGGCTCGCGGCGCCCAGCGGGACCCTGACCGTCTCGATCATCTCCTCGAACTGGGGAAGGCTGTATTTAAGTGTCCCGTAGCTGTCATAGACGAGAGAGCCCCCGTCGAAAACCAGCTCATCCTGCCCGCCCACCATGTTCACGTAGACGATGGGCGTGGACATATCGCTCGCCCGGGTGGAGAGCATCGAGGAACGCTGCCAGCGCCGCCCCAGGAAGTAAGGGGAGGCGTTGATGTTCAAGATCACGTCAGCGCCGCCCCGGACCTGGTCAAGAGCGGGGCCGGTGGGGCTCCAGATGTCCTCGCAAATAGAAACGCCCACCTTGACGCCGCCGACATCGAAGAGCTTGTGATCGCCAGAGCCTGGCACGAAGTACCGCTGCTCGTCGAAGACCGCATAGTTGGGCAGCAGCCTCTTCCGGTAGACGGCCTGGACCACGCCGCCGTGCATGAAGGCGGCCGCGTTGTGGAGCCGACGCAGCTGCTCGGGAAATCCCACCAGCAAGACGAGGTCGGGAAGCTCCTCCGCGATTTGATCCAGGTAGTACCCGCAAGCGCGGATGAAAGCGGGCTTGAGAAGCAGGTCCTCCGGCGGATAGCCGGTCAGCGCCAGCTCGGGAAAGGCGATGATGTCGGCTCCCTGCTCGGCCGCCACACGCGCCGACTCGACAATCTTGGCAGCGTTCCCCTCCAGGTCTCCGACCTTGAGGTTTATCTGGCAGATCCCGACGTTCAGGGACGTTGCTTCGTCGATCATGGCTCGATCACCTCTCGAATGCTAGCGCCGGCCCCCAGCGCGGCGCCATAGACGCCGCGGGCTGGAGCGCAAAGAGAGCGGGGCGGCCACCTTTCGGCAGCCGCCCCGCTCAAAGGACATGGGTTAGCCGGAGCTACATGTCGTAGTACATCATGAACTCCCACGGGTGGGGACGCAGGCGAATCTGATCCGCTTCCTGGTAGAGCTTGTAGTCGATCCAAGTATCTATGAGGTCCTGGGTGAACACGTTGCCCTCGAGCAGGTAGTCGTGATCGTCGGCCAAGGCCTGCAGGGCGCCCTCCAAAGAGGACGGCACCTGCGGAACCTGCTTTGCCGCGGCTCCCTTCAGTTCGAAGAGGTCGTAGTCGGCGGGAGCCGCCGGCTCGATCTGGTTCTTGATCCCGTCCAGTCCGGCCATAAGCATCGCGGCGAAGGCGAGGTAGGGATTCGCCATCGGATCCGGGCAGCGGAACTCGACACGCTTCGCCTTGGGGCTGGCGGAGTAGGTCGGGATACGGCAGGCCGCGGACCGGTTCCTCTGGCTATAGACCAGGTTGACCGGAGCCTCATAGCCGGGGACGAGGCGCTTGTAGGAGTTGGTGGTGGGGGCGCCGAAGGCGAGGATGGAAGATCCGTGCTTCAGGAGGCCGCCGATGTACCAGCGAGCAAGGTCCGATAGCTGGGCGTATTTGCCGTTGGCGTCGAAGAAGAGGGGCTGGCCGTCCGCCCAGAGCGACTGGTGGGTGTGCATGCCCGAGCCGTTGTCCTGAAAGAGGGGCTTGGGCATGAACGTCGCCGTGTAGCCATTCTTATAAGCCACGCTCTTCACGATGTACTTGTAGAGCATGACCTTGTCGGCCATGCTGAGCATGGTGTCGAAGCGCATGTCGATCTCGGCCTGGCCTGCCGTGGCCACCTCGTGGTGTTGCACCTCGATCTCGATGCCCATCTGCTGCATAACCAGCACCATCTCGGAACGAAGGTCCTGAAACTTGTCCGAGGGGGGAACCGGGAAGTACCCCTCCTTGTAGCGCAGCTTGTAGCCCAGGTTGGGGCCCTCTTCGCGATTCGAGTTCCAGACACCCTCGACCGAGTCGACCGAGTAGGAGGCCGAATGGGTATCCTGGTGAAACTTCACGTCATCGAAGATGAAGAATTCCGCCTCCGGCCCGAAATACGCGGTGTCCGCGATGCCGGTCGACACGAGGTGATCCTCGGCCTTCTTGGCAATGAAGCGTGGATCCCGGTCGTAATGCTCAAGAGTCAGCGGATCGTGAATGAAGCAGTTGATATTCAGCGTCTTGTGCTGGCGGAACGGATCGATGACCGCGGTGGACGGATCCGGCAGAAGGATCATGTCCGACTCGTTGATCGCTTTGAACCCGCGGATCGACGACCCGTCGAAACCGAAGCCCTCCGCGAAGGAATCCTCCGTCAACTGCCTGATAGGCACCGAGAAGTGCTGCATTACGCCCGGAAGGTCGCAGAACCGGAGGTCGACCATCTCGACCCCCTCGTCCTTGGCCATCCGGATCACACCGGCAGGAGTATTCTCCGTCATTCGTGCTCCTTGGTAGCTGAAATCCCTGGCCGGTCGGCGCGGGCTGCATTGATCGCACCTTTTCCGAGCCGTAGATCAGGTTAGGGTCGGCCACAAGCGCGTCACGGGGAAAGTGTGAACACTTCATTAACTGGAGCGAGGCGCGTGAGAGGGGTCACTTATTCGCTCCAACCGCCGCTAGTGATATATGTGTGCCAACACGACCGAACACCCGGACCAAGATCGAGTACGTCCTCAAGACCGTCGAGGAACGCAAGGTCGCCTTCATCCAGCTCTGGTTCGCGGACGTGCTCGGCACCCCTAAGAGCCTCCAGATAACTCCGGCAGAACTCGAGAACGCCCTCACCGAAGGGATGACCTTCGACGGATCAGCGATCGACGGCTTTTCGCGGGTCCAGGAGAGCGATGTGATCGCTGTCCCCGATCCGACGACGTTCTCACTTTTGCCGACCGACCTGTCCATGGCGCGGATCTTCTGCGACATCACGAACTTGGACGGCACCCCCTTCGCGGGATGCCCCCGCAACACGCTGCGCCATGCACTCGACAAGGCACATGAGCTCGGCTACTCCTTTTTTGCCGCCCCCGAACTGGAGTATTTCTACTTCTCCGAGGCCAAGCCGGGCATCCCGCCAACTCCGCTCGATACCGGCTCCTACTTCGAGCTGACCGTCTCCGACCTTGCCACCCAGCTTCGCAAGAGGACGGTTCTGGCCCTCGAGGACATGGGCATACCCGTCGAGTACTCCCAGCACGAGGACTCGCCCGGCCAGCACGAGATCGACTTGCGCTACACCGATGCCCTGACCATGGCCGACAACGTCATGACCACCCGCCTGCTGATAAAGGAGATCGCCTCCGCCAGCGGGGTCATGGCCACCTTCATGCCAAAGCCGATGGCCGGGGTGCAGGGTTCGGGCATGCATACGCATTTCTCGCTCTTTCGTGGCAACCAGAACGCCTTCTACGACGAGAAGGGTGAATGGGGCCTCTCCGAAGTTGCGCGCCGGTTTATCGCCGGCGTGCTCAAGCACGCACCCGAGATAACGGCGGTCACCAACCAATGGGTCAACTCCTACAAGCGCCTGGTTCCGGGCTATGAGGCGCCGGTTTACGTCTCATGGGCGCAGAACAATCGTTCCGCCCTGGTCAGGGTCCCCAATCCACGACACACCAAGCCGCAATCGACCCGCATCGAATATCGTGCCATCGACCCGGCTACAAACCCCTACCTGGCCTTCGCGGTAGTGTTGGGCGCGGGCTTGGATGGAATCGAGAAAGGCTATGAGCTGCCGGCCGAGGTATCCGAGAACCTCTTCGCTCTGACCCCGGAGGAGGTGGCCCGGCGTGGAATCTGCTCGCTGCCGGGCAGTCTCGAGGACGCGGTACGCGAAATGGAGAAATCCGAACTGATGCGAGAAGTTTTGGGCGCGCACGTGTTCGAGTGGTTCGTCCGTAACAAGCACGACGAATGGAACGGCTACAAGACCCAGGTCTCTCAGTTCGAACTCGACCGATACCTGGGGCACCTATAAATGGAGCCGTTGATCCTCTATCCTGGAGAGCCGCCGTTCCACGTGGTCAAAGCCCTTCAGGACGGAGGGTACCCCTTCGTCGCCGTGTCGTCGGCGACGCAAGTCTCCAAGGAGGAGACCGAAGAGGGGTGGTCGGGAGCAATCGTCTGCGCGGACTCAAACCTCGAAGACGCATTCCTGGTGTGCCGACAGCTGCGCTCCAAGGAGAGAAACGTCTCGCCCTTGCTCCTGGTGGTGGACCGGCAGAGCCTGGGAAAGCTCGAACTGAGGGAGGACCTCTTCGACGACTTCGTCACCCTGCCGCTCGACGCCCGCGAACTCAAGGTCCGGCTGCAGCGGCTCTTCTTCCGCAGTGGGCGCGGGCTGGCGAAGGAGGTCATCGAGTACGGGCCCCTCACCATCAACCTGGAGACCTACCAGGCAAGTATCGGAAGCCGCTCGCTGGATCTGACCTATATGGAGTACCAGCTGCTCACATTTCTCGCCTCGCATCCCGGGCGCGTCTTCAATCGGGAGACCCTGCTCTCACGCGTCTGGGGGTACGAGTACTACGGGGGCGCACGCACGGTGGACGTCCATATCCGGCGCCTGAGGGCAAAGTTGGGCGACCAGCACGAGTCCTTGATCGAGACGGTGCGCAGCGTCGGATACCGCTTCGGGCGCAACCAGCGCCACTGATCACATCGGGCCGGCCGTTTCCCCAAGTCTCCAGGCACATTCGCGGCGCATCGAACCTTTTACACCTTTGCACCTGAGGTAACATCGGACGTGCAAAAGCACCGGCGCGAAGTGCCCGAGACCTTGCAATGGAGATCTCATGCCCCCGAACATCGACACTTCTGAGCTCCTTCGCCAAGGGAAGAGCAGCAAGCCAAAGCCAAAGGTCTCCGGCAACGGCGGCAAGGGTTCGGGTGGTGGATCGGATTCGTTGACGAAGGAGCTGGCCGAGCGCTTCGCCAAGTCGAGCAAGACGAATCCGTCCACGCTTCCCAAGCCCGCCCCCACCGATAAGGGCTCAGCGCCTCAGCAAAAAGCCGAGAAGCAATCCTGGTTCCAGAAGCAAAAGGAGAAGCGCCAGACAAAGGCGAAGGAGAAGAAGGCGTTCAACGACAAATACAAGAACGCAAAGGTACCGGCCTTCCGCCAACAGGTGGCGTTGAACGAGCAGGTCTTCAAGAACGAAGATGACCAGGACACCTTGGCGAAGAAGAAGGAAACCGACCGCAAGGAAGACGCACCCTTCGTGAAGAGCGCCAAGAGTGCTCAAAAGTTCAGGGAGAAAGCGCTGCTATCGAAGGTCAGCGGCGGCCAGAGCTTCGACGACAGCAAGCTGACGGGCGCGATAACCCAGAAGATAACCCAGCACGGCCACGCCGGAACTACGACGACACTTGACGACAGCATCGAAAGCGTCGGCACCGGACAAAGCGCCCTGACCGCCATTGGCGGACTGACATCGGCGGGCGGTGGAATGGCCAAGGGCCTCGATACGCTGAAGACCGACGTCGCACCCTCCATGGCCGTCAGCGACCTGGGTGCGGGTATTGCCTCGGACTCAGGATCGCTGGTTTCCCTTGTCTCGGGGATCATGGACATCTTGGGCCTTATATTCGCCAAGCTCAAGGCCGGGGAGGATGCATCTTCCGAGCAGCAGGAGGACCTCAGCCTTCAGCTGTCTCAGGCGGTCATGAACACCGCGGCCACCGGAGGAACCATCGCCAAGAACATCATGGACCTGGTCGCAATAGGTGAGTCACTGCCCAAGACGTCCAGCCTCCTTACCACGGCCATACCCGGCCTTGGGATAGCCATCAGCGCGACACAGCTGGTCGCGACCTCTGTCGACCTGGGCCGGCAAGCGGCACTGGTTCACCGGACCAACTCGAACATGGGCTCCCTGCAAAAGATGGTCAAGACCACCCAGGACGACAAGCAAATGGGTGACATCGCGGTCTTGAAGGGAGCCATAGCCAACTTCAAGAGCGGCGCTGTTGGCCTCCTGATAAAGGACGTCATCAGCGCATTTTCCTCGCTCGTCTCCATCGTCGGCTCCGCGTTGTCCATGTTGGCACCTGGCACACCCGCCCACGGTGCCGGCGTCGCCCTGGGCGGTGTCTCCAGCGGATTGTCAGCCGCCAAGACCTTGGCCTTCCAGATCGTGAGCTGGGCCCAGGCGGGCACGGTCAAGAAGTACCGAGACAAATACAAGTCGGGCCAAATGGTCAGCGCTGGCGTGGAAGTCACCGAGATGCTCATCAAGAAAGACCCCAAGCATGCGGCCCAAACCCTTCTCAGCTACGCCAATGGCGTCGGGCCGGACGGGAAGCAGGTGGACCCGACACTTCAGGACCACGCCAAGAAGCAGCTCAAGGCCCTTGGGGTAGGAGACGGCGAGCTGAAAAAGCTCACTCCCAATCAACTCCGAGACCTCATGGTTTCCAGGGTCGGCTATTCACAGGAACCCAAGACGTTCGTGCAAACCTTCAAAGACATCGGCAAGAAGGTAAGCGACATCTTCACGAAGAACCCCTTGCACTATTCGGGCAAGCGCAAGGAGATCAAGAACCTTGCCGAGGTCAAGAACACCCTGGGCTATGGCGGCGTGAACGACCGGGGATTCAACTGGATAAACAAGCACGGGGCGTTCTCGAAGCAGGACGACATCCGCAAACAGCAGGCTCAGATGAAGTTTCTCGTCGCGCAGTCACCGCTGAGCGAAGATGAGAAGGACAGGCTGCTACAGCTTCTCCCCGGTTACAAACCCCAGGGATCCTCCGGTGGCTCTTCAACCGGCGCACCCACCACCGGAAACCAGCAGGACCAAAAGGGTGCCAAGGACAAGAACCAGGAACTCATTGGAGAGCTGACGAGGGCGGTGCTCGCAAAGAAGGAGGACACAGCCAGCGGTGCCAAAGTCTGATCCCTGCGCAGGCCATTCGCACCGTGGACGTGGTCGGATGGCCACTCTTGCGAATGACTGATACTCGGACTCCACCTTCGGTCGCCGCGCATGAATACGTATCGGCCTACATAAGCGAGTATGAGCTCGACGAGAAAAAGGGCATCTTCTCCTGGATCCACCAGGGCGACCGGGTGGCATGGCAGGTCATGCTAAGGGCATTCGATCCCGGGGGTGTGGTAGTTGTGGTGTCCAACTGCCCATTCACGATCGCGACTCCCGAACGCGCTCAGATGGGTACCTTCGTGTCGCTTCTCAACTACCAGAGCACGGAGGCGGTTTTCGCGCTGCAGCCCGAACTTGGGGAGCTTACCGCCAAGACCTCGGCGTTTCTCGGCTCAGAGTTCCTCACGACCCGGATGGTGCTTGAAGACGCCGTCGCACTGGTCCGGTACGCCGTGGAGGTCAACCTGGAGTCAGCCGAAGAACTATTCGGCGCTGCCGCGCGGCTGAGCCAGGGCATCTCCACCTTGGAAGCCGAGTTGGAAACACTGGAAGGACTGTAAGCCTCGACGTATTGTGAGCGACAATCCCTAACCGGAAACCCATTGACGGCTACGCTTAGCCTGTTCCGCATTTGAAAGGACGCCCCCCTTGCCCGGTGCCAGCAGCAAGACCCTCTTGGAATTGACCGAGGAGGCCCTAAAGGACAGCCACTTCGAATACGAGCGAATCCCGGATACCGACGCGTACTCGATTGACTACAACTTCGAGGACGTGAACTGGATGATCTTCGTCCAGGTGGTAGAGAACCTCGGGCTCGTGATTGCCTATTCGAGCTGCCCGTTCTCAATCGACCAGGCCCACCAGGCTCAAGTCATGGAATTCTCGTCGCGCCTCAACTACGTGCTCTTCGAAGGCGGCTTCGAGATGGACACCGCTGACGGGGACCTGCGCTTCAAGACCTCGACCTTCGTTGGCTCGGAGGCTTCCCCCACCACACTGTCCGAGGGCGACATCCAGGCACTGATCCAGCACACCGTCTTCTCGAACATCTTCGTTGCGACAATCTCGTTCCCGTCGGTCGCCAAGATCGTGCGAGGGTTGATCTCGGTCGACGAAGCCGTCATCGCCTCGTCCGACCTGGGATAAGCATCCCGCCGACAGAAATGGCGGGCATCGGGATCGTGCTCCGTACCTCATGACAAACCCAAACCCGGCTTTCGACTCACAGCTCCTATTGCGCGCCGGTCTGTTGGCCAGAAGCCGGCAGACGGCCGCCGGAGACACCGAGGGATCCCAACCCCTGGACGGTTTCGTCGCGAGCGTCACCTCGGCGCTCGGCCTGGAAGGTCCCGAAGCGATCGCTCCGGAGCTCGCCCAAGCCGAAGTGAAGATCAGCGCCGCGGGACTGACCGCCCCGGTCGATCGGATCTCCTACTTCGCCGGCCTCGGCCAAGCAGAGCGGGACCTGGTAACGGTGTTGGCCGCCCTGCGGATCCTGCGCGACAGAGGCCATCCCTTCCCGGGAGCGGAGAGCTCGGCAATTGGAATCGAACTGGCTCGGTCGCTCATCGGCGCGCAAAACGGCGTCGAAGCCGCATTCGACGCAGAAGGGGCCCTTTACGACTTCGGGGTCGTCGCAAGGTCGGGAGGGCCCGGCCGATCCGAGTGCTTCGTTCGTTTGCGGCCCCACGCGCTGGCGCAACTCCGCGGGATCCAAGCATGGAGTCAGGAGCTCGAAGACGCCGGGTCCGCCCTTCCACCGGCACTTCCCTCCGGTGCGGACCTCCCACCGGCGCTTACGCGATCGGACTTCCTCTACGTCCGCGGCACCACAGCCGGGCTCGCGCTCTATCGAATCGCCCAGCTGTTGGCAGCCAGCGGGCGGAGCGACGCCCGCTGGCTCGATTTGCGCAGGGCGGGCGACGACGACGAGGCCGCCAGGCGGTTGCGCATCGCGTGCCTTGACGCCTTCGTAAACGGCGCAACCCTGGTGGTGGGGCCAATCACCCAAGTCACCGAAGCCTCCCCCCACCTGCTGCGCGGCCTGCAGGATCCGCGGGCCGGCGTCATGATCTTCGGTACGGTGCCCTGGGAACATGCCTACTTAGGTTTCGATCCCTACTGTTGGGAAGCTCCGCGACTGGACGAGGGTGAAGCGGCGACCCTATGGGAGGAAGCGCTCGGCGAACGCGCTGCCGAAGGGGTCATCGCCGGACTTCGCCATCTGCCCCTCCAGCCTGAGCAGATACGGGAATCGGCGAGGGTAATCGATCTCGAGAGCGGGGAACGCGAAGAGCGGATCGAGGCCGGCGAAATCATCGGAGCCATCCGGAGTGTGAGCTTCGAGCGCATGGGAAGCCTGGCCAGACGCGTAAGCCCGAAGGTTTCATGGGACGACCTTCTTCTCCCGGACAACGTCATGCGCCAGCTTCACTGGATGTGCGATCGTTACCGCCACCGCCACCTCGTGGCCCGAGAATGGCGGCTCAAGCCGGGGGGCGGGCGTGGAGTGGGCGTGTCGGCGCTCTTCACCGGCGATTCGGGCACCGGCAAGACCTTGGCCGCGGAGGTCGCCGCTGCGGAG
>JAJZNF010000113.1 GCA_021847985.1 Actinomycetes bacterium | reverse complement strand
TCGGAGGCGAAAAGCCTCTCGATGATCCCGGCGTGTATCTGGTCCCCCTCCAGCTCCCCGAGCCGGGTTATGACCCGGGCCAGCAGCACCACCGTGAGATACGGCGGGTTCTCGCGCACCCGGTCGTCATGGAGGGGCAGCAGCTCGTCCCGCGCCGTGGCCAGACGCATCACCCCCTCGCGATGGACCTTCCCGTCGGGAGCCAGATACCCGCGTGGCAGCACGAAACTGAATTCCGTCTGCAGCTTGACCGGCTCCGGGGGCGGAGGCGGAGGCGGAACCTCCGCGGCCGCCTCCTGGGTTTCAGGAGCGTCCATGCGAGGGGGGATGTTTCGCATCATCAGGCGAGCTCGAGCCCTTCGTGCGTGATGGTCAGGGTCTCGGTGAGAACCGTGGTGTCGCCCGCCTTCAGCGAGCCGACCTCCAGGGTCGTGGGCCAGCCGTTGGTGAAGTTGAAGGTCTGCACCACGTCGCCCTTGTAGTCGTAGACCTTGACCGAGCCCCCCTTGCGGGCGGTGACGATGTCACCGTCGAAGACGTGCTTGATCCAGTCGGTCCATGACTTGTTGAGGGTCAGGCCGCGGGTGAGGGTGATCTCCCCCGCCTTCTTCCGCCCGGGCAGCTTCTTGATCACCATCTGCCCGGCAGGCGTGTTGGCCTTCATCTCGATGTCGTCGACTTCGAGCTTGAGGCCGGACACCTCCTGGATGTCCTTCATCTCGATGCCGTCGATCTCCAGGCCGAAAGACCACGCGACCCCGGTGTCGTACTCAGCAAATGCCATTCGTTCTAAATCCTCCTATCCGAATCCGACGCGCTACTCGGCGACCAGCGAAGTGCCGCCGGAGAACTGCGAGAGGCGGAAGACGACGAACTCGGCCGGCTTGACGGGAGCGATCCCGATCTCGCAGACCACCTGGCCGGCGTCGATGGACTCGGCCGGGTTCGTCTCGTCGTCACACTTGACATAGAAGGCCTGCTCGGCAGTGGTGCCGAAGAGCGCCCCCTTGCGCCACTCGTTGACCAGGAATGCGGCCACGGTGCGGCGGATGCGAGCCCAAAGGGCCGGGTCGTTCGGCTCGAACACCACCCAGTCGGTCCCGTTGAGGATCGACTTCTCCAGGTAGTTGAAAAGCCGGCGTACGTTGATATAGCGCCACGAGGTGTCCGAGGAGAGCGTGCGGGCGCCCCAGACCTTGATCCCCTTGCCCGGGAAAGCGCGAATCACGTTCACGCCGATCGGGTTGAGCAGGTCGTGCTCGACCTTGGAGATGTTCATCTCGATGTCGACCGCACCGCGTACAACCTCGTTGGCGGGCGCCTTGTGGACGCCACGGGTGTCGTCGTTGCGGCTCCAGATGCCCGCCAGCAGGCCGCTCGGCGGGATCATGATGTTCTTGCCCGAAGGCGGATCGAGCACCTTGACCCATGGCCAGTACAGCGTGCCGTACTTGCTGTCGTAACCTGTGGTGTTGACCCTCCAGTCCTTGACCTGCTGCACGTTCATCGCCGGCGGCGTGTCGAGGATGGCCATCCGGTCGCCCATCAGCTCGCAGTGTGTGAGCATGGCCAGCTGAACGGTCTTGACACCCTCGAGGTCGATCATCCCCGCCTGATAGGCGGCCATCAGGTCGGGAGCGCTGACCATCGTGACCTCGTCGATGGCCTCCAGACCACCGAAGCCGGTGCGCTCGGCCGGATCGCCGACGTAGTCGGCCGAAGAGACCGAGGCCGGCTGGGAGGCCCCTCCGCCGGAGAGTGCAACCGCGCCACGGGCCACCGTCTCGACGCCGGAAGCCGCCTCGAGCAGCTTGATCAGCTTGGACTGGGCGTTGACGACGGTCGCTACGTTGGTCTTGCCGCGCTTCAGCGTGACGTTCTCGAAGGTCTCCTCCACCTTGCCGTCCTTCTTGACGACCAGGTTGAAGAGGTCCGGGGAGGCGGCGTCGCTGGCGTCGGTCACCTCGACGGTGATGTTGTTGCCGGCGTCGCCCTCAGCCTGAGCGGCAACGGTGAGAGCGCCGACCTTCTGCTCACCACCGGAGAGCAGTTCGGCCTTGGCCGGGGCCTCGGCCGCGTTCTCGCCAATCCTGACGATGTAGCAGACACCGCCCCCGTTGGCGAAATAGCCGTATACCGAGTGGGCCAGATAAGAGCCCTCCATAAAGTCACCAAAGGTGGCGACGAACTGGCTCCAATTGGCGACCAGCGTGGGCTTGTTGAGCGGACCCCGCTGGGCGAAGCCGACAAATGCGGCAACCGCGGTTCCAACTCCTTCGATAGGCCGGGAGCCGGAGGGAACCTCCTCTACGTACACACCCGGAGACAGATAACTTGGCAAGCGGTACCCCCAATTAACACGAAGAAGCAGCAGAAGCCTCGCCCACGCATTCAGGCACAAAGGTGGTTGCCCGATGCATTTTGGCGAGAAGCCAAGTAAAAGATACACCGACTCCCGAAACTAGTTAGAGAGACAGCATCCTTTTTTTTGACTGCTGTCAATTCCCCACAAGCGGTGATATCAGATCACTAAAAGTGGCATTCCGCCATGTGGGGGACCGGCTAAACCATTCGCTCGAGCCCGCGCCGACCGGCGCCGCCCTCCTGGTCCTCGTCCGAGGAATCCCGACCTCGCACCACTTCGGACTCCACTCCAACCTGGGGAGCGGAAATGGAAAAGGCCGGCTGCTCGGTGACCGGCGGGCCGAAGGGAAGGTCGATCTGCGGGTCGAAAGGCATGACCACCCTCAGGTCGATCGAGGGCTTCAGCTCCCTGCCGAGAGATGCCCAGATCTCGGGCACCTGACGCTCGTCGTTGGGCGGAATTCCCACGTTCACCATGATCGGCAGGCCGGTGGAGGCGAAGGGCTCCCCGGCGGCCTCGGGCGGGAAGTAAGGCGTCCTCATGAATTGCGAGAGCAGCGCCGATAGCAGTCGGTGCTCGTCTTCGGGGCGCTGGGTCCACGCGGTGAGGAGGTAGGAGAGGCGGAAGTACCGGATAGGGACCCTCCGCCTGGTCACCTGGCCTGCGTCGTCCCGCGATTCCACCACGCCCGCGGCACGGCGGTTGGACTCCTCGCGGATGTCATAGAGGTAGACGTTCACCGTAGGGGTGCTGCGCCGCGCAGACCACTCCTTGGTCGGCGGGTCGAAGTTGACTTCGGCACCCGAGCCGTTTATGACTCCGCTTTCGATCACTCCGCGGACAAGAGAATCGACAAGGTCTATCACGCATTCCCCCAGCGCACCGTTTGAGCGTACCCGACAATCCTACGCAGGGACGGACGGAGCCGTGGGCGGATGGGCGCCTTTGATCAGGAGAGGGACTCGATCGCCGAGGCGATCGCATCGGCCAGGCTTCGCGCCCGGCCCTCGTCACGCGCCTCGACCATGACACGGATCACCGGCTCGGTACCCGACGGCCTGACCAGGACCCGGCCCTGCTCCCCCAAAGCCTCCCGGGTCCGGCCGATCGCCTCGGCCACGGGAGCGGCCTCCATGACCGAACTGGCATCGCCGACACAGGGCACGTTCGTCAAGACCTGGGGAAGGCGCTGCATGGCCGTTCCGGCCAGCAGCGAGGCAGGCAGACCGGCAGCGCGGACAGCCCCCGCCAGGACCAGTCCGGTGAGCATTCCGTCACCCGTCCACGCCAGATCCGACAGGATGATGTGCCCGCTCTGCTCGCCCCCAAGGGAAAGGCCATGGCTCCGCATCGCCTCGAAGACGTTGCGGTCGCCCACGTCGGTCTGGATCACCCCTATCCCGCGCTCCTCGAGCGCCAGGCGCAGCCCCAGGTTGCTCATCACGGTCACGGCGATGGCGCGATTGGCCAGCAGGCCACGCGCCTCGAGGAATTCCGCAAGGATTGCCATTATGAAGTCACCGTCGACGACGGCGCCCTTCTCGTCGACCGCCAGCACCCGGTCCGCATCCCCGTCGAAGGCCAGACCGAGGTCGGCCCTTTCCTCGCGGACGGCCGCGATCACCGCCTCCATATGGGTGGAGCCGGCGTTGAGATTGATGTTGGTGCCGTCGGGGGTGTCGTTGATGACCACCACCCGCGCCCCGTACTCGGCATACACCCTGCGGGCAAATCCGCTTGCGGCCCCGTTGCCGGTGTCGACGACCACCTTCATGCCGTCCAGCCTGCCAACCAGTTCGATACCGGCGAGGTACAAAAAGTAATCCTCGGCCAGATGGCGGGAGTCGGTTATGGTCCCAACCGCCTCGTCGCCACCCCCGTCGCCATCGCCGGACGGGATTCCGGCCTCGATGGCCGCCTCGGCCTCCGGGGAGAGCTTGGTCCCCGCCGGACCGAGTATCTTGATGCCGTTGTCGAAGTAAGGGTTGTGCGAGGCCGAGATGACCGCGCCGGGAAGCCCCAGGCGCGAGCAGAGATAAGCCACCCCGGGGGATGGGATCACGCCCACGTCCAGAACCGAGGCGCCGCGCGAACAAAGGCCGGCGGCGAAGGCCGCCTGGAGCATCGAGCCCGACGCCCGCGTGTCACGACCCACCACGAAGGTGGAGCCGCTCACGGTTTTCGCCACGGACTGGCCCAGGCGCAGGGCGAATTCGACGCTCAGCTCCGAGTTGGCCCGGCCCCGTACTCCATCGGTGCCGAATTCCAGCACGGGACTAGCGCTTGGAGTACTGCGGAGCCTTGCGGGCCTTCTTGAGGCCGTACTTCTTGGATTCCTTCTCGCGCGCGTCGCGGGTGAGAAGGCCGGCCTTCTTCAGCACGGCGCGAAGCTCGGGATCCAGCTCCACGATGGCGCGGGCAAGGCCAAGGCGCAGCGCGCCGGCCTGGCCGGCCACACCGCCGCCGTCGAGGGTGGCGTCGACGTCGTAGCTGGTCTGCACCGAGGCGACCCGCATCGGCTCGACCGCATGCTGGCGGAGCGAAGGGGCGCCGAAGTAGTCCTCGAAGGGGCGCTTGTTGATCAGGATCTGGCCGTTGCCCGGACGCAGGCGCACCCTGGCGACCGCTCCCTTTCGACGTCCCGTTGCTTGCACCAAAGGCTTGGTCATGGAATCGACTCCCGCGATCTATCAGTTGGCGGCGCGTCGGGCGCCGGCGATCTCAAACTCGACTGGCTGCTGGGCCGAGTGCGGATGCACCGGGCCGGCGTAGACCTTCAGCTTCTTGAACATGGCCCGGCCCAGACGGTTCTTGGGCAGCATGCCGCGAATAGCCTTCTCGACCACGAAGACGGGCTTGGTGTCCATCAGCTCGGTGTAGCTGGTGGACCGCAGGGCGCCCGGGTAGCCGGAGTGGCGATAGGCAAACTTGCGCTCGGCCTTGTTGGAAGTCAGGACGATCTTGTCCGCGTTGACCACGATCACGTGGTCGCCGGTGTCAAGATGAGGGGCGAAAACAGGCTTGTGCTTGCCGCGGAGCAAGCGGGCCGCCTCGGTGGCGAGACGCCCGAGGACCATTCCCTCGGCGTCTATCACGTACCACTTTCTCTCGATGTCGGCCGGCTTGGTGGAGTAGGTTCGCATGGTCTCTCAAGTCTCAGGGATCGACAAATCTTTCGCCCAGGAGCCAAAGGCCCTCTAAGGCGCAAAGGGTCAGTATAGTGGCCGGGTTCGTCCCGGCCGCCAGGCTAGGGCAGCGTGTAGCTCCAAAGCTCGCGAAAGCCGCCCACATCCAGTGTACCCAACTCCGCGTAGGGCTCTTTGTATCCTACCCCCACCAGGTAGAGCCCTTCCGGCGGGGCGAGGGTCACCCCCTTGGCCCGGTCCGCCGCGGCCAGCGCGTCGGCAAAGGCGGAGGCGGGCTTGTCTCCTACCGCCACCAGGCCCAGGTACCCCACCAGCGAGCGCACCATCTGGTGACAAAAGGCGTTGGCCCTGATCTCCAGCGCCCAGACCCCGGTGGCCACCGAGTAGAGAGAAACCTCCTCCACCCGCCGGTACAACGATCCTCCTCCCGGGTCACGCCGACAGAAGGTTGAAAAATCCCGCTCACCCAGCATGGCCGGCGCCGCTTCCGCCAGGGGCTCCGCGCGGAAGTCCGGCCCCAGGTGCCAGCAGAGGCGCCGCAAGTGGGGAACGTCGGCGTCGCGGCTGGAGATCAGGTACCGGTAGCGCCGCCAAACCGCCGAAAAGCGCGCATGGAAGCCCTCCGGGGCCGCTTTCACCGCCAGCACGGAGATGGAGGCCGGGGTAAGTGAATCGAGGGACTTGCGGACCTTCGAAAGGTCCAAGGAACGCTCCTCCTCCAAGGAGAGCCCCACCACCTGGGCAAGCGCGTGCACCCCCCTGTCGGTTCGGCCGGCTACAACGGTCCGGAAGCCCTCGCCGACGACAGTGACCAGGGCTTCCTCGAGCGCGCCTTGAACTGTGGGCAGCTCCCCCTTCTGGCGGGCGTAGCCGGCGAATGCTGTCCCGTCGTAGGCGATAGTCAAAGCGAGGTCTCTGGTCGCGATCTCGTGGTAAGCGTGGGGCATTGGGCTCCTCGATCGGACCCTGTGACGCAGACGAATCTAGCGGTGCCGCGCATGGGAGGCACAAAGAAAAAGGCGGCGGGTCGACCCGCCGCCTTCGTCGATTCAAGCTCGGATCAGACCAGCTCGATGACCGCCATGGGCGCGTTGTCGCCGAGGCGGGGTCCCTTCTTCAGGATCCGGGTGTATCCGCCCGGGCGCCCCGAATAACGAGGGGCGATCTCGTGCACCAGCTTGTGGGTCATGTCCTCGTCACGCAGATAGCCGAGGATCAGGCGGTAGCTGTTGAGGTCTCCACGCTTGGCCTTGGTGATCAGCTTCTCCGCGACGGGACGAAGAGCCTTGGCCTTGGCCTCGGTCGTGGTTATCGACTCCGCCGCAAAGAGGGACGCGGCAAGGTTGGCGAGAATGGCGCGCTGGTGCTTGGCGTCTCCACCGAAGCGCTGCCCCTTTTTGGGTCTGGCAGGCATGTCAGTCTCTCTTCCTAAGTTGCAGGCCGCGCTCGGTCAGCTTGCCGACCACCTCGTCCAGGGACTTCTGGCCGAAGTTGGTGATGGCCAGCAGGTCGTCGGCCGACCGGGAAAGCAGCTCCCCGATGGTGTTGATCTGGGCCCTCTTCAGGCAGTTGCGCGGGCGCTCGGTGAGCTCCAGGTCCTCGATGGGCAGCTCCAGGTCCGGCGAGCGTACCTCGATCGCGGCCGTCTCGGTAAGAGCCAGGCCTTGGGGCTGCTCGCTCATCTCGGCGATCAGCGAAGCCAGGCCACGCAGCGTCTCGCCGGCCGAAGCGAGAGCCTCGCGGGGCGAGATGGAGCCATCGCTCTCGATGTCCAGGGTGAGCCGGTCGTAATCGCGCGACTGCTCGCCGGCGGTTGCTTCGACACCGATGGACACTCTGCGAATGGGCGAGAAGATCGCATCCACGGGGATGCGCCCGATCACGCCCGAGGAGCGGCTCGAATCCGCCCCCTGGTACCCCTTGCCCTTCTCGACCACCGCGTCGAGGGCGAGGCGCCCCTTATCCGAGAGGGTGGCGATCTGCAGATCGGGGTTGATGACTTCGATGTCGGCGGTCACCTGGAAGTCACCGGCGCGGACGACGCCGGGACCGCGCACGTCGAGGCGAATCTCGACGGGCTCCTCCGACTCCGACCGAAAGACGACGTCCTTCAGGTTGAGGATGATGTCGGTGACATCCTCCTTGACGCCCGGAAGCGTGGTGAACTCATGCAGGGCGTCATCGAAACGCACCTCGGTGATGGCAGCCCCCGGGATGGAGGACAGCAGGATCCGGCGCAGCGAGTTGCCCAGCGTGTAGCCGAAGCCCGGCTCAAGCGGGCCGATGGCAAACTTCTGGCGCCCGGCGATCTCCTCCCCCACCTCTTCAACGGAAGGCCTCTGGATAAAGAGCATCCTCTCTCCTTTTGTGTTTGGTGGCGGGTTACTTAGAGTAGAGTTCGACGATCAGCTGCTCGCGGACGTCGGTGTCGATCTGCTCGCGCATCGGCAGGTTGACCACCTCGACCTCGAACGTGCCGGCGGTGTTGTCGAGCCAGCCCGGCATTGTGCGACGATTGACGCGCACGTTCTCCTCGATGACGGCCATGGCGCGGGCGCGCTCAATGAGCACGACCTTGTCGCCGCGGCGGACACGGAAGGAGGGAATGGTCACCCGGCGCCCGTTCACGGTCACGAAGCCGTGCCGGACGAACTGCCTGGCCTGGGAGCGGGAAACGCCCCAGCCTGCACGGAAGACCACGTTGTCAAGACGAAGCTCGAGCATGCGCAGCAGGTTCTCGCCTGTGATGCCACCCTGACGGGAGGCCTCCTCGAAAACGTTGCGGAATTGCTTCTCGAGCACGCCGTAGATGCGGCGGGCCTTCTGCTTCTCGCGAAGCTGGGTCAAGTACTCCGAACCCTGGCGAGTGCGGTCACGCCCGTGCTCCCCGGGGGGGAAGGGGCGGCGCTCCATCGGGCAGCGGTTGGATTCACACTTGGAGCCCTTGAGGAAAAGCTTGGTGCGCTCTCTGCGGCAGAGGCGGCACACTGGTCCTGTGTAGCGAGCCAAAATCAGTCTCCTTGGAAGATCTCAGACGCGACGGCGCTTCTTGGGGCGGCAGCCGTTGTGCGGGGTGGGGGTCACGTCACGGACAGAAACGATCTCGATACCGGCGTTGGCGATGGCACGGTGCGCGGTATCGCGTCCCGAGCCGGGGCCCTTCAGTAGGACGTCCACGCGGCGCACGCCGTGCTCGGCCGCGCGCTTGGCAGCCGCCTCGGCGGCCAGCTGGGCCGCGAAGGGGGTCGACTTGCGCGATCCCTTGAAGCCCACGTTGCCCGCGGAACCCCAGGAAATGACGTTCCCGTCCGGATCGGTGATCGAAACAATGGTGTTGTTGAAAGAGGAGTGGATATGGGCCACACCGTGAGCGATATTCTTCCGCTCCTTCTTGCGAACCCGCCTACCACCTGGCTTCGGCTTTGCCATCGACGCTCCTTTGAGTTCTAGTGATCGCGAGTGCGGGGCACTCGCAAAGGCCCGCCGCGAGGCGGGGCGCTGCTAGCGCTTGACCTTCTTCTTCCCGGCCACGGTCTTCTTGGGACCCTTGCGCGTGCGCGCGTTAGTGTGGGTGCGCTGACCCCGGACCGGAAGCCCCTTGCGGTGCCGGAGACCCTGATAGCAGCCGATCTCCTGCTTGCGCTTGATGTCTTGAGCAACCTCACGGCGCAGGTCGCCTTCAACCTTGAAATTGGCGTCGATGTAGGTGCGCAGCCTGGCGACCTCTTCGTCGGTCAGGTCGCGGACCCTGGTATTGGGATCCACGCCGGTAGCCGAGCAGATCTGCTGCGAGGTGGTCAGTCCAATCCCGAAGATATAGGTCAGAGAGATCTCCAACCTCTTCTCACGCGGGATGTCTACTCCGGATATACGTGCCATTCGCCTATCCCTGCCGTTGCTTGTGCCGTGGGTTCTCGCATATGACCTGCACCCGTCCGTGGCGGCGGATCACCTTGCACTTCTCGCACATTGTCTTGACGCTGGGTCTTACCTTCATTGCAACTCTCTTGTTTCCGGGCGGCCTCCTAGGGCCGCCTATGGCCGGAGAGACAAGTGTCCCTTCGGCGGCTTCTGCCTTGGCAGTGTCTACTTGTACCGGTAGGTGATCCGGCCGCGATTCAGGTCGTAAGGAGTGAGCTCGATCTGAACACGATCGCCAGGCAGGATGCGGATGCGGTGCATCCTCATCTTCCCCGAGCTGTGGGCCAACACCTTGTGGCCGTTCTCGAGTTCGACTCGGAACATTGCATTTGGGAGGGGTTCGACAACCGTTCCCTCCAGTACGATCGCATCCTCTTTCGGCTTTGTCAGATTCGGCTCCTTGGGCTTATAACCATTTTCTCGCTTCGTCCCCTTGCGGGGCCGCTGAGTTTAGGACACGAGTGAACCTAAACTTTCGCACAGAGCGTCAAGTCTATACGCTTCAACGCATCACGCTGCAACTTCGTTCCCGCCGCAAGTCAGCGGTCAGTCCTCGGCGGTGAACACCTCCGGACCGTCAGGAGTGATCGCGATCGTCTCCTCGAAGTGAGCCGAAAGCGAGCCGTCCTGGGTGACGACACTCCATCCGTCATCCAGGAGCCTCGTCTCCGGCCCTCCCAGGTTGACCATGGGCTCGACCGCGAAGACATTCCCCGACTTGAGCCTCGGCCCCGGGCTGCCGGGCCAGTAATTGGGCACGTTCGGAGGCTCGTGCATGGCCGTGCCGATGCCGTGGCCCACGTATTCACGCACCACCGACATGCCGGCGGCTTCGACCACCTGCTGCACGGCGCGCCCGATGTCATGGAGGTGGTTGCCCTCCTCCATCTCGGCGATCCCCGCCCACAAGCTGCGCTTGGTCACCTCCAGCAGGCGCTCGGCCTCCTTGGAGATCCTTCCCACCCCTACCGTGTAGGCGGAGTCCCCGTGATATCCCTGCCAGATGGCGCCGCAGTCAATGGAGATGACGTCGCCCTCCTTCAGCCGGTAATTGCCGGGGATGCCGTGGACGATCATCGAGTTCGGCGAAGTGCAGATCACCGCGGGAAAGCCGTGGTAGTTGAGGAAGTTCGACCTGGCGCCGCGCTTCTCGATTACCTCCCTGGCCACCTTGTCCAAGTCGGCGGTGGTAATGCCCTCGCGGACGGTCTCGCGGGTACGGGCCTTTATCTCGGCCACGATCCTTCCCGCCTTGCGCATCTTGTCGAGTTCGGCCGCCGAGCGGCGCACCGTGGCATTCCACTTCAAAGGCTGCACCATCTGCTGAACGGCCCTCCTAGAAACGCGTCACGGTGGCGAGGATCTCGTCGGAGATCGCGTCGAAATCACCCTCGCCCGAGACCGTCACGAAGCGCCCCTTCGCTTCGTACCAGGCGATCAAGGGCGCAGTCAACTCTTCGTAGATCGCCAGCCTGCGGCTGATCGCCTCCGGCGTGTCGTCGGCGCGCTGGACCACGGTGCCGCCACAGTCGTCGCATGTCCAGTCCACCGCGGGAGGGAAGTCGATCGAGTAGGTCCGGCCGCACCCGGTGCAGACGCGCCGCGAGGAGAGCCGCCTCAGCACGACTTCCGTCGATACGTCAAGGTTTATCACCAGCTTCACGCCTTCAGGTGTGAGGATCTCCTCCAGGGCCTCGGCCTGGGCAAGCGTGCGGGGAAAGCCGTCCAGCACGAAGCCGTCCTCGCGGCAGTCGCTCCGGTAGAGCCGGTCCCTGACCGCGCCCAGGATCACTTCGTCAGGCACCAGGTCGCCGCGCTCCATGTAGCCCTGGGCCAGCTTGCCGAACTCGGTGCCCTCCCGCGCTGCCGAACGCAACATGTCTCCGGTGGAGATGTGGGCAATGCCCAGCGTTGCGGCCAGCTTGGAGCACTGGGTCCCCTTGCCGGCACCCTGCTTGCCGAGCATGACAATGCGATATGGCTTATTCAATGTCCATCCCCTTGTCCGCGCCACGCCGGCGCAGAAGGTCTACTTGAGGAACCCTTGATAGTTGCGCATGGAGAGCTGCGAGTCGATCTGCTTCATGGTCTCGAGGCTCACACCTACGGCAATCAGCAGCGTGATGCCCGCAAACGGATAACCGGTCACGTGCCATAGCGCGAGCACGACCGCCGGGAGCACCGCCACAGCCGCAAGGAAGAGCGAGCCGGGGAGCGTGATGCGGTTCAGGATTTTGGCCAGGTAGCGCTCGGTCGGAGGACCTGGGCGGATGCCGGGAATGAAGCCGCTCTGCTTGCGGATGATGTCGGCCTGCTGATAAGGGTCGAAGGCCACCTGCACGTAGAAGAAGGTGAACATGATGATGAGCACGCCATAGATCACGATGTAGTAGAAGCTGGTGGGCGAGACGAGGTGGTTGTTGACGAAGGTCCGGAAGGAC
>JAJZNF010000176.1:11631-11972 GCA_021847985.1 Actinomycetes bacterium | reverse complement strand
CCCTCCCTGGCCACGGGGGCCAACGCAGTCAGTCCTGGTGTTGTTGACGAAATCGGTCACCCGGGTCTGCACGTTGGCGAGCATGTTGGCCTCTCGTGTGCTGGTGATCCGGCCGGCGGTGTAGGCGTTTGCTATGTCCGTCTTGGCGGTTGCCACCAGTTCCGAGATCAAAGTCGTCGCCGTGACGTTATGCTCGGCGGCCACCTGGGCCACGGTCTTGCCCGAGGCCAGCTGGTTGCGAAGCGCCGTCCTGGTGATCCCGATGTCCTTGGCGGCATTTGCCATAAGGCCCAGTTCGCCCGGACCTCCTCGCATTCCGTGCCAGCCGAGGCCCTGGGCCG
>JAJZNF010000176.1:0-11621 GCA_021847985.1 Actinomycetes bacterium | reverse complement strand
TGTCGAGGCGGTGGCGGCGGCCGAGAGGCTGGGAGTGCCCAAGGTCGCCCCTGCCGCCCAGCCGCCGCCTACCGCCAGAAGCGTCAACGGGACTGCGAGCCTTGGCCGTATGTTCGGCTTTCTCAATGCAGGGCTCCTTTCGTTTGTCGTGCACCCTTGCGTGCACTTCCATACTGGGCGACGATCCTGAAATGCCGCTGGGGCGGCGCCCAGGAATGAGAAGGAATCTCCTGAGAGCCGCCCCGTGCGAGACTGTGATTGTCCTATGCGGTCTCGGCCAGCTCGAGTTGCGCCCGCTGGGCTGTCGCGGAGCGCCGACGCACGGCCGCTGCCAACTGGGCGGCGCTGTGGGCGGCGACGACGGCCCAGGTGGCGACCAGTATCGCGCTTTGGACCATGGCGATGATGGTGAAGGCGCCGATCGAGTAGAAGGCTCCGATGGCGTAGCCCGCCAGCGTGAAGACGCCCAAGGGGAAGGTGAGGCCCCACCAGCCGACGTCGAAGCGATGGTTCTGGGCGAAGAGGCGCGCCGCGGCCATCAGGGCGAGGATCCACCACCACAGGCCGTATCCCCACAGGATCAGGCCGCCAACCACGCCGAGCAGAACCGCCGCCGCGTGCGCACCGGGGCCGGCGTGGAACCAGGCGGGGTCGAAGGCCCGAGCGAGTTCCACCAGGGCGAGGGAGCCCGTCCCGAGCGGTCCGATGGCGATGTTCGCCGAAGCCGCCTGGGTGTTGGGGGGAAGGCCGTGCAGAGCGAAGCGCTGGAAGACCAGTGCCAGTACCGAGAGCGCGATCGGAACCGAGAGCGAGAAGCTGACCAGCGAGATCACCCAGACCGCTTCGCGATAGCCGGGGGGCAGCAGCCCCAGCAGCAGGCCACCCGAGGCCGCCGCGACTTCGGCGGGGACAAGGGGAAGAAGCCAGAAGACCGAGACCTCGGCGCTGTGTCCGGAGTGGCGCGTGAACATGTAATACGGGACCGCAAGGCCGGAGATCGCCGCCAAGGCCACGTCGATGCCCCATGCGGTGGTGAGCCCGATGACGGGGACGTGGTGCAGGAGGCGGGGGAGGTAGACGGCCGAGGCGTTGACCAGCGTGGCAAACCCCATCGGAACCGCCCCGAAGAAGAGGGCGTCGCGGGGGTGTTCGAGGTCGCGGACCAACTGCCTCGGGTCATGTCGCAGGCGGAGCCCGTACAGGCCGGCCAGTGCGGCGAAGAGGATTGCGTTGAGTGCGAAGAGCGCCATCCCCAGCCAGCGCACCGGAGTGGCGTTGGAGAGGTGGGCGGCGACTACCGAGGTGATGCCGGTGCCCATGGTGGCGGTGAATAGTGCGGGTGGGATGCGCGTGGGTATTCGGGGGTGCTTCATGACTTCCATGATCGGTTGCTTCCTTTTATAAATCAAATGAAATTACTATTGCCTTGCCATAAGAAAATAGTATAATGTGAGGTGCAGGCAATCACGACAGCCGGAGGACCATTGGAAAACGCCAGGCCACAACTCGATCAGCTGCTTACCTTTCACAAGGTGGCCACGCTTGGATCCATCTCCGCCGCCGCTGATGAGATGGGCCTCTCCCAGCCGGCCATATCGGTGCAGATGCGCAATCTCGCCACGGCCATCGGAGAGCCGATCCTTAGACGTCACAAAGGAGGAGTCGCCCTGACCCCGGCCGGGCGGGCCCTGGTGCCCTATGTCGCCGGGCTGGCAAGGAGCTACGCTTCCACCTGCGACTTCGTAGACTCGCTCCGCTCTTTGCTCACCGGGTCGATCTCGATCGCCTCGTCCAACACCGTCGCCGCCCACCTGCTGCCGGGCTACGTGGCGCGCTTCGTGGAGCTCCACCCGGATATCACTCTTTCCGTCGCGGCCACCAACTCCCAAGGGGTGGTCGATGCGATCCGCTCGCTCTCGGCGGACGTCGGCTTCGTCGAGGGGCCGATAAAGGAGTTCGGCGAGGACTTGGAGTCCTACGTGATCGGAGGCGATTCCCTGGTGCTGGTCTACGCGGAGTCCTTCGCGCACGAGCCGGGCTCACTGTCTCCGGCCGAGCTCGTCGCGAAGCTTCCTTTCATCTTCAGGGAGCACGGCTCGGGAACGCGCAAGGTCTCCGAGGATGCCCTGGGCGCGTTGGGGGTGACGCCGCACAAGGTGCTCGAGCTGGCCGGAACCGAGGCGGTAAAGGAAGCAGTGGTCGACGGGCTCGGCGTTGCCCTGCTCTCCTCGCTGGTGGTGAAGCGAGAGGTGGAGATGGGGTACCTGCACCAGCTCGACCTGGGGCTGCAAGAGCTGAAGCGCAACTTCTGCATGGTGCTCCCGGTGACCGAGCAGCGCTCGCGCGCCGTGGACGCCTTCGTGGGCGCGGTGCTCGATAGCGTGGAGCAATGAGCGAAGGAGGGGCGATAATCGGCATTGGAGTCGACCTGGTGGAGCACCGCCGCATGGCGGAGCTGATTGCACGCCGCCCACGGGCTCTGGAGCGTATGTTCACCCCGGCCGAGCTCGAATACGCCGACCGCTTCCAGGGCGATGCGAAGGTGGCAAGGCTCGCCGCACGGTTCGCCGCCAAGGAGGCGGTGTCCAAGGCCCTCTCGATAAATCTCTTCTCCTTGTCCTTGCGGGACATCTCGGTGGTTCCCTCCTCCGGGGGCGCGCCGGTGGTGCTTTTGCAAGGGCGCTGCCGGGAGCTGGCTAGGTTGAAGAGGGTGGAGCATGTGAGCCTCTCCATCTCCCACGAGCGGTCCAACTCGATTGCCTTCGCGGTGGCCTTCGGCCATCCCGGAGGGGAGCGCCCCGCCTACTGAAAGCCGGCCTCGGGCGCTTGCAGCGCCCGCCCAGGAGCGCCAGAAGATGTTGTCTGTCTACGATGTGCGCCAGATGAAGGAGATGGACGCCCGCTTGGCGGCGGCCAGCTCCCTCGAGGCGACCATCGCGCGAGCGGGATACGGCATCGCCACCTTGGCAGCCCGCATGCTGGGCGGAGCCTATGGGAAGCGGGTGTCGGTGCTCGCCGGCAAGGGGAACAACGGCAATGACGGCAGGGAGGCAGCCCGCTTCCTCCGCTCCTGGGGCGCCAAGGTCGAGGTTTATGACTATCCCGAGATCGACCGCAAGCGTCTTGCCGACGCGCAGCTCGTCGTCGACGCGGTTTTCGGCTTTGGTTTCCGCGGGGACTTCCCCGGGATCGAGGTGCCGGCGGGGGTGCCCCTTCTCGCGGTCGATGTGCCCAGCGGACTCGATGCAGGCAGCGGGCAGGCCTGTCCGGCCACGCGCCCGGCCGACGTGACGCTGGCGCTGGTCGGCCTGAAGGTCGGCCAGTTGCTCGGCGACGCCCCACGGCTCATGGGCGAAACCTATCTTTACCGCCTTGTCGGCGGCGTACCCGAGGTGGGAACTTCGGGCAGGCTGGTCGAACCGGAGGACATTCGCATCTCGGCGCACGCCGTCGACACCCACAAGTGGTCGACGGGCATCGCGGTGCTGGCCGGTTCGCCGGGGATGATGGGCGCAGCCGCCTTCACTTGCGCGGCGGCTCTGGCCGGGGGTGCGGGCATAGCGCATCTGTTTGCGGAGGATCCCTCCGCCGCAGGCCTGGCGATGGCACCTCTCGCCTCCGGGACCGTCTCGGTGCCGGCAGGCTTCACCGGCGCCGGCTGGGAGCCCGAGCCGCAGCTTTCCAGGTACAAGGCGGTGGTGATCGGCCCCGGTCGGGGCGCCACGGCGGGCCAGGAGCTGGCGGTGCTGTCCGAGCACTACGCCGGGCCGCTGGTGGTCGATGCCGATGCGATCACCGCCATCGCCGCCGAGCCGCGCTTGGCGGATCTTCTGGCACGGCGCCAGGGAGCGACCGTCCTGACGCCCCATGGCGCCGAACTCTCCCGCTTGGCCAAAGCGCTCGGGTCCGGGACCGATCACGGCTCCCTTGCCCGCCTGGCCGCCCGGCTCGGTGTTCACCTGCTGGTGAAGGGCTTCCCAACCCGGCTTTACACGCGTTCCGGAGACTTCCTGGCGATTCCCGCCAACGGGCCGGCGCTGGCCAGTGCGGGTACCGGCGACGTGTTGTCGGGTCTGCTGGCCGCTCGGCTTGCCCAGGGCGGGGATGCCGAGGCCGCCATAAGCGAGGCGGTGGTCATTCACGGCCTCGCAGCGCAACTGGAGGGCACCGAGCCGGTGACGGCAACACGGGTGCTCGAGCGGATCCCCGATGCCTTGGCGGCGCTGCGTTCCTTCCCGGGAAGGAAGTGGTCGGCTCCTTTCCATCCCGTGGGCGCTCGCGGCCCCCTCTACTTCGAGGGGCAGAGCCGTATCGAATGGAGCCGCCGATGAGCGCCGATCTTCGTCCCGCTTGGGCAGAGGTGAGCAAGGCGGCGCTCGCGGAGAACTATTCCCGCCTCTCGGCGGTCGCCGCCCCCGCCAGCGTTATGGCGGTGGTGAAGGCGGACGCCTACGGTCACGGCGCGGTGACGGCCGCCGGGGTGCTCTACGACGCGGGATGCAGGCGCTTTGCGGTGGCCCTGGTGGACGAAGGCGTAGAACTGCGCCGGGCGGGGATCGACGGGGAGATCCTGGTTTTGTCCGAGGTGCCGCCCGAGACGCTCGAGGTGGCGCGGGACGAGGGGATCTCCGTCACCGTCTACACCCCGGCCGCGGCCAAGCTGGCGGCCGCGCAGCCGGAGGGATTGCTGATACATCTGAAGCTCGACACCGGCATGTACAGGGTGGGGGCGCGCCTGGAGGACCTTGAGGAGATTGCCGAGTACCTGCGCGGACGCGAGGTGCAGGGCTTCTGGAGCCACTTCGCCGTCGCCGACGAGGACGCCGCCGAGAGCCGCGAGTTCACCGCCTTGCAGCTGCGCCGTTTCGAGGAGGGGCTCGCCAGGCTTGCCCAGCTGGGAATCACCCCCAGGGAACGCCACATCGCCAATACAGCGGGCCTTCTGTACCATCCGGCCTCCCGCTACGACCGGGTTCGGGTGGGGCTTGGGATCTACGGCTACCATCCCGGAGCTGACCGGGCGGGCGTTGAGCTGGTGCCGGCCCTGTCCCTGGTCTCCAAGGTCGCCTTCGTGAAAGAGGTGGCGGCAGGCGAGAGGCCAAGCTACGGAAGGCGCCGCCCGCTCCCGGCCCAATCCAAGGTGGCGACCGTTCCCATCGGGTATGCCGACGGGGTCCCCCGGGCACTGTTCGCCGGAGGCGCCGAGGTCCTCATCGCCGGACGGCGCTATCCCCTGGCCGGGATGGTGACCATGGACCAGCTCCTGATAGACCTGGGTCCGGACTCGGAGGTGCAGCCGGGCGACGAAGTTGTCCTCATCGGCGCCTCGGGCGACGAGCGCGTGGGGGCCGATGAATGGGCGCGGCTTGCCGGAACCATCACCTGGGAGATCCTCTGCGGCATCTCCAAGCGCATTCCGCGCCGCCTGGTGGACGAGGGCCGTGGCTGAAACCACCCCGGCGCTCGCCTCCCTTGCCGCCGGAGCCTCCGCCTGTACCCGCTGCCGGCTCGCCGAGACCCGCAAAAAGGTGGTTTTCGGTATGGGCTCGCCTGCCAGCCCGCTGGTCTTCGTCGGGGAGGGTCCGGGAGCCGAGGAGGACGCCACCGGCCTGCCTTTCGTGGGCCGCTCCGGCCGGCTCCTGGACACTTTGATCGTGCAGGAGCTGGGGGTCACGCGCTCCTCCCTCTACATCGCCAACATCGTGAAGTGCCGCCCCCCCGGCAACCGGAACCCGCTGCCGGACGAGGTCGAGGCGTGCACGCCGTACCTGGAGGGGCAGTTGGAGGCGATCGCGCCTGCGCTGATCGTCGCGCTGGGGGCCGTTGCCGCCCGCTTCCTGGTCGGCCCGGATCTTCAGATCTCCTCCGCGCGCGGCAAGTTCTTCGAGACGCGGTTCGGAACGGTGATGCCCACCTTCCATCCCTCCTACGGCCTCAGGCAGGGGGGCAGCGCCGTCACCGCGATGCGGGCCGATATTGTGACGGCCAAGCTCTATTTGATGGAGCGTGGACGATGGAAGTAGGCACTGAGGTTGCCGTGGTCGTGTCCGACTCGGTGGAGATGACCGAGGAGGTCGGCGAAGCCCTCGGCCTGGTGCTTGCCGCCGGGGACGTCCTACTGCTGATAGGCGACCTGGGCGCCGGGAAGACCGCCTTGGCCCGGGGGATCGCGCGGGGGCTGGGGATCCCCGATCGCGTGGTCTCGCCCACCTTTGTCATAGTCAGGCAGTACCGGGGGCGGCTTCCCTTGGCTCATGCCGACCTTTATCGCCTGGAGGAGGGAGACACCTTCGCCATCGACATGCTCGAGCTCGGCGAAGGGGACTCCGTCACCGTCATCGAATGGGGGGATCGCTCGGCCGGAATCTTCGCGGAGCTCGATCCGCTTTCGGTCTTCTTCGAGACCGACGGTGGGCACCGCCGGCGGATCTCGTTTTCGGGGAGTGAACGCTGGGCCGGGAGGCTGGCGCGCGCCGGATTGGCGAAGCGCTCCCCCGCGGCCGGGACGTAGGCTCTTTGCTGATCCGGCACAGCCGGGCCCGTCGTCGAGCAGGGAGGTGCGCAAGGTGGCCACAGCGGTGAAGCTGACCGTGGCGATCGACACCGTTACCGAGCCCGCCACCCTCGCGCTCTTCGCGGGGGACGAGCCGCTTCTGGTGCATCAGGTCTTCGGGGCGCGCATGGTCTTGGCCGAGCTCGGCAACTTCCTTTCTCGCGCCTCTGCGGAGGCCACCCGCGCGGGCGAGCCGATCTCGTTGGTGGCGGTCTCAGTGGGCCCGGGAGGCTTCTCGGGAAGCCGCATCGGAGTCGCCGCCGCCAAGTCCTTTGCCAAGGCCCGTGGCACGCAGGTGCTCGTCTTCGATCACCAGGAGGCGCTGGCGCACGCTGCCGCGGCCCAGGCGGGCCGGGAGCCGCCCATGGTGGTGCTGGGCGATGCGCGGCGTGGCCAATGGCACATGCTGCCCCTTGGCGAGCTGGGTAGCTTCAGCGAGACGCTGGACGTGCCCGAGTGCGAGCGGCGCCTGGAGCTTCTCGGCTCCTGCCGGGTGGTGGCCTGCAGCGAGTCCATCGCGGCGAAATTGGCCGCCTTTGCTTCGGTGGAGCTGGTTGCGGAGGCCTACAACCGGCTGGCCGGCGCCACCCTCGGCGCTTATCTCGCCGACCTCGCGGAGCGTCGCGAGCCAATCGTTCCGGAGCTCGTCGAAGTCCGCTACGTCCGCGAATACGAGGCCGTAGCCAAGTTCCCCCCAAGAGACGGTGGCTAGGCGGCTCCTGTCGCTGGGCGGCGGTCTGGTGGAGGAGACGCTGCGTTTCGCGGTGCCCACCCTCTTCACTCTGGTGGCCGAGCCTGTGTTTCTGGCGGCCGACTCCATCATCGTGGGCCACCTGGGCGTGGCCCAGCTTGCCGCCCTGGGGGCGGCGGCTGCGATCCTGACGCTTGTGACCTCCTCTTTCATCGTGCTCGCCTACGGGACGACCGCCCGGGTCTCGCGGCTGGTCGGCCAGGGGCGCCCCGACGAGGCGGCCAAGCTTGGGAACTCGGCGCTGGTGGCCGGGGCGCTGATCGGGCTGGCGGTGTCCGTGGTTCTGGCCGTCGCGGGGAAATGGCTGCTCGGCTTTTTCAACGTGCCGGCGCCGGCCCTTCCCTACGCCCGCACCTACCTGGGGATATCGCTCTTCGGAGTTCCTTTCCAGCTGATGAGCCTGGGCGGGCTGGGGACCATGCGTGGACTCGGCGACGCCAAGGGGCCGCTGTATGTCCAGGTGGCGGGCTACTTGGTCAACATCGTTCTCAACGTCTCACTCGTGTACGGCCTGGGCATGGGCATAGCGGGTTCCGCCCTGGGGACCGTGATCTCCCAGGCGCTGGTGGCCACGGGGTATCTGTCTCTGGTGGCAGCCGCACACCGGCGCACCGGCTCAACGCGCTTTGCCGACCTGTCATCGGTTGCCGAGGTGTTCTCCGCCGGTGGGCCACTCATCGTCCGCACCGCCGCCCTTAGAGTCGCCATCCTGGTGGCCACCTGGGTAGCCGAGGGGCAGGGGACGGTGGCCCTGGCCGCCTTCAGCGCCTCCATGACCGTGTGGACCGTGCTCGCCTTCCTGCTCGACGCTGTGGCAATCGCCGCTCAGACAAGCTTCGGGTGCTCGGTCGGAGCCGGGAAACTCGAGGAGGCCCGCCGCGCGACGGGGGTCTTTGTGCGCCTCTCCCTGGTCTTCGGCCTGGCCACGGGAGCGCTGATGCTCGCGTTGTCGGGGGTGCTGCCCGGTGCCTTCACGCCTGATCCGGCCACCAGGATCACCATGTCGGCGCTCCTGCGCATAGTCGCGCTCCTGCAGCCGGTGGCGTCGCTCGTTTTCATGCTGGACGGCATACTGATCGGCCTGGGGGACTTCGGATACATGGCCTGGGCCTCCCTGGCATCGCTTGCGGCCTTCCTCCCCGCAGCCCTATCGGTGCACTTCTTCCTCGACACGCCTGCAAACCTGTGGGTGGCCTTCGGGATTCTCACCGTCGCTCGGGCGGCGACGTTATCGGCCAGGATTGCCAGGCGCGACTGGTCGAGCGCCTAGCCGCCCCGCTTGGGCGGACCGCTGGCCTAGAATGAAACCCGGGTCCGGCTATGGCCGGCGACCTCGTACTACCAGGGTTTCTCACGAGATGGTAAGCAGCACAGCTCCCTTCAGCGCTACGGTGAAGCCGGGCGACCTCCGGGTCGACCCGATGCGCAAGCGCGACCTGAAGCGGGTCCTGGAGATCGAGCGCAAGGTCTATCCCACGCCCTGGACCATGAACGTCTTCCTCTCCGAACTCTCCTACAAGAAGGAGCGCTCGTACTCGGTGGCACGCATCGGCACCGAGGTGGTCGGTTACTCGGGGGTGATGTACGTCCTGGAGGACGCGCACATCACCAACATCGCCGTGGATCCCGCCTACCACCGGCACCATGTCGGCTCCGCTCTCATGTACTCCCTCGTCATGGAGGCGATCGATGCGGGCTCGAAGAACCTCACCTTGGAGGTGAGGGTCTCGAACCAGCCCGCCCAGCGCATGTACCACAGCTTCGGGTTCATGCCGGTGGGGGTGCGCAAGGGTTATTACCAGGAGAGCAACGAGGACGCGATAATCATGTGGGCCTACGACATCGACACCACCGAGTACGCCGCCCGCTTGGAGCGCCTGGCTCAGGAGAGGGGCCTCAGCGCCCGGCGGGGCCGCCGGCGCTGGCTTCCTTGACGCAGATGCCGGGGTGGCACTCGGCGATGAGGTTGTCCAGCTCGAAGCATTGGCCGCTCCCAATCCCGCAGGAGCCCAGACCAAAGTCGGGTCCATGGGTCGCAACGCTCGGGCGAGAGCTGCCGCGTTGAGCCTGTGGACCATGCCAACGTACCGGCGTGCGCCGGCGGTTGAAGCGGAAGACGGATATCACCGCAGCGGGAGCACCTCGGACTGAGCCGGTTGCGCCTTAGGGATGGATGCCGAGGACTCTGCAAATCCCTCTGCATTGCTTGCCAATTAGCCTGGTTGCGTGAGCGGGCTGATCCTGGGAATCGAGACATCTTGCGACGAAACCGCGGCGGCGCTGGTCGATGCGTCCGGCCGTGCCCTTTCTTCGGTCATCTCTTCCCAGATATCGCTGCATCGGGACTTCGGCGGGGTGGTTCCCGAACTCGCCTCCCGTGAGCACGCCAAGGTGATCCTCTCCGTTCTCGAGCAGGCCTTCATCGATGCCGGCCGTGAATTCTCCCCGGTGGGCCTCGAGGCGGTCGCCGTGACCAAGGGCCCGGGGCTCGCAGGATCGCTGATGGTCGGCGTGGCGGCGGCCAAGGCGCTTGCCATCGGATGGGAGCTCCCGCTGGTGGGCGTCAATCACCTGGAAGGGCACATCTTCGCGATCGAGCTCGACTACCCCGAGGTCCGTTTCCCGATGGCCATGCTGGTGGTTTCCGGCGGGCACACCATGATCGTGCGGGCCCAGAGCCGCGGGCACTACCAGATCCTGGGCGAGACGGTGGATGATGCCGCCGGTGAGGCCTTCGACAAGGTCGCGAGACTCCTCGGGCTCGGATACCCGGGTGGGCCGGAGATCGAGAGGGTGGCGATGGCAGGCGATCCCGCCGCCATACGCTTTCCGCGGGCAAAGACAAAGGGCGAGTACGACTTTTCCTTTTCGGGCCCCAAGACCGCGGTTGCCAACTATGTGAAGAGCCATCCCGGGACGGCTGCAGCCGACGTCGCCGCCGCTTTCCAGGCATCCGTTGCCGAGACGCTGGTCGAAAAGACAGTAGCCGCCGCCGTCGCCTCCGGGTGCGCCTCCATCGGCCTGTCGGGAGGGGTGGGCGCGAACACCCTCCTGCGCGCGCGCCTGGTCGAGGAGGGCGAGAAGGCCGGGCTGGCGGTATATGTGCCGGCCAAGCGGAACTGCACCGACAACGGCGCGATGATCGCCGCGGCGGGCCGCTTCCTGCTCGAGCGCTTCGGCCCGTCGGACCCCGAACTCGACGCGATGCCGTCGCTGCGCCTGGCCTGACGCCCGTACCCGAATCCGTTAGCACTCAATGTATGAGAGTGCTAACGGAGGCGCTATAGTGAAACCAAATCCACGACACAAGGAGGCTTTGCGAGGCATGCAGCTTCACCCCCTAGACGACCGTATCGTTGTCCGTCCGGCGCAGTCCGAAGAGCGGACCGCCTCGGGTCTCGTTATCCCGGACACCGCCAAGGAGAAGCCCCAGCAGGGCGAAGTCATCGCCGTCGGCCCGGGCCGCCGCGCTGACAACACCGGCGAGATCATCAAGCTCGACATCGCGGTGGGCGACACCGTGGTTTACTCCAAGTTCGGCGGCACCGAGATCACCGTGGACGGCGAGGACCTCCTGATCCTTTCCTCCCGTGACGTCCTGGCCAAGGTAACCCGATAATGACCAAGATTCTCCAATTCGACGAGAACGCCCGGCGTTCGCTCGAGGCCGGCGTCAACAAGCTGGCCGACACCGTCAAGGTGACGCTCGGCCCCAAGGGGCGCAACGTCGTGCTCGCCAAGAAGTTCGGCGCCCCGACCATCACCAACGATGGCGTCTCCATAGCTCGTGAGATCGAGCTGGAAGACCCCTATGAGAACATGGGCGCGCAGCTGGTCAAGGAAGTTGCGACCAAGACCAACGACGTGGCCGGCGACGGCACCACCACCGCCACCGTCCTCGCCCAGGCGCTGATCCGTGAAGGGCTGCGCAATGTGGCCGCCGGGGCTAACCCCATGGGCCTCAAGCGCGGCATCGAGAAGGCGGTCGCCACGGCGGTCGCGTCCATCGCCAGCCAGGCCAAGCCGGTCGAGGGTAAGTCCGACTTCGCCCAGGTTGCCGCCATATCCGCTGCCGACCAGTCCATCGGTGACGTTCTCGCCGATGCCATCGACCGGGTGGGCAAGGACGGCACCGTGTCGGTCGAGGAGTCGAACACCTTTGGGCTCGAGCTCGAGTTCACCGAGGGCATGCAGTTCGACAAGGGCTACCTGTCCCCGTACTTCGTGACCAATCAAGAGCGCCAGGAGGCCGTGATGGAGGATCCCTACATCCTCTTCTACTCGGCCAAGATCTCCTCGGTCAACGAGGTGCTCCCG
>JAJZNF010000107.1 GCA_021847985.1 Actinomycetes bacterium | reverse complement strand
CGATCATCGTCGCCCGGGACTCGTCCGCCCCGCGCATCACCCCAAGCAGCCCGCCGTTCGGCCACCTGCTCGCTCGGCTCGAAGAGGCGCTCGCCGGCATCCCATGGTCCGGCCACCTCCCGGGCGCAGGAAAACGTATTCACGTTTTGCCTTGCTCAGCACCGAAGTGCTTCGCTGGGCGGGGGGACTGGTGCTGCTAGGCACCAGTCCCCGACTGAACGGGTTCGGGGTCCATCTTTGCCGACGGCCAATGCGCCGAGATGGACCCCTTGCCGCCCCCACTCAGCCATGGCGTGAAGGGCTGGCCCAAAGCCTGGCGCTAGCGCCGACTAGAAGGTCGCTTCCGCGATCGGCGGTGTGGAGGTTGATTTGTCGCTGGCAAGATAGTCTTCGGGCGAGGTCTGATCGGTTCCGTTGGAGACCTTGGCGGCGTTCAAGATCGCCGAAAGCACCACCACGGTTATGAGGTTGGCCACAACGGCAAAGACCGCGGCGTATCCCGCAATTACCCTGCCAAAGAGATGCAGGGTATAAATGGAAGACTTAAAGTGCACTGCAGCCGCCATTTGAGTACCCCAAACCATTCCTACCAGCCATCCCACGAGCAGAGCGCGCTTGTGGAACCACCGTGTCCAGAGGCCGCCGATGATCCCCGGACCGGTCTGCAGGATCCATATACCGCCCAAGGTCTGCAGGTAAATCGAATACTGCACCGGCACCAAAAGCACCACCAGAAGGGCGCCCAGTTTGACGAGCAGAGAGACGGCCTTGGCCACCTTGGCCTCTTGCTGAGTGGTGGCAGCGGGCTGGAAGAACTCCCGGTAGATATTGCGAGTAAAGAGATTGGATGCGGCGATCGACATGATGGCAGCGGGTACCAGTGCCCCGATCGCAACTGCAGCGAAGGCGATGCCTACAAACCATTGCGGAAGCATCTTCATCAAGAGCAGAGGAACCACCAATGATGTCGTCTTGGTCTTGATCCCAGCCGCAATGGCCATGTAGCCAAGAAGTGCGATCAAGGCGAGCGCAATTGAGTAAAGCGGCAGAATCGCGGTGTTGCGCTCGATGGTTCGTGCACTTTTGGCGCTCAGCGTTCCGGTGACCACGTGCGGATAGAGCAGCAGGGCGAATGCGGATCCCAACGCCAGGGTTGAAAACGCGCCGTAGAGCTTCGGAGAGAGAATCGTGGAACCCTTGACCGCGGCCAGGTGCGTCGAGGCAACCGCGAAGATGTGGCCGAAGCCGCCAAGCTTGGCTGGAATGACGATAACGGCGACGATGATGGTCAGGTAGACCAGGACATCTTTGGCGAAAGCGGTCAAGGCCGGAGCGCGAAGACCCGAAGTGTATGTGTACGCGGCGAGAACCGCAAAAGCGATGAAGAGCGGCAGGTCCTTGGCGACGCCGGTTCCATGGATGCCCAAGACGGTCAGTACGGCTTGTATTCCGACCAACTGCAATGCGATATAGGGCATGGTCGCAAGAATCCCGGTAATGGCCACTGCCGTTGCCATCGACCTGGAGTCGAACCTTGCGCGTATGAAGTCCGCCGGTGTCACCATGGAGTGCGCCCTGCAGACTCGCCATAGCCTCGGCATCACCACGTACATAATTGGAAAGACCACAATGGTGTAGGGCACTGCAAAAAAGCCAAAGGCTCCTACTCCGTACACCAGAGCGGGTACCGCAATGAAGGTGTAGGCGGTATAGAGGTCTCCCCCCAGGAGGAACCACGTGACTACTGTACCGAAGCGGCGACCCCCCAGCCCCCACTCATCCAGCAGCTTTAGATCACCGCGACGCCAATAGGCCGCGTAAAACCCCATCCCCGCGACGACTACGAAAAGCACTAGAAAAATCACAAATGCTTGCCACTTCATGTGGAATATTCCTCCCATTCACCGTTGGCATGCAGGAACATGTGTGATCGACGAATTGCCCAGCGGCAATTGGTCGTATCTCGGAAGCGGATTACCCTCTGGGCTCGGAAAGAAAGTAGATTGCGCCGCTAATGACCCCTACGAGGATGATCCAGAGAATCAGATACCAGTAGAAGAACGGGAATCCTCCAAGGGTCGGCGTCGCCTTGGAATAGAACGAAGGTATCAGAGTTGCTATGAAGGGAATTAGAAAAAGCCAATAGTACCCGGCTTTTCTTTGATTTTGTGCCACCTTGCTTTGCCTCCCCTACTCGCGGTGGACAAATGCGGCGCCGAGAGTCCGGCACCAGCTCGGACAACGCAACGTCCCCCGCCTTGTGCAGGCTCAGCCCGGCGGACCGTACGCGGTAAAGGATTCCGTTACGGCCGTTCTCGCAGCGCCCTGATATTATCCGCGTGTACCTCGAGTGTCAAGGAATGGAACTGCTCCGAGCTGCTGAGGCATCGCGGAACCCCACCGTTGCAATCGCCTTTTTTGGCCGTGCGGGCGGACTTGGTCGGACAGCCTTCTCCACCACTGGGTAACGATTTGCATTGCGCAGGTACCGATGACTTCCGGCCTGATCGTGGCCGCAAGCCCGGACTACGGGTACGTCCAGCCGAATCAGCTTACGGCGGCGCAGCCGCCGGCGCATGTGTGAGCCCTTGACCAACCCGGCCGGACCGAACTGCGGCTCGGACCCCGCACGACCTGCGGCAACCCGACTCGGGCTCAGAGCACCTTGGAGAGGAACGAGCGCGTCCGGTCGTGGCTCGGGTTGGAGAGAACCTCGCGTGGGTTGCCCTCCTCGACGATGACTCCCCCGTCCATGAAGATGAGCTTGTCGCCCACCTCGCGCGCGAATCCGATCTCATGTGTTACCACGATCATCGTCATCCCGGACTCGGCCAGTTTGCGCATCACGCCAAGCACGTCACCGACCAGTTCGGGATCCAGGGCGCTGGTCGGCTCGTCGAAGAGCATCAGCTTGGGTTGCATGGCGAGCGCCCGGGCAATTGCCACCCGCTGCTGCTGGCCACCCGAAAGCTGGGAGGGATAATTCGCCTCCTTGTCGGAGAGACCTACCTGGCCCAGGATTTCACGAGCCCTGCGACGCACCTCCTCCTTTGGCCGGCGGAGCACCTGCACCGGGCCCTCCATCACGTTCTCGAGGGCGGTCATGTGAGGAAACAAATTGAAGTGCTGGAAGACCATGCCGATCGCACGTCGCCGTTCGGCCACCTCGCGCTCGCTCAGCTCGAAAAGGCGCTCGCCGCGCTGACGGTAGCCGACCAACTCCCCGTCGACCTTGATGGTTCCGGCATCGATCTTTTCCAGATGGTTGATACAGCGCAGGAAGGTGGACTTGCCTGAGCCGGACGGCCCTATGACGCAGACCACCTGGCCGAGTGCAACTTCGAGGTTGATACCATTGAGGACCTCGAGGTGACCGAAACGCTTGTGCACATTACGCGCCTTCACCATCAACGCATCGTTGCTCATCTGATGGCGCTGTTCAATTGTGCGGCACGGGCGCGGAGCTTCTGCATCGGCGTGGGTGGGAGTGCCCGCATGGCGCCCCTGGCGTAGTGGCGCTCGATGTAGAACTGGCCGACCATGAGCACACTGGTGATCAGCAGGTACCAGATGCTGGCCATGATGAGCATCGGCATCACCTGGTAGTTGCGGGTGTAGATGTTCTGAGTGGCGAAGAGCAACTCGACGTAGGGGACGTATGCGACAAGCGAGGTGCTCTTCAGCATCGAGATGGTCTCGTTGCCCGTAGGTGGCACGATCACCCTCATTGCCTGGGGAAGCACGATTCGGCGCATGATTGACATCCTGCGCATGCCGATGGAGGCTGCCGCCTCAACTTGGCCCTCTCCTACCGAAAGGATTCCGGCGCGAACGATCTCGGACATGTAAGCGGCTTCGTTCAGGCCGAGGCCAAGGAGAGCCGCGATGACCCCGGGGATCAGGGTGAAGGTCTGGCGCGTCACGAACTCCGGGCCGAAGGGGACGCCTAGCCCCAATGTTGGAAAGAGGGCGCCCAGATTCGCCCATAACAGGAGCTGCACCAGTAGCGGCGTTCCGCGAAAGCCCCAGACGTAGACCCAGGCGGAACCGGAAACCACCGGATTCGGAGAAAGACGCATGATAGCGAGCACCACGCCGAGGACCACTCCGATCGCCATCGAGGCCACCGTAAGCTCGAGCGTGACCGAGACCCCGTGGAGTATCTGGGCGGAGAGAAAATACTGACCCTCCAGGCTCCAATTGAAGCGCTGGTTGGTAAGCACCGCGTGAGCGGCCATGGCCACTAGAACCGCGATGGCGACCATCGCCGCCCAGCGGCCGGGATGGCGTACGGGCGTAGCCCTAATCGCTTCGGGCCAGTCTCGCTTCGGATTATCGGTTGTCTTCTCCAGCTTGGTTCTTCCTTAGCTGGTCGCGCCGTTGATGACCGGGTTGGTGATGGCTCCGGACTGCACGCCCCACTTGGTAAGCACGCTCTGGTAGGTGCCGTCCTGCATGAGGACCTGGATTGCCGCGAGGATTGCGTTCTTGAAGGTTCCCTCGTTCTTGGGCACCGCGATGCCGTAGGGCGCGTTCGCATAGGACTGGCCGAGGAGCTCCAGCTTGCCACCGGACTGCGAGACTGCGTATCCGGTCACCGGGGAGTCGGCCAGCATCGCGTCGTCCTTTCCGGTAACCACCGCTGTGGTGGCGTCGGACTGGAGCTGGTACTGGTCGATCATGATGGCCGGCTTACCGGCCGTAGTGCAGACCTTGGAACGCTGCTCGATGTCGGGAACCTCGACGGTGCCGGTCTGGACCGCCACCTTGAAGCCGCAGGCATTGTCGATGCTTATGTGCTTGGGGTTGCCGGTCGGAACGGCCCAGCTGGTTCCGGCGGTGAAGTAGGTGACGAAGTCGACCACCTTCTCACGCGCCTTGTTGTCGGTAAACGAGGAAATCCCCAGCTGGTACTTACCCGCCTGCAGCGCAGGGATGATGCTGTCGAAGGGGGCGTTAGTCCACTGCGCCTTGAGGCCGAGTTCCTTCATGATGGCGTTGCCAAGATCCACGTCCATGCCGACGACGGTCTTACCATCGGTGCCGATGAACTCGTTCGGAGCGTAGGAGGCATCCGCCGCAATCTGTAGCGTACCGAGCTGCCTTATTGAAGCCGGCACGAGCGACGCTGGGGAGCCGGCTGCGGCGCCGGCGGTGGTTGCGGTGCTCGAAGACGGAGAGCTGGATCCGCAGGCCGCAAGGGAAACCGCCCCCACCGCTATTACGGCCGCCACTTTGCTCTTCCGCCCGCGGCCAAAGAAATTGGCATTGCCTCTAATTACGGTGCTCAAGGCTCATCCCTTCAAATCACGTGATACGTGAGAATAAAGCCTATCTTGTGACCTTCAACACAATGTAATTGCGGCCACAGTCGCGCTCCTGTCAAACCGAGTCGAACTCCTAGATTTCCTCCCACTCCAGGCAGATGGCATTGTCGTGATCAACTTCCACGTGTGAACGTCGTCATAATAGAGTCGGAAAACGGGGAAACATGCGCAAACTAAACCAGATGGACCGCAGATATAAAACCCGCGATCCATCTGGCGTTGCGTAAACCTAAATTAGCGAGGCTTCCGGGTTCAGCTTTCGTCCTCGGCCAGCATCCGGTAGATGCTCTTGCGCGCATCGGCAAGGATCTTGGCCGCACGTGTCAGCTGCTCCTCGTTGGAGTTCTGGGCGACCTGCATGGCCGCCGCCCCCAACTGGAATATCTCACGCCTGAGGCTGTGGAAGCCGCTGGCCGGGTCGCCGGCGATCTCCTCCCAAGGCGGAGTGGGCCGCGCATTTGCGGTCAGGTATCCGCGCCCTGCCTCGGTGAGGCTGTACACCCGCTTGCCCTCGATGCTCTCCGAACTCAACAGGCCCTCGTCCTCGAGTGCCTGCAAGGTCGGGTAGATCGAGCCCGGGCTGGGCTGCCACATACCGTTGGAGCGGCTGGAGAGCTCCTGGATGATCTGGTAGCCATGGCGTGGCTCCTCTTCGACCAAGGTGAGAATGGCCAGCCGGACGTCACCCCGCGCTGCTTTGGGTCCACGCCCGAACCGCGGGCCGCCTCCGGGGCCGAAGCCGCCGAAGAAGCCGGGGCCGAATTGACCTCCGCCCGGACCGAAGCCTCCGCCCTGCCGGTGGCGCATGCGCGGTCCGAACTCCTCGCCGCTTCGCCCTCCGCCGTGTCCGCGTCCGTGACAGCCGCCTCCGCAGCCTCCTTCATGGTGCTCGTGCATTGCAACTCCTTTCAATAACCTATTGCAAGTATATCCCGATATATCGCGACTCTTCCAAAACCAATTCCGCCGCGAGGAAATTCCCGAGTTCGGGGCTCAGCCCGCGGAGGGCACGGCGACGATGGAGCCGCCCTGGCTCCAGCTGCTCCCGCCGTCGGCGGTGTGATAGGTGACAAGCTTCCCACCCTTGCTGGCAACGGCGATGCCGTCGCGCAGGCTGGAGAAGCCCACGCTCATCACGGCGCCGGCGACGCCGCTCATGGTGACGGGTGCCTGCCAGGAAGAGGTCGCCGCGTCGAATACGCTGAGCTGCGGGACCTGGCCAAGCAAACCGGATACGGAGAAGACGTCGCCTTGCGGGTCGCCGCCCACCACCGGGTGGTTGGGTTGGACGGGGCTGCCCGCCAGAACACCGGGCGCGGCCACTTCAGTGACGAAGCCGGCCGGACTTTGCAGCGTCAGTGCGACTTCGTACGCCTTGGCATGGAAGCCGGATGGCACGTAGGCGTCGACCAGTCTCCCCCCGGCTGCCGGAGTGCTGATCGCCGCAGGCTCCCAGGACCTGCCTCCATTGGCCGTTACGTAGGCGCCGGTGACGGATCCTGCCGCGGCTCGTGCGGCCAGCAGCGCTACTCCGTCGGATCCCCTGGCGTCGAAGCCGATTGCCGAGACTCCCCCACTGGCGCCGGCGGCCAAACTGCTCCACTGGGGGGTGGAGATCGAGGTGGCCAGCAGGCTCACCTTGGAGCCGGAGGACCCCAGCGCGTAAAGCCGCCCGCCGCCGAGGCCTACCGCCTGTCGAACCCTTGCCAGCGCTCCGGGAAGAAAGATCGGAGCCGACACGTGGCCGGGGCCGAAGACGAAGATCACCGAGTTGCGCTGAGCGCCGTAGGCGAAAAAGCCGACCGCCTCGTCCTGGGTCGGTGTGAGTGCGATGGCTATTCCCCTTCGCGGCGAGATGTTGGCCGGCATGCGCAGCTTCCAGGTGTGGCCACCATCGGTGGTGCTGAATGCCGACCAGTAGGGCGTGATGAAGACCGATGCGGCATAGGAGTTGCCATAGCCGACGGTGTTCCAGAGCGCTTCGGTGCCGAAGGTCGCTTGAGAGAGGCCGGTGGTCGTGGTGGTCGAGGGCGTGGAAGTGCCACAGGAGGCGGCAACCAGCGTGACCAGGCCGGATGCGGCCGCGCCCAGCAGGCTCTTTCGCTTTGCGAAACCGGTGCGCAAACTAACCTCCCAGCGCTGCCTTGGCCGTCGCCGCGATCAGGGCAGAATACGAGTGCATCAGCTGCGGGCTTCCGCCGCCGCTGTCAGGGGTGACCGCCACGGTCTTGCCGCTCGGGTCTATGAAGTAGATCACCTGGGGATGGGCGGGTGAGCCGATGATCCCGTTGGTGGGGATGACCCCGTAGTCGGCCCATACGCGGTCCAGGGTCGCAACGGAGCCGGTGAGGAAGTGCCAGTTGGCAATGCCGGCCAGCGAGTGCTCCGCGTTGTACTGGGCGACCGATTCAAGCGTGGTGAAGGACGGGTTGATGTCGATGGCCACCATTTCCACCCTGTCGGCGCGCCCTCCCAGCGAAGCCACCGCATCCACAATCTCCTTGGACATGACTGCGCAGGTGTCGTAGCAGACCGGGTCGATGAAGGTGAGCACTACCGCTTTCCCCTTGAAGCCCGCCAGCGTGAATGTCCTCCCCGCGGCGTCGTAAAGCGTGAAGGGGGGCGCGGGCTTCCCCACCGTGGTCAATCCGCCGCCGTCGGCGACAGCCGCGTACGTCGGGACCGCGCCGATCACCGCGGGCAAGGCGGCCAATGTGGGAATGACCCCCATCAGGAGCGCCATCAGGCCGAAGGAGACACCCAGCACGTGGGCCTCGGGCCTGCCGGCCTTTCCGGGCTCGGCCGGACGTGCGATCATTACGGCCAAGGACACCGCCGCCAGCACGATTCCGGTGCCGAGGTCGGTGCCGGCCGGCCCCACGAATCCGAAGGCCGTTCCCACCCACCAGGCCAGCAGCGAGAGCACCAGCGACGCCGTGGCCATTGCCCTCCTCTGTCCCGCCAGCACGAGGCCGAGACCGACAAAGGCCATAAGCACCACGAAGAGCAGGTTCCAAAGCGTGGGCTGTGTGGTGGCGTGGGTAAGAAGGAAGGTGACCGGTGAGCTCAAAGGTCCCGGAAGTGAGGCGGCTTGGGCGGTTCCGAAGATGAGAGGCAGTCCCTTGCCGGTCCAGAGGTTCTCGAAGGGGGCGGCCTGCAAAGCGGCCGCCAGTATCCAGAAGATTCCGAGCGTGGTGGCGAGACGATTCCAGGAGCGCTGCTTGGCCAGTGTCGCGTTGCGCAGAGCCAGGAATGCACCGGCTCCCGCCAGCACGATGCCTGCGCCGGGCGCTCCGGCCAAAACCGAGGCACCGGGTAGGAAGAGCCCCCCGAGCCCTTGCTGCAGGATCCAGAGGAGCACTCCCAGTGCCACCGCCAGGACCGCTCCCAGCTGCCGAATCCGCTCGCGGCGTCCGGCCACCAGCAGGAGGCCGACCGACACCTCGAGCCAGGCGACGCCGGCGGCGGTGGTCAAAGGATCGAAGCGCCACAGGTACAGACCGGCTCGCATCAGCCAGGCCACGGCCGCGGGCTGGCCGCTCAGTGAAGGCGTGATAACAGTGCCGGCCATATGGAAGACCACGGCCGGCCTGGAAATGAGCACCGCGTTGACTATCCACACCGCGCCGAGGGCGAGCCTGAAGAGAAGGACCCCCCTTGGTTCAGGTCCCTCCTCGCCCCGCGAGAAGGCGGTCGACAGCGGTGCGGGCAGACGAGCGAAGAAGCCGGGTGCCCTCAAGGAGGCGACATAGGCGACGGCGCCGAGCACGAAGATCGCCAGGGCCCCCAACGCGAGACGGAGATAGATGCCGTTGGCAAGGTTGGCGGTTATCACTGCGCCAGGCAGCGCCATGCGGCGGTCTCCTCACAGGGGTTGGCCCGGACGTCTGCGCCCGGGGCGGGCTCTGGACATATTAACGATCCGGCGCCCTCACAGGCGCAGCGCGCCCACGCAGTGGGGGCCGGATCAGCCGTCCATACCCCAGGATGCCCATCCTCCCAGGTCCTGGGCCAGCGCATCGGCCCGGATGGGACCTTGGGAGCCGCGATAGTAGATCTCGCACTGCGGCGGATCGGCGATGGCCGGCTCGACGATGCGCCATGCCTCGATCACCGCATCCTGGCGGGCGAAGCGTGACAGGTCGCCATTCATGGCGTCGCCAAGCAGCACCTGGTAGGCCTCGGTGGCGCTGGCCGAGAGGCAGGGGTCCGCCACCTCAAGGTCGACCGGCATCGGGACGAGCTCGGAGCCGGGTGTCTTGACCTGCAGGCGCAATGTGATACGTTCGGCGGGCTTCATCTCGAAGCGCAGCTCGTTTGGGAGCAGCGACGCGTCCGAAGCCTGGCCGAAGAGGCGCGAGGGGGGCTCCTTGAAGCGCACCACCGCCTCGGTACAAGTGGCGTTCAGATGCTTGCCTGTCCTGATCAGGAAAGGCACTCCCGCCCATCGCCAGTTGTCGATCTCGGTGCGCATCGCGACGAAGGTTTCGGTCGCCGAGTAAGGATCGACACCCACCTCGCTCCGGTATCCTTCGAACTGGCCGAGCACGACGTGGCCGCGCTCCGGGGCGCGCATCGCCTTGAGCACCTTGAGTTTCTCGTCCCGGAGGGCATCGGGGTCGTTGGAGGCGGGGGGCTCGAGGGCCAGCAGCGACACCAGCTGGAGCAGATGGTTCTGGACCACGTCGCGGGTTGCCCCGATGCGGTCGTAGAAGGCGCCCCGCCCTTCGATTCCATACTCCTCGGCCATGGTTATCTGAACGCTCGAGATGAAGTTGCGGTTCCAGATCGGCTCAAGGATGGAATTTGCGAAGCGGAACACCATCAGGTTCTGCACCGGCTCCTTGCCCAGGAAGTGGTCGATTCGATAGATGGACTCCTCCTGGAAGTGGCGGTGCAGGTGGGCGTTCAAGCGGACGGCGGACTCCGTGTCGCGCCCGAAGGGCTTCTCCACCACCACCCTGCCTCCGCGATTGAGGTTGCGCGCCGCGATCCCGTCCACCACCGTCTCGAACATGTCGGGCGGCACTGCCAGATAAAAGATGGGCCGATGAAAGCCGGCCAGCTCTGCTTCCAGCTTTTCGAAGAGAAAAGCGTCCTGGTAGTTGCCGGGGAGGTAGAAGAGGCTGTCGCACATACGGTCGAGCACCTCGATGTCGATGTCCTCGCCCGCCAGCTTGATGGCGTTTATGGCATAGTGCCGGAACTGCTCGTCGTTCCAGGCGGTTGCCGCCACGCCGATGACCTTGGAGGGGAGCTGGCCGCGGAGGGCGAGACGATAGCAGGCCGGCAGCAGCTTCTTCTGCGCGAGGTCGCCGGATGCTCCGAAAAGCACCAGCGCGTCAGACTTCGGCCTTTTCCTGCTAGTGGCTGCCGTCAAGCTCAACTCCTTGCCGGGCCGGCTCCGGCCCCTCTTTAGCCGAACCTAGCACGGGGCACCCGATACCGTGCCTCGGTGGCCCACCGCATGGTTTGCGTTGCCCTCAGGGAGGCGTAGTAGGGTCTTTTGTCAGGCTGCTACGGAGAGAACCATCGATGTCATTTTCCAGTTCGGAAGCGCATGGGCGGCTGAACCCATACGTCACTTTCGGCACCACACCGGCGGGCTTCTGGCGGAGGGTCTTCTCCACTCTCGTGGACGAACTCGCGGTGTTCGTGATCGTCGTAGCGATAGCCAAGGTCGTCGCGCCGGGCATCTCGATAACCGGCGCCACGAGCGGTGCCGCCTTTTACCACGCAGCTTTCGTCTTCACCTCGCTGATGGTGGTGGTCTACACCGCCTACGAGGTGATTCTCATCGGGAGAGCCCCCGGGCGCACCCTGGGCTGCTACGTGGCGGGAATCCAGGTCGTCTCCACCTTGATGGACACGCCCGGGTACGGGCGCTCCTCCAAGCGGGTGGCCCTTTACCTTGCCAGCGAGGTGCTGGGCTTCACCCCGGTGCCGGGGCTCGGTCAGGTCCTCTTCCTGGTCGACAACCTGTGGATGCTTTTCGACCGCGATCGCCAAACCCTGCATGACAAGATCGCGGACACCTATGTGATCGTCCATCGCCGGGGCCTGGTTGAGCATCCCCAGGAGAGCATGTAGCACACGCTCCGGCCCGGCGGCTGCACTGTTATGCTTTTCGCATGCCGCAATGGGATCCAACAGGGCCGATCAGCACCATAATCGGCTGGGCGGAGAAAATCCTCTACATAGCGGTGGCCGCACTGCTGGTGGCGATGTCCGGTTTCGTGATCGTCCAGTCCGTCCGGGACCTCTTCCGGCTCAACCCCGCCAACTCGCTCACCATTGACCTGGCCGTGGTGCTGAACGACGTCCTCTTCGCCATCATCATTCTCGAGCTGCTCTCCACGGTGGTCGCGCATCTGCGCAAAGGGGGGTTTCAGGTCAAGGCTTTCCTATATATCGGCATCATCTCATCGGTGCGCAGAATTCTGGTCCTCGGCGCTCAGCTCTCGGCCAGTTCCGCTCTCCCTGAGCCCGCCTTCCGCCACGGCATCCTCGAACTGGGTGTCGACGCCGGCGTGGTTCTGGTTCTGGCCATCGCGCTTATCATCGTGCGCTCGCGCAACGTGCGGATCCCCTCGTTGATTAAGGCGGCGCACACGCCCGAGGCCACCTCCTAGCCCGAAGTTCCCCCCATTCAATGC
>JAJZNF010000180.1 GCA_021847985.1 Actinomycetes bacterium | reverse complement strand
TGGCGCTTTCGCTGTCAACGCCAGCCGCCAGCGCTCCGATCTTGGCCGAGGTTGCCATGAGGGACGCGGTCTTGCCCGCAATCGCCTGCAGGTACTGGTCGACGGTGCGCTCGGCCTTGAAGGTGGAGTTGACTTCGAGGATCTGACCCTCGCACAGGCGCGCCAAGGTGTCGGCAAGGAGTTCCGCTACGTTCTGGCCTAGCCTGGCGGCGATTCCCGCCGCTCGGGCGAGGAGGAAGTCTCCGACTACGATGGCTACTAGGTTGCCCCATTTGGAGTTGACGCTCGGTGCGCCGCGTCGGGTGGTGGCGTCGTCCATCACGTCGTCGTGGTAAAGAGACGCCAGGTGCACGAGCTCGACGGCGACGCCGGCGAGGAGAACCGAGTCGTCGATCCCCGCTCCGGCGGAAGCCGCCCCGGCTATCGACAGCGTCGGGCGGATGCGCTTGCCGCCGGCTCTGATGAGGTGAGTGGCGACATCGGAGAGCACGGGATCGGAGGTGGACACCGAGTCGGCGAGCAGCTTCTCCAGCCGCCCCATATGCTCTTGGTAACCCTCGAGGGGGATGTCGGAGAGGAGTTGCACCTCTCTCAGGCTAGGACAATCGGCCCGCGAAGTTGTAATGCACGCGGAAAAAAGGGTACAAGGGCCCTTGAAGAGTCGCCAAGGTTGGGTTTAGACCGGGCTGGCCTGCACCGATGTGATATTTGGGGGCCGTACTGAAATCCTCGGAGGGAGTTCCGGGAGTACGGCTTGGAGAGTCGGAGGCACTGTGAAATCGATCACTCCCCCTGGTGGCGCCGGACGGCCGGAAAGAAACTGAGCAGATGCGTGTTATACATGGGCAAAAGCTGATTGATCTGCTCTGATCATCCGAGGAGAGATTTGGAAATTAGACTGATGGGTGTTCATGCAGCCCTGGCGCGGAGGCGGAATCATGTTTGAGCGATTCACGGATAGGGCGAGACGGGTTCTGGTTCTTGCGCAGGAAGAGGCTCGGTTACTCAACCACAACTTCATTGGCACGGAGCACATCCTCCTCGGGTTGATCCACGAGGGGGAGGGCGTAGCCGCCAAGGCTCTGGAGAGCCTCGGCATCTCGCTCGAGGCCGTCCGCGAAAAGGTGGAGGAGCTGATCGGTCCGGCATCCGGCCCGTCGGCCGGCTCGCCGCCGTTTACTCCGCGGGCCAAGAAGGTACTCGAGCTTTCGCTGCGCGAGGCACTTCAGCTCGGCCACAACTACATCGGGACCGAGCACATGCTTCTCGGCCTCGTCCGCGAGGGCGAGGGCGTGGCGGCTCAGGTCCTGACCTCGCTCGGCGCGGATCTCTCGCGAGTCCGCCAGCAGGTGATCCAGATTCTCTCCGGATACCAGGGTCGCGAGACCGCCGGCGCGGGCGTCGGGCCGTCCTCCTCCCAGGAGCAGACTTCCGGCTCTCCCGTGCTGGACCAGTTCGGGCGCAACCTGACCCAGATGGCAAGGGACAAGGAGCTGGACCCGGTCGTCGGCCGTGACAAGGAGATCGAGAGGGTCATGCAGGTCCTCTCTAGACGTACTAAAAACAATCCGGTTCTGATCGGCGAGCCCGGCGTGGGGAAGACGGCCATCGTCGAGGGTCTGGCCCAGAAGATCGTGGCCAACGACGTGCCGGACACCTTGCGCGGCAAGCAGCTCTACACCCTCGATCTCGGATCGCTGGTGGCGGGCAGCCGCTACCGCGGCGACTTCGAGGAGAGGTTGAAGAAGGTCCTGAAGGAGATCAAGACCCGCAAGGACATCATTCTCTTCATCGACGAGCTCCACACTCTGGTGGGGGCCGGAGCCGCAGAAGGCGCCATCGATGCCGCCTCGATACTGAAGCCCATGCTTGCGCGTGGTGAGCTGCAGACCATCGGCGCGACGACGCTGGACGAATACCGCAAGCACCTGGAGAAGGACTCCGCCTTGGAGCGGCGCTTCCAGCCGATCAAGGTGGGCGAGCCCGCCCTCGAGCACACCATCGAGATCCTGAAGGGCCTGCGCGACCGCTATGAGGCACACCACAGCGTGACCATCACCGATCAGGCCATCGTGGCCGCGGCCAACCTGGCCGACCGCTACATCGCCGACCGGTACCTTCCCGACAAGGCCATCGACCTCATCGACGAGGCCGGCAGCCGCCTGCGTATTCGGCGCATGTCGATGCCGCCGGAGCTTCGCTCCCTCGAGGACGAGATCAGCCTCATTCGGCGCGAGAAGGAGGCCGCAGTCGAGAGGCAGGCCTTTGACGAGGCCAAGAGGCTCGCCCAGAAGGAGAAGGAGCGCATGGATGCAAAGACTGCGCTCGAGTCCGAGTGGAAGGCCTCCGGCCAGGATCTCTTCGACGTCGTCGATGAGGACGTCATTGCGGAGGTCCTCTCGAACTGGACGGGGATACCCGTCTACAAGCTGACCGAGGAGGAGACGGCAAAGCTCCTGCGTATGGAGGACGAGCTCCACAAGCGCGTCGTCGGCCAAGAGGAGGCCATCAGGGCCCTCTCGCGGGCCATCAGGCGCACGCGTGCGGGGCTGAAGGATCCTCGCCGCCCGAGCGGATCGTTCATATTCCTCGGCCCGACCGGCGTCGGCAAGACCGAGTTGGCCAAGACGCTCGCGGAATTCCTCTTCGGAGATCAGGACGCGCTCATCCAACTGGACATGAGCGAGTACATGGAGAAGCACACCGTCTCGCGGCTGGTGGGCTCGCCTCCGGGCTACGTCGGCTACGACGAGGGTGGCCAGCTGACCGAGGCCGTGCGTCGCAAGCCTTTCTCCGTGGTCCTCTTCGATGAGGTGGAGAAGGCTCACCCGGACGTCTTCAACGCTCTGCTCCAGATCCTGGAGGACGGGCGTTTGACGGATGCCCAGGGCCGTTCGGTGGACTTCAAGAACACCGTGCTGATCATGACCTCGAATCTGGGGACCGCCGACCTTCGCAAGTCCACCGTCGGCTTCTCCAAGTCGAGCGAGGCTGTCTCCTACGAGGCCATGAAGCGCAAGGTGAACGACGCGCTCAAGGCTCACTTCAAGCCCGAGTTTCTCAACCGGATCGATGACGTTATCGTCTTCCACGAGCTGAGCAAGGAGGAGGTGACCGAGATCGTCGACCTAATGGTGCTGCGTATTGCCAAGCAGATGGAGTCGATGGGCATCGGTATCGTCCTCACGCAGGCCGCTAAGGAGCTCATCGCCGACAAGGGCTACGATCCGACGCTGGGCGCCCGCCCGTTGCGCCGTGCTCTGCAGCGCATGGTCGAGGATCCTCTCTCCGAGCGCCTGCTCTGGAAGGAGTTCCGCGTCGGTGAGACGGTCGTGGTCGATGTCGCTAACGGAGAGATCACCTTCCGCGCCGTGGAGGGGTTGGAGCCTGCCGTTTCGATAGAGCTGGCCGAGACCGGCACGGCTCCGCCGGAGAGCTGATCCAGCCGCTGACAAAGTGGGGCTGAATTCTGAAGGAGGCCGGGCGATCAGCCCGGCCTCCTCTTTTGTGCCGGGCACTCGCGTCACGGCCTCTTGCTAGGGTCGAGACGATGAAGGGCCGAAGCGACCAGAAGTTCGTCTGTGCCGCATGCGGCGCACGCCATGCCACCTGGCTGGGGCGATGCGGCGTCTGCGGAGAGTGGAACACGATCGAGGCCCTGCGCGAGCAGCCGGCCACCTCGGGAAAGGCTGCTGCGGCGACCGTGCTTTCCGGTGTGGACGCCTCCAAGGTCACCCGGATTCCCACCTCGCTGAGCGAGGTGGACCGTGCGATGAGCGGAGGCCTCGTCCGAGGCTCCACGGTGGTGATCGGAGGCGAGCCGGGGATCGGCAAGTCGACGCTGGCCCTGGCGATGGCCGCCCATGCCTCGCGCAGCGGCCTGCGAACCCTGTACGTGAGTGCCGAGGAGTCAGAGGGTCAGTTGGCGGAGCGCGCTTTCCGAATGGGGGCCGCCTCCTCCGGGCTCGACGTGATGATGACCGCCGAGCTTGCCACCGTGTTGGCGGTGCTCGGCGACTACGGCCTGGTCGTCGTCGACTCGATCCAAGCTCTTTCGGATCCGGAGCTGGGCGGGCAGGCGGGGTCCGTCAATCAGATCCGGCATTGCGCACAGGCGCTCAATATCTCCGCCAAGGAGTCCGGCGCAACGGCGGTGATTCTCAGCCACGTCACCAAGGACGGCTCGCTGGCGGGTCCCAAGGTTCTCGAGCACCTGGTGGATGCGGTATTCGTGCTGGAGGGTGAGAGGAGCGACGAGAGCCGGGCTCTGCGCTGCCTGAAGAACCGCTTCGGCAAGGTGTCGGAGGTGGGCTTCCTGCGCATGGGGGAGTCGGGGCTTCAGGACGAGCCGGACCCGGGCGCAGCCCAGCTGGAGGACCGGCTCGCTGGGGCGGCGGGCTCGGTTATGACCGCGATGCGCGACGGCACGCGGGCGCGACTTGTCGAGATCCAGGCCCTGGTGACCCCCAACCCGCGCGAAGTGCCCAAGCGGCAGTTCCTCGGCCTTTCCTCGCAGCGCTGCAACGTCATCCTCGGGCTTATCGAGCATTTCGCCGGGGTGAAGCTCGATCGATTCGACGTGTTCATGTCCATAGCCGGAGGGCATGCCTCCGACGACCCAGGACTGGACCTCGCCATTGCCGCCGCCATCGTCTCGAGCGCCTTGCAACGGCCGTTGCCGGCTGACGCCGCCGTCTTCGGCGAGCTGGGGTTGACGGGCGAGGTGCGCAAGGTGAGAGGGGAGGCCGAGCGCTCCGGGGAGCTGAGACGGCATGGGTTTGGCCACTTCGTGGCACCCGCCGGAAGCGACGGGCCCCTTGGGGGGACAACCTTGGTGCGCACCCTGGCAGAGGCGTTGCAGGCGATGGGGCTTTCACGTCGTCATCAGGCGTGACGTACTAAATTGTTGCCATGTTCTCCAAGTCCGCCCCGAAGATGGCCGCGACCCTTGCCCTCGTCGCGCCCGGAGCGCCGCTGAGGCAAGGTCTGGATCGCGTGCTGCAGGCACGCATGGGTGCATTGGTGGTTGTGGCGGACGGCCCGGAGGTTCTCTCCATTTGCACGGGCGGCTTTCTCTTGGACACGGAGTACTCCCCCCAGCGCCTTTACGAACTGTCCAAGATGGACGGCGCGATTATCCTGTCCTCGGATGCCCGGCGCATAGCCCGGGCGAACGTGCACCTCATGCCGGACCCGAAGGTCCCCACCACCGAGACCGGAACGCGCCACCGAACCGCCGAGCGTGTGGCCCGCAGTCTCGGCGTCACCGCCGTCTCGGTCTCCGAGGAGCAGTCGATCATCACTGTCTACCAGGGCGGCTACCGTCGCTCTCTCGCCCCGATCTCGGCGCTCCTCTCGAAGTCGAACCAGGCGCTCGCCACTCTGGAGCGCTACAAGCAGCGCCTGGACGAGCTGCTTGGCAGGCTGGACCAGCTGGAGGAGAGCCACAACGTCCACTTCCGCGACGTGGTCATGGTGCTGCAGCGCTACGAGATGGTGCGCCGGATCACCGAGGAGATAGAAGGCTCGCTCGTCGAGCTGGGTGACGACGGCCGGTTGGTAGCGCTTCAGCTGAACGAAATGTCGACCGGGTTCGAGTTCGATTACCGCTCGATGGTCGAGGATTACATGGGCGCCTGCTCTATCGAGGAGGCCGACACGGTCATCGAGTTTCTGGGCGCACTTCCCACCGATGAGCTGCTTGTTATCGAAAAGGTGGCCAAGGGCCTGATGGCCATCCCGCTCTGCGCGGAGGCCTGGGGCAAAGGGCTGGTCACCGACGGACCGGTCACCCGCTTCGACGAGGCGGCGGTCTCGGTTCGCGGCATGCGCGCACTCTCTCGCGCTCAGGAGGTCCCACTCCAGGTGCGCACTGCGATCCTGGACCACCTGCCTGCCGGCATGGCGCTATCGGACGTCACCTACGAGCAGCTTTGTGAGATCCCGGGCGTCTCACCACAGTGGGCGCGAGTGGTCGCGGACCAGTACGGCGCTGGTTGACTCCGCGTTTTTCCCTTCTTCCCCCCCGGGCCAGGGTATTGTAAGCGAGGCGCATGGCGCGTGAGCCTGAGGGGGGTACGGATGAAGGCCGATATTAAGGGAACCACGCTGCCCGTATTGGAGGTGCAGCTTGACGCCGGTGAAGAGGTCGTCTCGACGCACGGCCAGCTCTCTTGGATGTCGCCGAACCTGCAGATGTCCCAGACCACGGCCACCGGCGGCAAGTCCGGCCTCATGGCGGGGCTGAAGCGCATGGCCGGAGGGGGTGGGCTGTTCCTAACCCGCTACTCGGCTCCGTCCGGCCAGGCTATGGTCGCCTTCGCGGCCAAGCTGCCTGGCCGGATCTTCCCGGTCGAGATCGCCCCGGGCGCGGGCTTTCTCGTGCATCGGCACGGGTGGCTCTGCGCAACACGGGAAGTGGTGCCAACCGTTGGGCTCCAGCAGAGCTTCCGTGGCGGCTTGTGGGGTGGAGACGGCTTCGTGCTGGAGCGCCTCGAGGGCACCGGCACGGCTTGGGTCGAGCTGGCGGGCGAGATTACCTCCTACGATCTCGCGGCCGGACAGAGCCTGCTGGTCCATCCAGGCCATGTGGGCCTGTTCCAGGACACCGTGAGCTTCCAGATCACCAGGATGCAGGGCCTTTCCAACGCTCTCTTCGGGGGCGACGGCTTATATCTGGTGTCATTGACGGGCCCCGGCACGATCTGGCTTCAGAGCATGCCGCTGCCGGTGCTGGCCGGCGCGCTCGCTCCCTATCTGGCGGGCGAGGGCGCGGGAGGAAACGCCGTCTCGGGCGGCGTGGTTGGGGGAGCGCTCGGCGGAATCCTGGGAAGGAACATCTGACCCGGGGTCAGTCGGCGAGCCGCGCGGCCACCCGCTTGGCGGCTTCGGTGCCCGAGGCGATGCAGGCCGGAACCCCTACGCCGTCGTAGGCGGCTCCGCAAAGCTCCACCGTGCCGGCTCCGGCCAGTTCGCTTCGTATCGATGCCACCAACTCCTTGTGGAAGGGGCGGTATTGCGGGAGGGCCTCCTGCCATCGCCAGGTGACCGCCTCGTCGGGGCCCTGGCCCAGATCCAGCATCTCCGCAAGCTCGGCGGCAATCTCCCGTTGCAGTGAGGCATCGTCCATGGCGGCGAAGCGCCGGTCGCCGAAACGTCCGACCGAGACCCTCAGCAGTTCGGAGTCGGGCAGCTCCAGGTGCTCCCACTTCCGGCTGGCGAAGGTGACGGCGGTGACCAGGTGGCCGAATCTGCGCGGCACCAGTAGGCCGCTCCCTTGCGGAGGCTGGCTGAAAGCCCTCTTCGGATAGCGCATCACGGTCATGGCGACATCGGCGTACTCGATGCGCTCCAGTTTGGCGGAGGCGCTTCGCGCGGACTGGCTCAGGAGGGCGGAGGCACTCGAGGCCGGCACGGCCAGGATCGCCGCAGCCAGAGGTATCTTCTCCCCCCGTTTGCGGCCGGCTCCGGCAAGCTGAAGCGTGAGCCCGGTCCGGCCATTGGCCAGGCTCTCCACCTTGGTGCCCTTGACGATCTTGACTCCGGCCGCCTCCAGCTGCGCCTCCGCAGCGCGAACCAGCGTGTCGAGGCCGGTGGCGAAAGAGGCGAAGGGGATGGTTCTTTCCCCGGCCGGAGGGCGGGGAGGCACGATGGCGACCAATGATCGGGCCAGCGAACGTCCGCCGTTTTTTTGATAGGCGTCCAGCAGTTGAGGAGCGACGGCCCGCAATCCAAGGACCCGGGTCGACCCGGCGTTGATCCCTCCCACCATCGGGTCCACCAGCACCTCGTCCACCTCCTGCCCGAAGCGGGACCGAACCAGGTGCGAGATGGTCGCGTCATCGGCGAGGGGGGTCTTGGGCAGCACGAAGTCCAAGAGCGCGCGCAGGCGCCCGAGCGGGCTGAGCACTACCGATGTGCGCACGAACTGGCCCACCGAGACCGGCACGCCTAGCATGATGCCCTCGGGGCTGGGGTGGCGCCGGCCGCGCGCCCAGATGGATGCGCTGAAGCTGCGAGGCCGAACCAGTTCGTCGGCGATGCCGACGTGAGTGGCAAGGTCGGTCGCGGCCGGGGTGCGGGTCAGGAAGGCATCAGGTCCCGCCTCCACGCGCTTGCCGGCCATCTCGATGGAGCGGATCTTTCCTCCGAGGGTGTCCTGGGCTTCGACGAGCAGCAGTTCGTTCGGGGAAACACCTTGATCAAGAAGCTCCAACGCGGCGGCGATGCCCGAGATGCCGCCTCCTATGACGGCCAGCATTCAGGCGACCTCGCTCTGTCGGATGGCCGTGCCCTGTTCGTGAACGAATTCCACCAGCGCGGCGAGCTTTCCGGGGTCGGTCTCCGGGAGCACTCCGTGGCCGAGGTTGAAGACGTAGGCCCCGGCGGCCCGCGACTCCTCGAGTACGGCGCGGGCTTCAGCCTCCACCACGTCGTAGGAGCAGAGGCAGATGGTCGGGTCGAGGTTCCCTTGCAGAGCGATGCCAGTTCCGAGGCGCTCGGCCGCGTCAGGAATGCGTGTCCGGTAGTCGAGCCCGATTGCGCGTGCTCCGGTCTCGCCGAGGGTGGGGATGAGGTGGTTGGTGTTGGTGCCGAAGAGTATGACCGGCACCCCGAACTCAATGGTGCGGGCGAAGATTTCCTTCATGTGAGGCAGGACGAAGCGTCTGTATTCGCGCTCGGAGAGAGCTCCAACCCAGGAGTCGAAGATCTGCAGTGCCTGGACCCCGGATTCGGCCTGCAGGGCCAGGAAGTCGAGCGTCATCTCTACCAGCCTCGAGCACAGCGCCGCGAAGAGGGCCGGCTCTTGGTGCATCAGCTGCTTGGTGCGGAGGAAGCTCCGGCTCGGCTCTCCTTCGATCAGATAGCTGGCGACGGTGAAGGGCGCTCCGGCCAGGCCGATGAGGGGGACAGGGGACTCTGCGGCGACGAGCTTGATGGTGCTGGCGACGTAGTGGCAGTCTTCCGCCGCGCTGAAGCGGCTTAGTCGCTCCAGGTCCGCCGACTCCCTGAAGGGGCGCTCGGCGACCGGTCCCCGGCCCGGCACGATGTCCATGCCGAAGCCTGCGGCGTGCACCGGGACGATGATGTCCGAGTAGAGGATGGCGGCGTCCACGCCGTATCGCCGCACCGGCTGCATGGTGATCTCGGCTGCCAGGTCCGGTTCGCGGAGGGCATCCAGTATGGATCCGGTGCCGCGCAACGCCCGGTACTCGGGAAGCGAGCGGCCCGCCTGGCGCATGAACCAAACCGGGACCCGCTCCGTGGGGCGACCGGCGAGCGCGTCCAGGAAAGGAGCCTCGGCCCCACTGCCGGCTCTGTCGGCGTCTTTCAGCTGCTCCATCCTGTCTCCAGCAGTGTCTTGAGGTGCGGCCGCCGTCGCGGCAACCAACGTTTTGATCCTACTCCAGGGGCGCGGGCGGGCGCTGATTGCCCTGCGCTCGGCGCCGCCGCGCATTGAGCGGCCCGGGCTTTGGCGGGCACTAGCCTATTTAGGCTGGCTGGTTTCGCCACTCAAGAGGCGAGCCTCCTCCCCCGCGACGCGGGGTGCCGCCGACGATTCGAGAGGATTCTTTGGCCTTGGATACGCATCCTGAACTCGAGAGCGAGAGGGCCTACATCGAGAATGCGTACCGCCGCCTGGACGAGATAAAGAGCCGGCTGCGGGAAACGCTCAGGGAGGCCTACGCGCTCGAAAGGGGCGGGACTCCGCAATCCCGGGCCGAGCGTGACGTCATCGTGCGTGCGACTCTGGAGCGCCTCGATCGCCTTGACTTCGGTTCGCTTGCCCTTTGCTTTGGCCGGCTCGACCGCCTTCCCGAGGGCACCGGCCCGGGGGAGCGCTTCTACATCGGGCGCTTGGCGGTGGCCGACCGCGACATGGAGCCGCTGGTGGTCGACTGGCGAGCACCCGTCGCGGAGCCCTTCTACCGTGCCACAGGGCGGGATCCGATGGGACTGGCTCTGCGCCGGCACTTCGAGCTGCGCCATGGCGAACTCGTAGGCATCGAGGACGAGGCCTTCGATGGCAGCGGATCGGCCGACGGCGGGCTCGTATTGGCCGGTCCCGGGGCCCTCTTCTACGCCATCGAGCAGTCGCGAACCGGGCGGATGGGCGACATCGTCGCCACCATCCAGGCCGAGCAGGACGAGATCATCCGTGCTCCTCTTGCGGGAGTGACCGTGGTGCAAGGGGGGCCGGGAACGGGTAAGACCGCGGTGGCCCTTCACCGGGCGGCCTATCTTCTTTACACCTACCGCAACCGGCTGGAGCGGCAGAGGGTCCTGGTGGTGGCTCCCTCCCGCACCTTCGCCAAGTACATCGACCGGGTGCTCCCGTCCCTTGGCGAGACCGGCGTGGAGATTACGACCATCCATGCTCTCATCGACCCCGGGACAACGTTGCGCGAGCAGAGCGATGCGGAGGCGCGGCTCAAGGCCGATTCCCGCATGGTTCCCCTGATCGCCAAGGCGGTCGCCGATCGCGAGCGCCCGCTCGGTCGCGATGCCGCCTTCTACTTGGGCTCAGTGCAGCTGGCGGTGACGCGCGAGATGAGCCGGGTCGCCATCCGCAAGGCCAGGCGCAGGCCCGGAACCCACAACGAGCGTCGGCGTTATCTGGAGACGGTACTGGTCAACCAGCTTGCAACCGGATACTTGAACCTTGCCGAGCGCTTGCGCGAGGCGCAGGAACCGGAGGAGGAGGGGCAGCTCAGCCGGGCCGATTTCGGCGAGTTCGCCGACGCGGAGGCCGACGCCGACGACGCCGTCAGGGAGGCGGGAAAGGCGATTCGGGCGCTGCCGGAGTTCCAGCGGGCCCTCGAGCGGATCTGGCCAAGGCTCACCCCCCGGCAGCTCCTCGAGGATCTTTATTCGCACCCGGCGCTGGCTGTGCTTGCCGGGCGCGGGCTGCTCAGCGGCGCGGAGGTGAGCCTGTTGGTGGACTCCCACCGGCCGGGAACGCTCGCGCGTGCCGACCTGCCCTTGATTGACGAAGCGGCTGTTCTCCTGGGACCGGTGCGCAAGAAGGGGGAGGCCGACATCCAGCGCTTCGGGCACATCGTGGTCGACGAGGCCCAGGAGCTCTCCTACATGGAGGCTCGCGTGCTCGGTCGCAGGACGATCAGCTCCTCGATGACGCTGGTGGGTGACCTGGCCCAGACGACTTCGCCGCACGGGCAGCGAGACTGGGAAAGGATCACGGCTCCCATGCGCGAGGCGGTGGAGAAATGGTCATATCACAAGTTGACGGTCAACTATCGCACTCCGCGCGAGATCTCCGATCTGGCCTATCGCCTGTGCGATACCGAAGAACTAGACCTCGAGCCCACCGTGGCGATCCGCTCGACGGGAACCTATCCGGTGGTGGCCGAGGTGCATGAGCCACTGGCCGAGGCACTGGCCGTGGCGGCGAAGCGGGAAGCGATGGCGATCGAGGAGGGCCTGGTGGGTGTAATCCTGCCTGGCGACGTCTCCCGGGAGGTGGCCGAGCAGATCCTGGGCGCGTGCTCGGTGGTGCCCGAAGCCGTGCGTGTGGAGGTGCTCGGGATCGACGAGGCGAAAGGCCTGGAGTTCGATTCGGTCGTGGTCGGCTCCCCGACGCGCCTTCTTTCCGAGCCGACAGCCGCAAAAGCCGCCCTTTTCACGGCGGTTACGCGTGCCACAAAGCGGCTCAGCCTTCTCTTCGAGCCGCGGGAGCGGCCAACCATGGCTGCATGGGGGATGCTTTCCCCCATGGGAGAGGCAGGATCCGCAAGCGCTTGACATGCGCGATGTGAAATCTTTGCTGAGCTTTGATAGAAATATCCTTATACGGCGTTCAGCTAACGCCAAGCTAGGGTGCAGGCAATCAAATTTCGAGGCCGCGTCCCTCCGGCACATCCGGGGCGAGGACGTGCGACCCCGAATTTTCGCTTAACTCCCACGCATGGCAAAGATTGTCCGTACTTTTGGGCAAGAATAGGGGATTATGTCGTCACAAGCGATAACTTCGCGCGGCGAGGTCGCAAA
>JAJZNF010000230.1 GCA_021847985.1 Actinomycetes bacterium | reverse complement strand
ACACCACCAATCTCTCCGGCCGGAGGGGCACCGCGTTACTGAACAGGCGAGGAGTGGGGACTTTTCTTGGCCATCAGTGGTGACCCCAGATGGCCATCAGTGGGGACTTCTCGGTGGCCACGGACAACTGCGACCCGGAACACTTTCCATTGGTTAGCCAAGGAGGCGAGTGCGATTTGTCCGTCCTCGGTGAGCCGGTGGTAGCGGCCTGGGCGGGGGGGGGGACCCTCGGTGGACTCGCGGCAGGTGGGTTCGACCAAGCCCTGCCGGCGTAGGCGGGTCAGTAGGAGGTAGATGGTTCCTTCGCTGGCCACCAGTGCGTTATCGGTGAGGGCCCTGGCGAGTTCGAAACCGTACCGCTCCTTTCCCGGGAGCAGCGATAGGACGCGGGCCTCGGCCGCTCCTCGGCGCAGTTGCGCCACCCAGTTGCCCTGCTCGTCAGGAACCATGCTGTACATGCCAGCTCGGGTCCCGAGAAGATGTAGCGCGAATCCGCAGATGGCTTGGGACGCAAGCCCTGCGGCGATAGGGCGGTGGCCGCAGGGAAGGTGATATGCCGGGCGGGAGATCGGGGTGGCAGTTGGCGCCTTGCATCTAGATTCAACCGAACATCGCCATGCGGGTGGATCCCTGGGTGCGCTTCAGGAGGGGCGTGGCGAGCACCGTCACCGCGGCGACCGCTCCGAGGATGGCGAAGGCAACGCCCAGATTTGCGTGGGATCCGCCCGTCAACAGGCTTGTGACAAGGGGACCGAGCGCCTGGCCCCCCGTCGAGCCGATCCCCCACACCAGCGCGTTGCCGGTGGCGAAAGATCCCCTGGGTACGTAGTCGGCAACCAAGGACAGCAGCAGCGGGAATCCGCTGAAGGTGAAGAGGCCGAACACCGCCAGCGCCAGAAGCGCGTTGACGCCGGTCCCGGAGGTGGCGAGAAACAGGAAGATCCCCAGTGCGGAGCCCAGGCTGTCGATTGCGAGCACGACACGCTTGTCGAATCGGTCGGCAAGCATGCCGAAAACGGGTTGTCCGACGATTCCTCCTGCGTACATGACGGTCACCGTCAATCCAAGGCCGGTCGAGAGGCCTGCGTGACGTTGGGTGGTGAGATATATGGGTACCCACGCGACGATGCCGATGAATGCGACGGATCGGAAGAAGGCAATGGTGGTCAGCGCTACGACGCTCCGGTTGAGCAGCGAACGGAGGGATGGGGGCTGGGTGGAAGGTGCGGAGCGTGGCGTGAGCCTGTCGGCGACGGCGGGCGCTCCTGCAGTGCCCATATCCGATCCGAGGGTTGACGTAGTGCCCTGGAGACGGTCCTTGGCATCGCTCGGTTCCGCCGGCAGCCCCACCGCGATGAGTGCCGCGGCGAGGAGGCTAAGGCCCGCGAAGATGAGGGTGGTGGCGGGCCGGGAGATCCCGAGGGCGGCAATCACGAAGAAGAGGGCGGGGTAGAGGGCTCGGCCGAAGCTTCCGAAGGCGCCGTTCACCCCGAGCGCGCGACCGCGAGCGCCGGCGGAGAAGCCACGCTGGAGGATCGAGCCGCCCAGGGGATGATAGGCGGAACTGCCGATTCCCGCCAAGGCCGATGCCGCCAGCACAAGGATGTCGCTACCTATACCCGTTAGAACCAACGAAGCGTAGAAGCCGACGAGGCTTACTCCAAGGGTGGCGATCCCCATTGCGATCATCGCCCCCCTTCGTCCAATGCGGTCGGCGAGCAGGCCGACCACGATGCCGAAGCCCGCCGAGGTGATGTAGAAGATGGTCAGCATCGCGGTGATGACGACGGTGGAGGTGCGGTGGTCCTGGGAGAGCAGGTCACCGATCACCGGGATGAAGAAGACGACGCCATCGTTCATGAAATGGGCGAGGGAACTGACAGCCAGCAGTCGAGCCGGCCGTGGTGCGGGGCGTGTAGACACTAAGAGGCTCCTTGTGGGTTTTCCTGGTGGGCGATGAGGGTACGCAGCGCGGCTACAAGCGACTCGTAACCGTCCTCTCCGAGGGCGCTGAGGAGATTTTGTTCGTCACGTCGCGCTCGGTCCGCGACCGCCTGGGCCAGGACACGGCCTCGGGGGGTCGGATAAAGGGGGCGCCGGCGGGCGTCGTCGGGGTCCGGCCGGGATTCGCATAGGCCGCCCTCGAGCAGTGATTCCACGATGCGGCGAGCGTTCATCGGGTCGGTGCCGATCCGGCGCGCGAGTTCGCGGATGCCGCAGCCGGGTTCGGCGGTTATGAGCCGAAGGATGGCCGCCTGCGGTGCACTCAGGCCGAGATCGGCAAGCTGTGCCTCCCAGAGCCGGCGGCGAGCCCGGTGGGCCGTGCCGAGGAGGAACCCGATGCCGTCCAAGCCAAGCCGGTCGCCGGTCGGTCGTGCGGCGGCAGGCTCTTGATGCCGGCGGGCCCTGGTCGCCATCAGTTGCCCCTTCCGGAGTTCACAAGCTTGGTCGCCCACGCGAGCACGACCGCGTCGCCTGACAGTTGGACCCGGCCCGTCTCATGGCCGGCCTTTCGTTCCCGCGTCTCCAGGACATCCGTTCTGAGATTCGGTGGCAAGGCGCGGCGAAGCCGGTCTTCCGTGAAGAGCCTTTCAGGAGAGGGTGGCCCGTGGCGGCCGAGATTCGAAATGTGGTGTCCGACGACGTAGAGGTTTCCGCCAGGGCGAAGCGCGTGGGCGGCGCCGTCGAGGACGCTTGAGAGGGTTTCGGTCCCAAGATGGACGTTGGCGACGATGACGAGATCGAAGCCGCCCTCCTGCGCACGCCACGAGCTCACGTCGGCGTGTACCGTCCCGAACGTGGCGCCTTGGCGCTTCGCCGCTTGAGCCGCCTGTTCAAGGCCAATCCTCGACAGGTCGACGAGGGTCATCGCCCAGCCTTTGGCGGCGAGCCACAAGCTGTTCCTGCCGGGTCCGGCACCGAGGTCGAGGCCATTTCCGGGTGGCAGCGGATCGGCGAACTCGACCAGGTAGGGATCGGGAGTGCCGGGCCAGTCCCGCTCGGCGAAGCGCCGATCCCATATGTCGCCGGTGGTCCCGGTCAATCTCGGTCGCTCCGGGCGCGGCCGCCTGCCACCTTGTGGCGCTGGTCGGTCATGATCTCGATGCCGGGCTTGGTGGCGGGTTTGGCCTGGCTCCACGAGTCCGGCCCCCTCCGGCAACGATTCGGCTGTTGCCGACGCCAAGGGTCATTCCGCCCCCGTTCGCAGGATTCTGAGCGATGCCGAGCCCGGCTCGGGGCTTTGCCCGCTCCGCAACCGAGTCGTACTCCGCCGTGGGCGGTCCGAAGCGCGGCCGCTTCCGACGTTGGAATCCGGCTGCCTTTTCGTGTTGGAGTCCTCACCGCTTTGCCGCTCCTGTACTTGTACGCAGTCGGAATTGTAGTCGTAACTACGAAGTCGCAAGCCCGGTCTCCTTTTCGGGACGTGCGCCGGGAACCCGAGCGGGGTCGGAATGCCGCGAGATGCTCACCTGCGGCGCTTTCCGCCTGCTCGGCCATCGCCACGGCCGGTGCGGCGAGCGGGACCAGCGGGGTGGCTCGGATCACCTTGCCGCGGGCGTGTCGAGCGCGTGCCGGCTCGGGGCAACGGCATGGCACCGGAACCGATGGCGTGGCGTTCCTCGGGCTGCTCCCGGGTTCTCTTCCAATGCCCTGGGGTCCCGGTGCCCCGCACTCGGCGCATGAACTGTGCACGAGCCGACGGCGCAGTTGGCCAACTCGGGCCGGTCGGCTCCTCCCGCTCCGCTACGGGGAGGACAGAAGGTGGTTGAGGATCATCTGGTTGGTCATCGCTTCGACCGGTGCGCGATTATCGGTGAAGACGATCCCCGGCGTGGGTTTGGGCTGGTGCCAGGTTGTGGCGATTCGGGCGAGGACGGGGCGCAGGAATGCTGGGACGGCTGCCTGGGCGGGAAGCCTGGTCGGAGCCTCGGAGGCGACAAGCAGATAGTTGTAGGTGCCGGGTGCTTTGGCTAGATAAACGTGGGAGAAGACCGCGTGCAGGGTGCGGACCACTGCTTTGGTCAGCGGTGCGGTGGGCGAGGTCGCATTGAGATTGATGGCGAGCGTGCCTCCCGCGGCGAGGTGTTGCCGACAGAGCTCGAAGAACTGCTTGGTGGTCAGCGAGAACGGGATGTATATCTCCTGGCTGTAGGCGTCGACAATGATGATGTCGTAGCGGTTCGTCGTGCGCCTCAGGAAGAGCCGCCCGTCGGAGATGACCACCTTTGCCGCCGAGGGCTGCAGGTGAAAGTATTCGCGTCCCAGCGCGACCAGCCCAGGGTCAAGCTCGACACCCGTCATGGCCACGTGCGCGCGGAACGGGTCGACGTCGCGGGCGTAGAGCGTTGGGATCGTGCCTGCCGCCATGCCGATGAGCAACGCGGAGAGCGGGCGTTGCCGCGGGTATAAGTAGGGCAGGAGCAGGTATGCGTCGTAGTAAAGGCCGGTTAGCCGCGAGGTGGTGTAGAGCGACTGGATGCCGGCGGCGTCATTTACGCTCAAGGCGGTGTCGCCGTTGGACAGGCGGTAAACCTGCGCGAATTGGTAGTGGGTCTCCACCTCCCTGATAAGGCCGGGAACGGTCTTGAGGAGCGGGGGAGCGGTATAAGCGGCGCCGATGGGGATGACGAGGGCGAAGAGGGCCGCGCGCCTGGAGAGCATTGCGGCGCCCAGCGCTATGAGGATGGCGGCCGCAAGCCAAAGGGTGGCGCGAACTCCCAGGTAAGGGATGGTGTAGAAGGTCGGTATGAACGTGCCCGCGATCGAGCCGGCGGTCGACCAGGCGTACAGGGATCCGGCTTTGGATCCCACGCTCTCCGGCCGACTGACTGCGAGACGCAGCGCGTAAGGGGTAACCGCGCCAAGGCAGGCTACGGGTGGCATGAAAAGGATGCTCGTTCCCGCGAGCGAGGCGATGACGACTCCGGCCGGCGTCGCGAGAAGCCCCCGGACCACCTGGGAGAGGAGAGGGGATGCCAGCGCCGGCAGGAGCGCGACGAACGCGCCTGCTCCCAGGGCCAACAGGCCAAGGCCCGAAGGGGCCGGTTTTCGGTCGGCAAGTCGGCCGCCTGCCGCGTACCCCAGCGAAAGGGCGAGAAGTATGAGACCGATCAGGGTCGCCCACACCAACTCGGAGTTGCCGAAGAAGGGCTGGAGAAGGCGTTCGGCGGCGAACTCCACCGCCATCACCGCGGCGCCGGTCGCAAAGACGAAGGTGCGTAGGAATACGCCCGTCAATCGCCAGTCGGCCCTCTCCGGCTGAAGAGCGCCCTCTGTGACCCCCTCTGGCGCCATGGCCCGATCTCCTCGTTCGAGCCTTGGGCGTCAGGTGAGCGGGGCCGAAGGCGTGTAGATGCAGACTTTAGTTGAGTCGCGCTGAAATGTGAGGTGCTAGGCCGGGCAGGCGCGGGGATCCCACGGCTGCAGGGGCATGTTCGAACTGGTGGCCGGCAACGTAATGGGATTGTTGACGGACGTCGTGCTCGCTGCGCTCGTCTGGGAGCTTGCCTTGGTGGCTTGCGTGCCCGGGGCGCTGGTCAGTGAGTTGGCCTGGGTCGCCTGCGCGGCCGGCCGAGCGAGCGTCGCGACGCTCAGGCCGTTGCCCGTGATCACCTCGACCGGAGCGCCTCCCGTTGTCGCCCCCTGGGACATGACGACTGCGCCGGAGAGATCGGACATAACCTTCTCGGCCATGGCCAGGTGACCGGGGGTGTAGCGAACAACGGTTTCCAGGTTCGAACCCTGAATCGCCGTGTTCCCGACGGACGCGATCTTGTAGCCGAGCTTTTGGAGCGCGGTGGCCACGTCCGTGGCCTGCATATAGGCGCCGGTGCCGTTGGCGACGCTCAACGTGATGGAGGATCGGGCGATCGGAGGCGTCTGCATGCCCATGTACTGCTGAAGAATGCTCCAGTCCTGTGGCTGGGCCGCGAAGACCACGTCGCCGTAGTTGGCGCCGAGGTAGAAGTAGTTGTTCTCCAACGCGACCGGGAGCGTCGCGGTCTTGATGGAGTTCGGATTGGTATGCCGGTAGGTGGTGGCCAGCGACACCAGCTCGTTGAACGTGAAGCTCTTGTCCAGGCCCAGGTAGGGCTCTATGGCGGAGAGGACCGAGTTGAGAGTGACCGGGTTGGAGGCTCCCTTGGCCTTGACCTCGGAGGCTAGCACCCGCAGGAATTCATGGTCGCGGCGGATTCTGGAGAGGTCCCCCAGCGGGTCGTAGTACCAGGTGACACCGTTGGGCGAATACTGGAGATGGCGAGCGCGCACCACCGCCAGCGCCTGGAAGCCGTTCAGATGCAGGCAGCCCGTCTGCGTTATGTTCAGGCCCGAATAGGCGTCCTTCAGGTGATATGGGAAGTACATGTTGATCCCGCCGAGCGCCGTCACGACGGACTGGAAGGTGTCGAAGTTGAGCTCGATGTAGTGATTGATGGGAATGCCCAGGTCCTGCTCAATGGTCTTGACGAGCGTGGAGGGACCGTAATTGAGCGCCGAGTCGACCCGGTTCAGGTTGGTGCTCCCCGGTATCGGCAGGAACAGGTCTCTGGGTATGGAGACAAGAGTCACCGTGCGGGTCTTGGGGTCCAGGTGGGCGATCATGGTCACGTCGCTGCGTGCCCCGCCCACTTGGGAGCCACTTCCAAAGGCGTTGGCCTGCTTGCCGTTCAGGACCGACCGAGAGTTGTTGCCGACCAACAGGATGTTGATGGGCTGATTGGCGCCTGCGGTGTCGAGACTTCCAACCGCCAGCTTCCTGATCTCGGCGAATTTGATCCTGGCGTAGCCGTATACGCCTATCGCGCCGAGCACGATCACGGCGGCGAGGGCCGCGCCGATGATGGTGACCCTGCGGCGCCCCTTGTGGACTGTTCTGGCCGAGTGTGCCGGCCGTGTGTTCTTCTTAGAAGGTTCCGGCCGGTAGTAATACTGCTGTTGGGTCATGCGGGATCGTCTATGAAGCTCTCGTGTTGGGCCAGGCGTGCAGGATTCGGCAAGTGCAAGCTAGTGTGTTACAAGATATCCGTGAAGTGAGTACAGAGAGACTCACACGGTTTATGGAGGCTAGATGCCGTCTGAGAAACTGCGTCTCGTTCCAAGTGGGACGGGTGGGCTCACCTTGAAGGCGCAGATCCTTTCCAAGCCCGACATCGAGCGGGCGGTCACGCGAATCGCGCACGAGATCCTGGAGCGCAATCGGGGTCCCGAGAATCTGATGTTGCTCGGGCTGCTGCGAGGCGGGGAGTGGCTTGCCGCCGCCCTTGCCAAGCGGATCGAAGCGCTCGAAGGAGTCGCGATCCCCCAGGGGACCCTGGACGTTACCAACTTCCGCGACGACGCCCCCCGCGAAGACCCTGATGTGATCGGGCTGCCCTCCGACCGCAGTAACATCCCCGTCTCCCCCCAAGGCAGGGTGGTCATTCTCGTCGACGACGTGATCTTCACCGGGAGGACGGTGCGAGCCGCGCTCGACTCGCTCCTCTCGCGTGCCCGGGCTTCCAAGGTCCAGCTCGCGGTGATGGTGGATCGCGGCCACCGGGAAGTTCCCATTCGGCCTGACTACGTGGGCAAGAATCTTCCGACGTCGCAGAACGAATACGTGGAGGTCACGCCCGAGGTTGTTCGGATCTACCAGGAGGCGCGCCCCGAGGGGGACAAGAATGGCGAATGACGACGCCCTGAAGCAGGGCTTCTGGTCCATGGGGCAGCTGGATCGCCAAGGGGCTGAATCGCTGCTCCGGCGCGCCCGCCATTTTGCGAGCGGGCCGAGGCGGCTGGATCTCCTCGACGGGGTCGAGATCGCCGCCCTCTTCTTCGAGACTTCGACCAGGACCAGGGTCTCCTTCGAGGTTGCAGCCACCCGCCTTGGCGCCGCGGTTATCAACTTCGACTCCAAATCCTCGTCGCTCGCCAAAGGGGAGAGCCTGCAGGACACGGTGGAGACCATCGCCTCTTTCGGCGTCGACGGCATGGTCGTGCGCTCATCCGCCGCCGGGGCCCCGGAACTGATCTCTCGGTGGACCGGCCTGAAGGTGGTCAACGCGGGCGATGGCGCTCACCAGCACCCGAGCCAAGCCCTGCTCGATTTGTTCACGCTTTCCGAAAGGCTCGGTTCCCTGGACGCCCTCTCCGGCCTCAAGGTCGGAATAGTGGGCGACATCGCCCACTCGCGTGTGGCCAGGTCCCTGATGGACGGGCTGGACCTCTTCGGGGCCGAGACGACGCTGGTCGCACCGGCCACCCTCATGCCGCCGCGGGGTTTCGCGCCTTACGTCCGCGCCACGTCCGACTTCGACGGCTGTCTCGGCGATCTGGACGTTGTCTACCTGCTTCGCCTGCAACAGGAGCGCATCGGTCAGGGCCTGATTCCCTCATTCGGGGAATACGTGGCCAGGTATTCGCTAACCCGGGAGCGGCACCGGCGCCTCAGGCCGGAAGTGGTGATCATGCACCCCGGGCCGGTCTATCCGGGCATGGAGGTCGACTCGGCGGTCATCGCGGCCGAGAGTTCGCTGGTCCGCTCCCAGACCAGGAACGGGGTCTACGTTCGCATGGCGATCCTTGAAAAGGTGTTCGGTGCAGGGGTGATGGAATGAGCGCCCGGATTGTTTACAAGGGCGGCCTGCTGCTCGACCGCTCCGGCGTCAGGCGTGGAGATCTGGCCGTCGATGGCGGGTCGATCGTGGCCGCCGGCGGCGAGGTCGCTCCTCGGCCCGGCGACATCGTGGTGAATGCGAGCGGCGGACTCGTCATCCCGGCTCTGGTCGACGCCCATACGCACCTGCGCGTCCCTGGCGGCGAGGAAGCAGAGACGCTGGAGACGGGGACCATGGCGGCGGCCATGGGAGGATATGCCGCCGTGCTTGCCATGCCGAATACCTCCCCCCCGCTGGACAATCCGGCGCGCGTGGCCCAGATGCTTGCGGGAGCGGCGCGCCTGCCGGTGAGGGTCCTCTCGTCCGGGACCATCACCAAGGAGCGTGCCGGCGCCGAGCTTTCACCGCTGGCGGCTCTGGCCAAAGCGGGTGTCCGCCTCGTCACCGACGATGGGTCGGGTGTCCAGGACGCCAACCTTATGCGCCGCGCGCTTCAGTACGGCGCCGAACTGGGCCTTGTCGTTGCCGAGCACTGCGAAGTCGAGTCCCTGTTCGGGGCGGGAGTGATGAACGAAGGAGCGCTGTCGGCGGGTCTCGGGCTGCGCGGCATACCGGCGGTCGCGGAGGAGGTCATGGTTGCCCGGGACATCGAACTGGCCCGGGCCATCCGGGGGCGCCTCCACCTGCTGCACCTCTCCACAGGCCGATCCGCCGAGCTGGTGGCGCGGGCAAAGGCGGACGGAGTGCCGGTCACCGCGGAAGTGACCCCTCACCACTTGTTTCTGACCGAGGAGCTGCTCAGTGGCTACGACTCGGTCTACAAGGTCAATCCTCCGCTGCGCAGTGGAGATGACCGCCGCCGCCTCTGGGAGCAGCTGTCGCAAGGCGTCTTCGACGTGATCGGAACCGACCACGCGCCCCATCCGCGCTGGCGGAAGGAGGCGACGCTCGACGACGCCGCCTTCGGGATGCTCGGCCTTCAACATGCGCTCGCGGCTGTTTACACCGGCGCTCTGGGCGCCATCGAGGAAGGGCTGGTACCACAAGGGCTTCCTGACGCCGTGTCCGCTTCCATCGCCGCTGCCGTTGGCAGTCAGGCCGAGGCGGAGCGTCTCGGTTGGCTGTGGAGGATCGTGGCCATGATGAGCTGGCAGCCCGCGCAGCTCCTTGGGCTGGACGAGAACTTCGTCGGGCGGCTGGAAGCCGGAGCGAGGGCGAACGTGGTCTTCTTCGACACATCCGCGGAGTGGACCCCCACCTCGAACTCGATCCTCTCCAAGGCGGGAAATTCTCCCTACCTGGGCGTAGGCCTCAAGGGCCGCGTGGTCGACGTGGTCGTGGAAGGAAGACGACTGGTCGGCTCGGGAGAGCTTATTTACGAAGGGAATTGGGAATGATGTTCAGGACCGAGTCGTTCTCAGCCGCCCCGGGCTGGCTCGTCCTCTCGGACGGGACCGCCTTCGAAGGCGAGATCATATCAGTGGCACCGCTGGAGAGCGAGGGAGTGCTGGCCGGCGGAGAGGTGGTCTTCAACACCACGCTCACCGGATACCAGGAGGTGGCCACGGACCCCTCCTACGCGGGCCAGTTCGTGACCTTCACGAACCCCCATATCGGCAACTATGGCTGCAACGAACATGACATGGAGTCAGGCAAGGTCTGGGCTTCGGGGATCGTGGTACGCGACTACTCCGAGATCTACTCCAACCATCGGGCCACCGGATCGCTGCTTGAGCTGACAAGCTCGGCCGGCGTTCCTCTTTTCTCGGGCGTCGACACCCGGGCGCTGACCCGCCACGTCCGCTCCTACGGAGCCCTGGGGGCGGTGATAGGGACCGGCTCCCGCTCGGAACTTGCGGCGGCGGCCGGAGAGCACCTGACCACGACCGGCAAGGATCTTGCCACCGGAGCCGGGCGTAGCGAGCGGCTCGTGGTTCCGGGGGAGGGCCCCAAGGTGGTCGCACTCGACTACGGGATGAAGACCTCGATCATCCGCAGGCTGGCACGCCACTTCGACCTGGTGGTGCTACCGGCGACCGCCAGCGCGGAGGAGGTGATGGCCGAATCCCCGGCCGGGGTGTTCGTCTCCAACGGGCCGGGCGATCCCGCTGCCATCAGCCATTCCGACGCGCAGCTCCAGGGGATCATCGGCCGGGTGCCGGTCTTCGGAATCTGTCTGGGCCACCAGCTCATCGCCAGGGCCATCGGCGCCGAGACCTACAAGCTCGAATTCGGGCACCACGGCGGTAACCATCCCGTCTCCCGCCTCTCCGACCGTGTGGTCGAGATCACCAGCCAGAACCACAACTACGCGGTGGACCGCGACTCGCTGGGCCACGCTTCACTGCGGGCCGAGGTGACTCACGTCAACTTGAATGACGGCGTTGTCGAGGGATTCGCGCTGCCGGGTGAGCGCGCCATCTCGGTCCAGTATCACCCGGAGGCGGCACCTGGGCCGCATGACTCCTACTACCTGTTCGAGGAGTTCCACCAGATGGTCGCCGAGGCGAGATAGCGCGGATTTGATAGGAGCGGAGAGACTGTGCCCAGAAGAGATGACCTGAGTTCGATCCTGGTGATCGGGTCGGGGCCGATAGTCATCGGCCAAGCTTGTGAGTTTGATTATTCGGGTACCCAGGCGTGCCGGGTCCTCAAGGAGGAGGGCTATCGAGTGGTGCTGGCCAACTCCAACCCGGCCACCATCATGACCGACCCGGACTTCGCCGACGCCACCTATATCGAGCCTCTGGACGCCAAGGTTCTCGAGGCGATAATCGCCAAGGAGCGCCCGGACGCGCTCCTGCCGACATTGGGTGGGCAGACGGCGCTGAACCTGGCAATGCAGCTGCACGAATCCGGGGTGCTCACCAGTTACGGGGTTGAGCTGATCGGGGCGAATGCCCTGGCGATCGAGACCGCCGAGAACCGGGAGCTCTTCAAGGGGGCGATGCAGGACATCGGGCTGCGCGTCCCGCGCAGCGGCTTCGCCTACACCTTGGACGAGGCCATGGGCGTCGCGGAGGAGATCGGTTACCCGGTGGTGGTCCGTCCGTCGTACATTCTGGGCGGCGCGGGAACCGGGATCGCCAAGGATGCTGAGGAGTTCGCCGAGGTGGCCCGCTTCGGCCTGTCCGCCTCTCCCATCTCCGAGATCCTCATCGAGGAGTCCATCGCGGGGTGGAAGGAGTTCGAGCTCGAAGTCATGCGGGACGGCGCGGACAACGCCGTCATCGTCTGCTCAATAGAGAACCTGGACCCGATGGGGGTGCACACCGGGGACTCCATAACCGTCGCGCCCGCGCAGACACTCACCGACGTCGAGTACCAGGAGATGCGCGACGCAGCCTTTCGCGTCATCCGGCGCATCGGCGTGGAGACCGGAGGATCCAACATCCAGTTCGCGGTGAATCCCCAGGACGGGGCGATGGTC
>JAJZNF010000191.1 GCA_021847985.1 Actinomycetes bacterium | reverse complement strand
GCCGAACCCTTGCGCATCCGGATCCCGAGGATCTCCCCGGTCTCTGCGCGCACCGCCAGGAGGGGGTGATAGCCGAGCTTTCTGGTGTAGCCGTAGGCGGCGCCCTGTTTCTGATATCCCGACACCTCGGTGATGGTGGAGTCGATGTCGATGACCAGTGGCTGATCCCTTGCCGGGGCCATCCCCAGCCCCCAGGCCCGATTCAGCTCGGCTTCGATCACCGAGTCCAGCTGACGCAAGTGGCCGGAGGTGAAAGAGCGCAGATAGGTGCCAACCGTCGAGGGGGCGGCCACGGAAAAGGGAAGTATCGCCCCTGTCGCCCCGGAGCGCAGCATGTCCAGGTGATCGATGTGACTGGCTCGGGCCACCATGGCACAGATAAGGCTGAGCGACTTGTAGGCGGGATTGGCTCCTCCCACCCGGCCATGCAGGCGTACCTTGTCCGAGATGATCCCGGCCAGGCCGATCCGGGTGCACAAAGCACCCACGAGAGCCAGTCCGGCGTTGGCGACCAGATTCTCATCGTCAAAGGCGACTTCGACGGCCCGATGGCCAATGTAGAATCGACTCACAGAAAGTGCCTTTCTGATTGGTAGTTTGCGGTTGTTGCTAAGCGCTGTTCTACCAGTTCAGGGGGCACTTTTCTAATTCAAGAGCGCCCTTTGGACGGGCCGCGTCGGTGGATTCAGGCTTAGGCCATGGCCGACTTCAGGCCAAGGACGCCTCGCTCGGCGCCTTCGATTGACATCCAGGTCCGGGGCGGTCGATCGAGGGCGACGAGCATCAAATCTAAGTAGTGACGGTCGCGGAGCGTCAGTTGCGCGGAGATGCTGTCGGTGGCGCGGACTATTGCTGCCAGGACGGCAAAGTCCATAACGTGGCGATACTTGTCCGGGTCGCTCCGGACTGAGTAGGCGGCGGCCTTGGCGACAAGCGCACCGATCATGTTGGGCCGGTAAATGGTTCCGACTTTGCCATCAATATCGACGACGACTGGCTCGGATCGGTCCGATGGCCTGCTGTGTTCCTGGCGAGGCAAGAGTGGTTCCGCCGGTCGCGCCCCTTCTGGATGCGGCCCGTTCTCCGAGGCCCTGGGGGATAAGCACGTCGATGGTTGCGAGGTCGCGCACGAAGCGATGCTGATGCCCCTCTGGGGACACGCCGGCGGACTGGAAGCCCGCGTTCTGTAGTGCTTGCGTGAAACCATGTAGGGCAGCAGGTCGAGCTCGAACGTCCACCACTACATCCCCGTCGGTAGTTGGTCGGGCCGGCGCGAAGCCTCGCTCCCGGCAGAGCAAGAAAACCATTTGCCCGCCCACTAAGCACCAGCCAGCGGGACACCGCGAAGCAACGTCGAGCAAGCCGAGCCAGCTTTGCTGCTGTTCCTGCGGGAGTCTTTCGAGTCGGATCACCACCGCGCGCGCTGCAGCATCTCGCGCACCCTTGCATCCTCGCGTGGGCCGTTGTGGCCGGCCAGGTCCGCAATCACTAGCCCAAGAGGTGCCGGGTGGGGTATTGGCCGTTTGACCACGTGCAGCCAGACGTTGACGGGACGGCTTTCCGCCATCAAGTAATCGGCCTTGAGGGACGCGACGTCTCCCGGGTGGACGTAGCCCTCCACCTCGTCGCCGGCCGATAGTTGGCTTCGGCCATCGCTTATTCCCGACAGGACTAGGCGCCCGTCCTTCCTCACCGCGCCAACGTCAGGAGGGGCTACAGATAGGCGCAGCACTTGGTCGCGCATTCGGAGCCAGGAGCGCAGTTGCTCCGCCGGCTGGGGGGAAGCCAGCAGCATCCGCAACTTTTCCCTCAGCCTGGCGCGCTCGCTGCCCGAGAGCTCGGTGGGGCGCTCGCCTGAGAGCAAGTCGATAAAGGCCCATGCGATCCTCGCCGACATGGGACGAGTTTTCGGCCGAGACCGCGGTAGCAATGACTCTTCAACCAGGAGGCGTCCTCCCGCCCGGCGGGCCGGCAGGTCGCCGGATTCGATGAGTTGACGCACACGTCTGTCGGTCACGCCGAGCATTTCGGCTACTGCCTTGACGTCGATCTCCATACCACAAGTCTACCGGATTCGGAAGGGGTGTGTATATATGTATATAAGATCCGAGACGGCCTGGCGGCTAGAGTCCGAATCGCTGCACGAACGACTTTGGCACCCAGCTGCCGTCTCCCCGCTCGCGATCCAAGTCCTCGCGCCGCACTTTTGCGAGCCGGGCCTCGGCCACCCGGGAACGGGTCGAAGCCTCAGGGGCCGACGCAGTTCGATGTCGGCGTCTTCCAGAATGCTTGGATCGAGGGTCCAGTCACGCCGGGAGCGCTCCATCCAGGTGGCAAAGGCTTCCTCAACGTGCTCCTGCACCGCGGCGGCCGACCAGCGGTTTACCTTGCCCAGGTGGTCTCGGGCGACGCGCTCGACATGACTTACTTGGGCCAACCCGTAGTGGGTGGCCGTATGAAGGTTCGAGCTCGTTCAAAGGGGGTCTCGAGATCCAGTGCTCCAAGGCGGCGATGCCCGGGGGTGGGGCGTACCAGGCCTTCTTCTGGGCGTCCCAAGGGGCGCCGGCCGCCTTGGCGGCGTCCTTGTCGGAGAAGGGGACGTCCGGCCAGGTACGGCCATCCTCGCCTTCACTCGCAGGGGCCGTTGCTCCGATGTAACGCTCGGCACACGCTTAATCGCAACGGAGGCCGGTGCCAACCCGGCCCACGATGACTGCTTGATTTGATCACAAGCTTGCCCAGCCTTTATGGCTGCGGCTCATCGCAGGATTTCCTCGCCTCCCGATGATCGCCGGCAGCCACCGGGAGGATGGAAGCCATAGCTACCCCGACGTGGGTCGTGCCGCGCAGTGCCAGCTTGGCCCGGGCGGCGATCTGGTCAAGCTGGGCATGGTGTTCGACCATTTCGGCAGTGAGCGCCCTTTAACGCCGCGCCCGCGCGCGCAACCCATGCCGGGTTGCGAGCGCTGGAATCCAAAGCTTCGCCGCCCCGGCCAATGCGCGCGCAGCCATCTATCTGCTTGGCGGTGGAGAGAGCCCGGCCCCATAGGCACAGGTTCCCTCTACGCCGACCTTGAGGATCTCACCGAAGGAGGCCATCCAGTCGGAAAGCTCACCCAAGCCTTTGTCGGTGGTCGCGAAGCTTGCCGTACCGAGCAGCCTCCCCTTTTCGTCGATGACCGCTGCGACGTGGGTGTCCTTGTGCGTGTCCACCCCGGCGATGACAACCTGTTTTACCTTTGGCATACTGGGTCCGGCCCTCCTTCTCGATAGTGGGGCGGCACCACCGGTCAGGGCGTCGGACAGGTACTTCATTTTCGGCCTCGGGAGCGGAGGTTTCCTCGCTCTCGAGGCGCAACTCGTTTCCGGCGGGCGAGTGACTCCAGTTCTTGCGCCTCCAATGTGCTCTGTGGCATTGTTTTTATAGCAAATACTAGAAATAACGTCTCGAACCATACAAAATCTAAGGAGCAACGGATGATGACAAGCGCCCAGGCGTTGGAGGCGATGCTGCGGCACCACGCAGCCCTGGAGGACGGCGTGTCACGGCGAGTGACAACCGTCCAGGCCGGGGGCGATGGAGCATCAATGGCCGAACTTCTCGCCTACATGGCGAGCGAAGTGTTGCCGCATGCCATCGCCGAGGAGCAGACCATTTACCGCGTGGCCGCAGAGAGGGAGACGCTTGCCGAAACAGTCGCGGGCATGGTTGAGGAGCACCGTCAGCTTTCGGCCCACCTGGATCGACTTGCAACCGCCGACACGAGATCCGCGGTTACCGAAGCCGAGGCCATTGGGGTCCTATTCAGGGAGCACGTGGCAAAGGAGAACGAGCGGATACTGCCGGTGCTGGCCGCGGATCCCGACGTGCAGCTCGGCGATTTGCTTGAGAGGATGCACCTGGCACTCGAGTCGGCATCGCGGCCCGAACGCGAAGTAGCAACCGCCCAAGCGGACCCGGAGGAAGCGCTGCTTGGTCTGTTGCTGGAGGGAGCAAACGCGCTGGCCGCCGCGGGCGAAGGTGATCGCGCGTGCAGGCTCACCGCAGAGGCGTGGGCGGTGGTTAGGGGCGGGCGACCCGACCTGGGCGTGAAGATTACCGCCGCCTTGCACAAGCTGGTGGGCATGGTGACGGCGGAGCCCTTGGTGCTGACTCCCGGCCCGGCACGCCACAATGTCAACCAAAACCCGACCCTTGACGTGCGCAGGGTCGCTCCGGCCGAGCGCCACGAGACCATCTTCGCCACGTACGCCGCCCTCGAACCGGGGGCAGGGTTCATCCTGGTGAACGACCACGACCCAAAGCCACTGCGTTACCAGTTCGAGGCCGAACACTCCGGCGAGTTCACCTGGGACGTCATCGAGGCCGGCCCAACGGTATGGAGGATTCGCGTCGGTCGTTCGGTGACCCCCAGCGCATAGCTCCCTCGAGGTCACCTGCCGTCGGGCTGATAGGAGTTCGGGAGGCTGCACAGCTGGGCCGTCGTGGCCCGGCTGTGTCGCTCAGCTATGCCGACGGCCGTCGGGGCACCGCTGCCCGGAGGGACCGTGGGTCGAAAGGCACGGGGCCCCATGCGTGGGCGGATTATTCGAGCCCGTCTTTAGGGCCGAGCGTTCCGCGTCGTTGTCGCCGGAGCCGCCAAAGGCGACTGGGAATTTTCCTGGGCCCATGCATTTGGCGCCGCCGAATGGCGTTTGCCGCTGCCGGGGAGTGGCGTCGGAGAAGGTTCGCTAACGATTGGCTTGGTCCGGCGCCCTTTCCCTGCGGCGGTCTCCGTACTGCTTAGCGGAGGAGCCGGTCCCTGCGGGTTCGGTGGGTCAGCTTCGGCCAATGGCGTCCCTCTGGGGGTGTTACGGAGGCGAGTGCCGGTTCAGTCATGTCCGAGCGGCACGATCGTGGGTCCGGCCGGTGTGCCCGGTTGGCGCAGCATTCGCAACGGGATCATCGCTAGATCCGCGGCGGTGACGGTGGCCGTAGCCGCCAGAAGAGCGCCGGCTGCGGCGATCGATTCCGGGTTTCTGAATCCAAGCCCTAGGCAGAGTGCGGCCATGCCGGCGGCAACGGTCACGTAGCTGATTGCCGCCCACGTGTGGTTGTACAGGTCCGCGAACATGAGAGGCTTTCCTTCGGGGCCGGTTGCCACGCCCTGGGAACGCAACACCGACCAGACGATGAAAGGGACCACCTTGTAGGCGTGTCCAACAAGCGCCACCAACACCCAACCGCCGAATGCGGCTGCTGCCGCAGCGGCGAGGGCGACGCCTGCGTGGTAGTCGTCGCGCATGATCCAGACCGCGGCAAGTGCGAGACCGGCGCCAACCGGGAGGAAGAAGGCTGAGGTGAGCACGTAGGCGAGGTGTAGGTCCGGCTGCCGGCGCCGGTGGCGAACATGAGCAGCGAGGGAGGTCAGGTGGGCCCCGAGGCCGCCGGCAACGAGCGCCGCTCCAGGCCAGGCCAGCCAACCGAGGTTGTAGGCGAGTCCTGGGGCGGAGAGCGCAACACCGAGTGCAATCCCCCAGACTGCCAGGCCCCCGGAACGGTGCCTACCTGGCAAATGGGAGAGCATGAACATTGGCCATAGCTTTTCGGCGACGCCCACGTAAGTCATCCCCAACCAGCCGAAGAGCCCGACCACTCCCATCGCCATATCGACATGCCCTGACAGAGTGAACCAGTTTCCCTGCCGATCGCCGACGAACAGAACGCCCATAAATCCGGTCGCCACAGCCCCCGCCACCGCGATGCGCAGGGCCGCAACCGGAGAGCCTTTGCCTTTCACAGCGAGCGCAGGTGCGAGATTGATGACCAGCAGCACCACCGCAACCCCTACCATCGCGCCCGCCACCGCAGTGACGACGACCTGCTTGGTGGCGACACCGAGTGGAAGGGTCCAGGAGGCCACCAAGAAGGAGGCGAACGTCAAGCGTCCCAGGAGCGAAGAGCGTAAGGGCCTGCCGGTGATCACCGGTGTGAACTGGTGCATCGCCCCGAGCACGGCCATTGCGAGGGTGGCCAGTACTCCGAAGTGGACGGCGGCGACGACCGAGTCCGCGCCGGGAGCGGTTGCAGCTGCGCCGCGAGCCCAAATCCAGGCGGCACCGGTTGCGAGGAGCCCGAAGGGGGAGGCCGCGAGGAAAGCCAGTGGAATCGAGGGAGGCGGCACGGTGCGGGGCATGCCCGGAGGACGCCCTTTCCAGACTCCGGGCTGGTCGGATCGGGTCTTTTCGGTTTCAGTCGCCATGGATTCCTCGATCGCAATGAAGTGGAGCGGATGCCGGAGACGCTTGAGGAGGAGTTGGCCGCGATTGCCGATTCGCACGGTGTGACTCGCGCTCGCTGGTGCCCTGGCCTTGCGGGCCGTGCGCTCCGCTCCGCCCGTTGGCAGTCGTGCCGGAAAGGATGCCCAGGCGTCGCGGTAGGCTCGCACCCTCATCGCCGTACCCTCTCGGGTGGTGCCCGCAGCGCGTGAAACCGGTGCGCATGACGAATTGAGCTCCTCCAGGTGCCGTCGGCTTGCGCCTCCCGCCTCGTGTCCGATAAATATATCTAGTAAAAACTAGAATAATAGGGCGGATGGCCAAAGGCAAGTGGGCCGGAGCTGCGGTAGCGCGAGTTTTCGCCCCCGGGGCCGTCATGCGTCCGCGCCGACCGGTTGGCGATTCGCCTTGGCGAGAACGACGGATCGATATCAGCTGTAAAGAGCCGTGCGCAGGAGGCGAAACGATCTGGCCGGGTGTTAACGCGTCTTGAAGTCCTCGCCAGGTACACCGGATTCGAACGGGCACTGATGTCAGCCGCCAACCACCTGCCGTGGCGCTTTCGCGCGGGTGGTGATAAATTCTATCGAAGAACAGAAAAAAAACTTGGAAGGCGGCGGCCGCATCGAAGGCGGGCCTGCCGATGACGAAGGAGGTGCCGATGGCCACGGTCGATGCACGACCTATCATCGCGGGGGGCGCAGAGCCCTTCGATACCATCATGGCGGCGGTGAGTTCACTTGAGGACGGAGAGGACCTGGTGATCTTGGCGCCGTTCGAGCCCGTCCCTCTCGAGGGCGTTCTGTCCTCCCAGGGCTTCACGTACGAGGCAACCGACGTTGGCGGGGGTGACTGGCAGGTCACTTTCCGCCGGCAGCCATGACCGGCCCAGCCGACCGTGCCGAGGCAGGAACCGTGGCAGCCGACCTGTTCAAGGTCCGCGCTGGTGATACCGTCGGGGCAGCGAGCGATGCCTTGGGCGGTGTCTACGACCCTGAGCTCGGCCTTGACATAGTTTCACTCGGCTTGATCTACGACGTTCGCGAAGAAGACGGTCGTCTGGTGGTGGAGATGACGCTAACCACCGTGGGCTGTCCCGCTTCAGAGAGTCTCCCGGACATGGCCGCGTCCGCCGTCGAGGAGGCACTCGGGTGTGCGGTCGAAGTGGAGGTCCGCCTGGTGTGGGACCCGCCCTGGGATCCGTCGATGCTGAGCGACGCGGCCGCGATGGCGCTCGGTTTCCGCAACCGCTGATCCGGCGGCGCCATGTTCCCCATCCAGGTTGCCCGGGTCTACGACCTTCCGCCGGAGAGAGGTTTGGAAAGCCGTGTACTGGTGGACCGCCTGTGGCCCCGAGGTGTCCGGAAGGAGTCCCTCGACCTCGACGCTTGGGCGAAAAACGCCGCGCCCAGCACCGGACTGCGCAAGTGGTACGGCCACGATCCGGAACGTTTCGAGGAGTTCGCCGGTCTGTACTTGGCCGAGTTGGCGATCGAGCCTGCGGCCACCGCGGTCGCGGAGCTCCGGGCAATGACCCGAGAGCGGAGGCTGGTTCTGCTCACTGCCACAAGGGACCTCGAGCGCTCGCATGCGACGGTTCTGCGCGGTGTCATGACCGACGGTTCTCTATGAGAACTTCGCCCGCAGGTCGTGAAGGGGGCGCGGCAGCGTTGCATGTTCCTTAGGCTGGTCCAGGCGGCGGATCGTTCCAGTCTCAGGCCGTGCGCGCGGCGGATTCCGCGCCGCTCTTGCGGCGGAGAGCAAGAAGACAGCCGGCATCGCCCGGATCTTTGGCGACAAGCTTTTCGACTTCCAGACCTCCCAGGCCCTCCGCAAGGCCCTCCACCAGTCCGAGGTGCAATGGGCATACTGTTCCCGGGTCGGAGCGTGCGACCTCCACGAACGGGCAGCGCCTGAGGATGAATTCCAGGTGGCCGTCCTGCTCTGCCAAGGTGGGGCGGAATCCCCGCCTGAGCATCTCCGCCTCGAGCTGCGCGGCACTATCGGTCCCCGGGATTTTGATCTCGGCTGCGCGGCGAAGCCCTTCCTCTCTCCCGGCCAAACGCGGCTCTTCCTGGTTGCGGAGGGCGGCGGCAAGCAGGTTGGCGAGCCAAGGGTAGGCACCTGGCGCGCCCCACCGGTCCAATACTTCCGGATGCAGCCGATAAAGGAGCCTCGGCCGGCCCGGGCGATCGCGCTCTTCGCGCTCCTCCACTACCAGGTTTGCGTCCTTTAGGACGGCGAGGTGCTGGCGAACGGCGTTGTGGTTGAGCCGCACGTACTCGGTGAGCTCGGCCACTGTGACCGCGGAATCATGGTCCGCGATGTACTGGAAGATTCGGTGGCGAGTGGGGTCGCCCAGCGCCCGAGCCTCCTGCTGCAGCGAATCGTTCACGGCACGATCTCCCAAAAGTTCAAGTATAGGCAGGCCAAATGGTCCCGCCCTTTAGGCGCCCCGCCGGCGGACGGGGGATTGCGGCACGGGTGACCCTTTGTCTGTGTCGAGTGTCATGGCGTGGCTTACGAGCGGTCCGGCAAGACGATCCAGAGCACCGAGCGGCGCTGTGCGCCGCGGTCATGAGACTCGCATCGTGCCTGCCCGGACTAATTGCGGCACGCAGGTGGCTGCTCCAAAGCATTGAGTTGCGATACCATCGGGTCAACGCTTCCGAGTGCAACTGCGATGTGCATAAGGCTCGATAACTCATTGCCTGCCCCAGCGGCCCGGGCGCCCGCCACTGGTTCAGGCTCACATTCAACGGTGCCCGACAATGCCGAGCGTCTGCCACGACGCCGACAAGTGAATCGCACTTGGGAAGCGGCGCAACTTGGGCCTGACTTTCACCCCCGCTGGTAATTATAGTAATTGTAGCGCTAGCTAGAAAAACAGTCCATAGGCACCTGGGCCCCGCAGCTGGCAAAGATGAACAAAGGATCGGCGCAAATGAAGAGAAAGCCCAAGGTCGATTCCGCCGGTTTTGTCGGTGATTCCGGCCTGGTCAGGGCGGCCCGGCACATCCAGCGTGGAGGCACCTCGGAGGACCTGAGGGAGCTGCATCGAAAGGGAGGCCGGCAGGCCGAAGAGTTCTACCGCGATCGCTGGCGTCACGACAAGGTGGTCCGCTCCACTCACGGAGTAAACTGCACCGGTTCATGTTCTTGGCGCATATTCGTCAAAGACGGCATCATCACCTGGGAGAACCAGGCTACCGACTACCCCTCCGTCGGTCCCGGTTCACCCGAGTACGAGCCGCGCGGCTGTCCGAGAGGCGCCTCCTTCTCCTGGTACACGTATTCGCCGGCGCGCGTGCGCTACCCCTACGTGAGGGGCGAACTGCTCGACGAGTATCGTCGCGCCAAGGTCCGCACCGGTAACCCGGTCGAGGCGTGGGCGGTCGTTGTCGAGAACCCCGATTCTGCCCGCCGGTACAAGAGTGCGCGCGGGAGGGGAGGGTTCGTACGTGCCAAGTGGGACGAAGTCCTGGAAATGATGGCCGCCGCACACGTCCATACCATTGACCGCTACGGACCGGATCGTACGGCGGGCTTCACGGTCATCCCGGCGATGTCGATGGCTTCCTATGCTGCCGGGAGCCGCTTTTACTCGCTGATTGGCGGCACGATCCTTTCCTTTTACGACTGGTACGCGGACCTGCCCATCGCCTCCCCCCAGGTCTTCGGCGACCAGACCGATGTACCCGAATCCGCCGATTGGTGGAACGCGTCATACCTCATCCTCTGGGGCACGAACCTGCCCATCACCAGGACCCCGGATGCCCACTTCATGACCGAGGCACGCTATCGGGGGCAAAAGGTGGTGGTGGTCTCGCCGGACTACTCCGACCACACCAAGTTTGCGGACGTTTGGCTTTCCCCTGCGCCCGGCACCGACGCGGCGCTGGCACTGGCCATGGGGCATGTCATGTTGAGCGAGTTCTATCGGGACCGGGAGGTTCCCTACTTTCAGGACTACGCCCGTACCTTTACCGACCTGCCGTTCCTGATCAAGCTGCGTGAAAAGGACGGCGCCTGGGTTCCCGGCCACTTCCTTACCGCCGCCGACATTGCATCTGGTTCGAGTACGGACGAGGACAGATGGAAGACGGTGGTATTGGACGAAGGAACGTGGGAGCCGCGGGTTCCCAACGGCTCGCTCGGTTTCCGGTGGTCGCAGGGGGGTGAAGGCAGGTGGAACCTGGACCTCGGCGATACCAGGCCGGCGCTCTCCGCCTTTGGTGCGCCCGGATGCGAACAGGCCGAGGTCTTATTGCCGCGGTTCGATCGCGCCGGAGACGGATCGATCATGCGGCGCGGCGTGCCGACGGTCGTGGTAGGCGGGCACCTGGTTACCACGGTGTTCGACCTGGCCATGGCCCAGTACGGGGTTTCGCGTCCCGGGCTTCCGGGCCGCTGGCCCGAATCGTACGATGACGCCGAGGAGCCGGCTACGCCGGCCTGGCAGGAGCGGGTTACCGGGGTCCCGGCCGAGGCGGCCATAAGGGTGGCCAGAGAGTTCGCGAGCAATGCCGAGCTCTCCCGGGGGCGCTCGATGATCGCAATGGGCGCCGGTACCAACCACTGGTATCACTCCGACCAGATTTACCGGTCTTTCCTTTCTCTGCTTCTCTTGGGCGGCTGCCAAGGGGTGAACGGCGGAGGATGGGCACACTACGTCGGCCAGGAGAAAGTGCGCCCGTTCACCGGCTGGTCGACTCTCGCCTTCGGCTTGGACTGGGTGCGGCCGCCCAGACAGATGGTCTCAACCCCGTTCTGGTACCTGGCCTCCGACCAGTGGCGCTATGAGGGCACCACTGCGGACTCGCTGGCCAGCCCCCTTGCCGAGGGTGGCTTAGCCGGCATGACGATGGCGGACCTTTATCTCTCCGCGGCTCGACAAGGGTGGCTGCCTTCCCATCCCTCGTTCGACAGGAATCCACTCGACCTGGCCGAGGATGCACTCACCTCGGGCATGGCTCCGGCGGAATACGTTGCCGCCGAGCTGAAGGCGGGCAGGCTGCGGTTCGCGGCGGAGGATCCTGACGACCCGGTCAACTTTCCACGCGTGATCACCACCTGGCGATGCAATCTCCTTGGCTCGTCGGGCAAGGGGCACGAGTATTTCTTGCGCCACCTGCTTGGGGCCGACAACGCACTTGGCGCCGTCGAGACCGAGGAAGGCTTGCGCCCGAAGGAGGTCAAGTGGCGAAACGAGGCCCCGGAGGGCAAGGTCGACCTCTTGGTCTCCATCGACTTCCGCATGACCTCCACGGGCATCTACTCCGACATCGTCCTGCCGGCGGCAACCTGGTACGAGAAGCACGACCTCTCGTCCACGGACATGCACCCCTTCGTACACTCGTTCAACCCGGCCATCGCCCCTCCCTGGGACTCACGGAGTGACTTCCAGATCTTCCACGACCTTTCCAAGTCTTTCTCGGCGATGGCGGAAGGAAGACTAGGCAAGCGCAACGACCTTGTCGCCACTCCGTTGATGCACGACTCGCCCGATGAGTGCGCCCAGCCCGGTGGGGTTCCAATGGATTGGGTGCACCTTGGAACAGGGCCGACTCCAGGGGTGAATATGCCAAGGATCACGGTGGTCGAGCGCGACTACGCGAGAGTGCACGAGCAGATGTCCACCATCGGTCCGCTTGTCGACAGCCTCGGGGCGACCGTGAAGGGAGTCCGCTTCCCGATCGGTGATGAGGTGGGATACCTTGAGGAGCGCAATGGGACCGCACGATCGGGAGCCGGTGCGGGCCGCCCGCGGATCGATCGGGACGACCTC
>JAJZNF010000030.1 GCA_021847985.1 Actinomycetes bacterium | reverse complement strand
CTCCGGATCCCAAACGACCCCTACCCTCTCCCCCTGCGAGAAGCTTTGCGAACGCGACGAGTTCTGCTGGTACACCGAGACCTCGGTCCCGTCGGCCAAGCAATGCCCGCGAGCGAATCCCTCCAAAGGACCCCGACTTCGCTTCAGCCCATGTCTGCGCGGCTCCGGATTCGACTCGTGGGAAACCAACCAGACTCCTCCCCTCTATCCGTTGATGAGCCGCAGGCGCGCCTTGTCACGCCGCTCCTTGATCACGCCGGAGATTATCGCGACGATCAACCCGATCCCGAAGATCAGCGTTCCGATCACGTTGACCTGTGGCGGCGTGCCCTCGCGAGTCGAGCCATAGACCCAAAGGGGGAACGTAAGAGTGGTTCCAGAGACAAAGCTCGTGGTCACGAAGTCGTCGATGGAGAGGGCGAAGGTCAGCATCGCCGCACCCATGATGCCCGGAACCAGTTGTGGCAGCGTCACCTTGAAGAAGGTCGCAAGCGGCGTTGCTCCAAGATCCTGGGCGGCCTCCTCGATTGCCGGATCGAGAACCGCCAAGCGGGCTCGCACCGTGATAACCGCATAGGGGATGGAGAACATCACCTGCGCGGCGAAGATCGTGAACTGGCCGAGAGCAACGTTCCAGGCCACGAAAAGCGACAGGAGCGAAGCTCCGATCACGACCGACGAGGAGGATATGTTCAGCACCAGGATCGTGTTCAGCACGCCCTTGCCCGCGAACTTGTAGCGGTGGATGGCATAGGCCATGAGCGTGCCCATCACCGTGGTGACGATCATGACCAGCACGGCGATCAGTAGCGAGATCTTGAGGGCGCTGGTCAGCTGGCCGATTGCGAACAGGTTCCGATACCAGTTGAGCGTGAAGCCGTCCCACTTCAGGTTGTACCGGCCGTGCGTGTTGTTGAAGCCGAAGAGGATCATCACCGCCAGCGGGATGACCAGATAAACCATCAGCAGAACGGTGTACAGGTGCAGGAAATCGGGCCGCTTGAAGCGCCTCTTCCGGTGGGCCGCGTAGGTGTAGGCCTGCGGGGACGCCGGTGCCGATGCAGGAGGGGTGGTCACAGCCATCAGTAGGTACCTCCACCCATCAGGTCCTCGGTGCCCAGCGACTTGGAGTAGACGATCACGATGATCAGGAGCGCCACCATCAACACCAGCGAAAGTGCCGCGGCAAACGGGTAGTTCATGTTCACGAAGAACTGGCTGTTGATGATGTTGCCGATAACGCCGGTGCCGGTCCCTCCGAGGATCACCTCGTTGACGTAATCACCGGTAGCGGATATGAAGACCAGGAGCACACCTGCGAAGATGCCGGGCGTCGAAAGAGGCAGAACGACTCTGCGAACCGTCTCCCACTTGGTTGCGTATAGGTCCTTGGACGCTTCGATGAAACTGCGGTCTATGCGTTCGAGAGCTGCGAAAATCGGCAGCAGCATGTAAGGGATCTGCGCATAGGTGAGCCCGCCAATCACCGCCCAGGGCGTGGCAAGGATATGGAAGTTCTGGGGCATGAGGTGCAGCGCCTTGAGAGGACCGAAAAAGATGCCCTGGTCGGCCAAGATGAACTGCCATGAGATGGTGCGGATCAGCTGCGAGACGTAGAAGGGAAGAAGCACGATCAGGAGATAAGTGGTCTTCTTTTGGCCACCATAGAAGGCGATCCAGTACGCGGCCGGATACGAAACCAGGAGCGCCACGACCGTGGCGGCGGTTCCGAACTCGAAGGAGTGAAGGAACTCAGGCTTGTAGGAGGTGATTGACTGCGAGAAATTCGTCCAAGTGTAGGTCAGGTGCCAGCCCAGGCCAACGTTCCCGGTCGACAGTGAAAGTATTACCAGCGTGAGGATCGGCGCCACGAAAAAGAGCGCCAGCCAGGCTCCCCCCGGGATCAATAGACCGACCAGGGTGAAGCGCTTTTTCAGCATGCGGCGCCGAACGGCGGGGTGCACCGGAGTGCGCCCCGCCGCTGCCGGAACCGGAGTTTCGGCGGCCGTTATGGTCATGACTGGAAGATCGGCTGGAAGATCGAGTTCCAGGTCTGGTAGGCCGTGGGATCCAGCGAGGGCCCGTAGTAGGCGTGGGCGAAGTCAGCCGCGGTGGGATAGACGAGCGGGCTGTCCGCCATGGCCAGCAGGCCGGCCTTGTTCGAGCCGCTGGAGGCGTTGGCGTCCTGGATGACGTAGTTCTTCGAGGACGGCACCGGGGTCATGTAGTCGATGTACTCGGCCATGGTGGCCGCCACCCGCGGGTTGTAGACGTAGTTCATATAAGTGATCGCGTCCACCGGGTGCAGCGAGTGGGCCGGGATGCACATGTTGTCGGTCCAGCGGAAGACGCCCTCGGAGGGGACGACGAACTTCAGGTTGGCGCCCTTTGAGGACTGGTTGGCCTGGTAGATGTCGCCGGAGTAGGCAATCGAGATGGCGATGTCCCCGTTCTCCAGGGCGTTGATGTAGTCCTGCTGGTAGTACTTGCGGACGATGCCCTTGCTCTTTTGATCCTGCATCAGGGCGGCGGCCTTCTTCCAGTCCGAAGGCCCTGACGTGTTGGGGTCGACGCCCTGGTAGATCATGACCAGGTTGGGGGTGTCCACAGCGGCCAGCATGCCCACCTTGCCCGCGAACTTCGGGTCAAAGAGGGAGGCCAGAGAGGTGATGTCGCCACCGGTCAGCTCGGGGTTGTAGCCGATGCCGGTGAAACCCGACTGCCAGGCCAGGGTGTACTTGTTTCCCGGGTCGTAGCTGGGGTTCTTGACGTTGGGGCCGGCGTACTTGGCGAAGTTGGGCAGGTAGGAATGGTCCAGCTGAGTAAGCCAGCCGTACATCATGAGCTGGGTGAGGACCGGGCCGTCGGTGATGACCATGAGATCGTACCCGGTGGACTTGCCCGCCTTCAACTCAGGCTCGATCTTGCCGAAGAAGCTGGAGTTGCCCTGGATGACTTCCTGATAGTTGACCTTGATCCCGGTCTCTTTGGTGAACTGCTGCAGCGTCGGGTAGACGGTCTTGCCGTTCACGGTGTTCTGATCGATGTAGAGCGGCCAGTTGGCGAAGTCGAGAACTCCGGCCTTCTTGGCGGTCGCCCAGGAGAACGAGCCCCCGGTTGCGGTTCCGGAGGAGGACGAGGAGGAGCTACCGCAAGCGGCAGCAATGGCTCCGAGCATTCCCGCTCCCGCCAGTCCCAGAAACCCTCTTCTGGTCATGCGCGGCATGGTCATGCCACGGATGATGGCGGGATCCATGTTCTCGAGCGGATTGGATTCCGACTTGTCTGTCATTTGCGCAACTGTTCCTTTCCCCAATTCCTCAGCCCCGCCGGCGTTGCAACCTCATGGCGGAACTGCCCCAATCTCACAGCGAGAAGCTGGCCTCCGGATCCCAAACGACCCCTACCCTCTCCCCCTGCGAGAAGCTTTGCGAACGCGACGAGTTCTGCTGGTACACCGAGACCTCGGTCCCGTCGGCCAAATTGATGACGAACTGGCTGGCCACACCGAAAAAGACGGCGTTGATGACGGTGCCCGCCACCCAGTTGGAACCGCCGTCCCGCACAGCGGACTCCGGCACCAGCTGAATCTTCTCCGGCCGGATCCCAAACGTGAGGTTGTCGGCCAGACCCTTCGCACTCGGCTTGGTGGCGACCTTCTCACCGCCGGCCAGCTCGACGATCCACCTATCGCCCACCGACTCGATGACCTTGCCTCTCAGGAGATTGGCGGCCCCAAGAAAACCGGCCACGAACTCGGTGGCAGGGCTGTCGTACACAACCTCTGGAGAGCCCACCTGCTCGAGGCGGCCCTGCGACATGACGGCGACACGATCGGACATCGTCATCGCCTCTTCCTGGTCGTGGGTGACAAAGACGAAGGTGACTCCCACCTCGCGCTGGATCTTCTTCAACTCGAGTTGCATCTGCTTGCGAAGCTTGACGTCCAGGGCGGAGAGTGGCTCATCCAAAAGCAGGACCTTGGGCTGGTTTACTAGGGCGCGGGCCAGAGCGACGCGCTGCTGCTGCCCGCCCGAAAGCTCGCGCGGCTTGCGATTCACCAGGCCCGAGAGCCCGACCATCTCCGCCAGCCGACCGACTCGTGCCTCCATCTCCTTCTTTTCGACCCCCTTGCGCTTCAGGCCGAAAGCGATGTTCTCCTTGACGGACAGGTGCGGGAACAGTGCGTAGGACTGGAAGACGGTGTTCACGTCCCGGCGGTAAGGGGGGTCATAGGTGATGTCCTTGCCCTCCAGGTAGATCGCACCCTCGCTGGGGTCCTCGAACCCTCCGATCATCCTCAAGGTGGTCGTCTTGCCGCAGCCGGACGGTCCAAGCAGCGATATGAACTCGCCGCGGGCGATGTCGAGGTTCAGATCGTCCACCGCGACAAACTGGTCGAATCGCTTGGTCAATCCGGCCATATGGATAAGCGGTGCGCCGCCTCCAGCAGAGTCCGACGATGCTGATGCCACCTCATCATCCTTTCCGCGGACGGGCCCGGCACCTTTAGCGACCATGAATTGGCTACTCGCGGCCACTGGCCTCAGGCGCTTGGTCAACCATGCTGCCCGCCCCCATTCGCGTATTGAAGTATTGGAGCACCTGCCCCGCTCCCCCTATGGAATCGCGCAAAACTAACCCGATTCACGCGCATTTCCTTAGTTTTGTAAACCATAGCATCCCGATTCCGGGAAACCCATTCATGCGGGCCCCCGTTATGTTGCGAAATCATGAAAGATTACAACAGATGCCTTTGCGCTTGTTGCGCCAGGTAGACGGAATCGCTATGGCGACCGTTTTGACGGGCTACGCGGTCGAGGCCGGCGGTGCCGTGGTCGTGGTGGAGGAGCTAGTGGTGGAGCTCTTTGGGCTCGACTGAAGCTGGTTGAGTATCGAACCGATCTGGTTGATGGCGCTCTGATATCCGGCCAGGTTGCCGGCCTTCAGCTCAGCCTGCGCCTGCTGGTAGAGCTGAACGGCCTGGGCTACGAGCTGAGAGGCGGTCTTGCCGGCCGTCGACCCACTCCCCCCGGTGGTGGGTGGTGACACCGGCGGCGTGATCTGCGTTGATCCCTGCACTCCCTGCAGGACCGCCCCGAAGACGTCGTTCAGCGCACCGGCCAACGTCGGCTCCATTGCGGCCTGTGTACCGTAGACCACGATCACCTGCTTGATCTCCGGCAGCGGGTTCTGTGCCGAGGTCACGTAAAGCGGGCGGATGTACATGAGCGACTGGTGGATCGGCACCATCATCGTCGAGCCGAAGCTCACCTGCGAGCCATGCTGGTCGAGAAGGCTGATCTGCTGGGAGATGGCCGTGGTGGAGTTGATCCTGGCGTTTATCAGCGCGGGACCGTCGATCTGCTGGCCGCGAGGAGTTACGTAGTCGGTCAGCTGGCCGTAGTTGGAAGCGCCGCTACCGGCCACGAGGAAGCCGGTCAGGTTCTGCTGCACGCCCGACTGTGAGACGGGGACGAAGGGCTCGAGAAGGTTGTAGGTGGGCGCGGTCTGGCCGGGCATGCGGAGCAGCTCGTACTCCGGTGCGAAGCGAGCTGCGTTAGCCTGGCCAAGGCTACCGGAGAGCGCCTGGTTGACGGGCCCGGTGCCGGGGTCCTGGGCTATGGACCAGGCGTCACCCGCGTTGTAGAAGTTGGTCGGGTTGGTGATGTGGTAGTACCCGTACATCGCCGATTGCACGACAAACATGTCCTCCGGGTAACGGAAGTGATCCACCAGCGCCTTGGGGGCCTGGGAGACCGGCGTGAACATCCCCGGGAAGATCTTCTCGTAGCTGCGGATGATCGGATCGCTGGGATCGGTCACGTAGAAGGTCATCGAACCGTTGTAGGCATCGATGACCACCTTCACCGAGTTGCGCACGTAGTTGAAGTTCGTGTTGAGGCCCGAGGCGGAGTTCAACGCGGAGGTGTTCGCCGCCTGCGCGTAGGGGTACTGAGAGGTTGTGGTGTAGGCATCCTGGATCCATACGATCCTTCCGTTGACTATCGCCGCGTACGGGTCGGAGTCCAACTTCAGGAATGGCGCCGCCTTCGTGATCATGTTCTGGATGTTGCGAACGTAGATCATCCGCGAATTGCCGTGGATCAGGCCGGAGATGAGCAGGTTGATGTCGTTGTAGCGAAGCGCGAAGGCGGCCCTGCGAACGAACGAGGAGAGGGCGACGCCGCCGGTCCCCTGGTAGTGCGTCTCCACCGAGGTACCCGATTGGGTCTGATAGTCGATCTCCGGTTGAGCGGTATTGCCGACGACATATCCGCTCTCGCCGATGCCGTAGTAGACCTGCGGCTGGGTTATCACCGGGGCCCCCGAGGAGGAGACCGGCGGCACGTCCTGGATGGCGAACTGGGGATTGCCGTCCGCAGTGATCTGGTTAGCCACAGAAAGTACGGCCCCGTAACCATGGGTGTACTGGAGGTGAAGATTCACCCAGGACTGGGCGGGCAGATCCGACTGGTTCAGCTCCCTCACGCCCAACAAGGTCGGCGTCGGAACGCCGTTCAGGTCGTAGTGGTCGACCGAGAGAATGTTGAACTGGTAGTAGGAGCGTATCGCCTGGAGCTTGTTGAAGGTTTGGATCGGGGAGTTCGGATCCCAAAGGCGCACTGCGGCGAGCGTCGCGATGTCACTCTCCAGCGCCGGGACCGTCAAGTTCTGCGTGTAGGCGAAGTGCGCTTCACTGATCTTGTCCAGCCCGTAGGCGTACCTGGTGGCCGTGATGTCCCTGGCGATGTAGGGCGTCTCCTTGGCAACCTGGGATGGCTGCACAATGAACTGCTGCATGATAGCGGGATAGACGCCGCCCAGGATGACGGACATCAGCGCCCAGAGGCCGACCGCGATGATCGGCATAACCCACCCCTGTCGGCGGATGTTGTAGACGAGAATGCCTGCCGAGACTATCGATATGACGGCCAGCAGCGTCACGGCGGGCAGCACCGCGTGAACGTCGGTATATCCCGCACCTTCCACGTATCCCCTGGTCGAAGTGACCAGATGATAACGCTGCAGGTAGTAGCCGACCGCCTTTACCAGCGCCATTAGGGCGAGGAGGAAGGAGATGTGTGCCTTAACCTTGGGCCCGACCCGAGTCCGCTGGCTCTGGACGTGGATCCCACCATTGAAGTAGTGGAATGAGAGGCTGGCCAACAGCGTCACGGTCAGGGCTAGGAAGCCCCAGGAGACCAGGAATGAAAAGAAGGGCAAGCGGAACACGTAGAAGCTTGCATCCAGATGGAACAGCGGGTCGACCCGCCCAAAGGGCGTGGAGTGGGTGAAGAGGAGCCAGGTGCGCCACTGCGTCGTTGCGCTTGAACCGACCAGCAGGGCGAGCAGGAGTGAAACCCCGAGCCGGCCAAGGATGCGCACCTTGCCCTTTGCCGCCTTGAAGCGCCGGATGAGTTCCTCTTCTGGACTGGTTTGGGCCTCGGAAGCCGAGATGCGCTCCGCCACTGTGAGATTGAGGAACACGAAGACGAAGAAGACAAGGTCGAACGCCGCAGTCAGTGCGACCTTGGTTCCGAGGGTCGTCGACCAAACGCTCGCCAGATGCACCGACCGGAACCACAGGTAATCGGTGTAGAAGATGGCGATGCCGCGTAGCGAGAGAATGACGATCACCAGAACGGCGATCACGATCACCGCCACCAGCTGCCTCTTGGTCAGGCGACGTCGAGGTGCAGGTACGTCAGGCGGTCTTCTCATGGCAAGACCACATTAGGCGAATTCGGGCACCAAGAGACAGCCACACCCTATATGAGCAGGTGGAAATAGGATTCCGGTGGGAAACTCCGAGCCCGACGCAAGCGCCCCTGCCAGCTCGTTGTCCTCGCAGTCCGAACAACCGGGCTCGGGTCCGCGCTGCCATCGAACCGCCTTGACATCCGTGCTGTATAGGAGCCAGGAATTCGTGAGCGACGAAACCAGGTCCTTGGCCAGGAGCTCCACGTAGTCGGTTTTCAGCTCGCGGAAGGCCGCCCCGATATTGGAGGCCAGAGAGACCTCGTCCTCGCTCTCGTGCTTGGAAAGTACGCGGTCCAGGCGACCGTGCACCTCTCCCGCCAGCTCCTCGGCGAGTTCGGTCACCGACTCCGAAAGTTCGGCCGGCGGATCGACACGGATGGACAAGACGTTGGCATCGCCCGCCACGTTCTCGGCGTAGCGGCTGTAGAGCCCGGCCGAGGCATCAGCGACCGTGGCGACGAAAACCCCCATGACCTCCGCGTACCTGGCGGCCAGCGCTGGAACTCCCCCGATGAGTCCCGCCGTGTCCCGAACCCTGGTGGTGCGCAGGCCGTCCAACAATTCGTTCTGGTCGTCCTGGAGCACCCGCTTCACTCTTCTGGCCAGCTGGGCCTGGATGCCCGTGAAGTTCTGCACGTAGTCGTCGTGTATCGAATACGCAGGAGCCGGCTCTTCATCAGGCTCGACTTGAGCCGCGGTGTCATCGGCGGCGCTCGCCACCGGGGACTCGGTGGACTCGGCGGACGGCTCGGCACTTGCCGCGGCGGCTTGATCCACGGGCGATACGTCCGACAAGAGACGGGCGAATATGCCCTGCACCGAAGCCTGCCTCCGGTCGGGCTCCTCCTCCCCCTCGGCGGCAGGAGCGGGCGCCGAAACGGCGAATCCCTCCTCGATCGCCCCGGAACCCTCTGACGATTCCTCCTCGGCAAGAGGAACAGGGGGTTCGCCATGGGGCTCCACCTGGGGCGTCCCGCCCTCGGCGGTCTCCGCGATGGCGGCCCCGGTGGTCTCGACCTCGGGCAAACCCTCTCGTTCGGCGGCCTCAGCACCTTCCCACTCGGCGTAGGCCTGGGCCTCTGGCGCGCTCGCCTCCGTAGCCGCCACCGGCTCTTCTTCGAGATCGCTGAAGTAATAGAGCGTCCGGTGTGGGGGTTGCTCGCCTTCCACCTCGTCTGTAAGCGCCTCTGGAATCTCCGTGGCGCGTGCAGCCGCCGCCTCGGGGACAACAGGCTCCGAGTCCGGCTCGTGCTCGACGAGCTCGAAGGTGGGCACGGCCGAAGGATGCGCGAGATCCTGGCTCAGCTGACCGATGACAGCCTGGGCGTTCTGCATGACCGCGGCCAAACGGGTACGGCGCTCCTCCAGCTCGCCCAGCTCTGCCTTGGCCTGGGCGGTGCGAGCACGGACCTCGTCGTAGACCTCGGTACGCACCGCTTTGGCCTTGGAGATGATCTCGCCGGCATCCTCTGTAGCCTTGTCCATCTTGGCGCGGGCGGCCTCCTCGGCCTCCGCGATCCGGCTGGCGGCACGCTCCTCGATCTCCACGTCGGCACGCTCCATGCGCGTCCGGTGCTCCTCGGCCATGCGGGCCTGTCGCGTGTCCAGCTCCTGCCGCCTCGTTGCAAGCTCGGTCTCCGCGCGCGAAGTCACCTCACTGGCGTATGCCTCGGCTCGCGCACGAATAGCCTCCGCGGCCTCGCTCGCCGAGCGCAGTATCTCTGCAGCCTCTTCACCGAGGACGGACGTCACCGTGGCGACGTCCAGGCGCGCCAGATCGCGCCGGGCCTTCAGGCCCTCCAGCTCCGCTCGCAGGGAGTCACGCTCCTCCGTAAGCTTGTCGATCGCCGCATGCTGCTCGGCGATGTATCCGGCCAGCTGCGCCAAATAGCGGGTGACGTCATCCGGCCGAAATCCGCGTCGCTGCACGCCGAAAGTCCTTGCGAGGATCTCGTTCGTCGCCAGACGCTCGCGCGGCGCCTCGGGGCTGGGTGCATCGGTCATAGCAATAGAGCTTAAGCCGAGCGGACCGCCTCGTACCGGGCTTTTGGCCGCTGATCCCTCAGGCTGCGCCTGGATCGAAAGTGGCGAGGTGGTGGGAGACGAGATAGTCGATGGCGCCGCGCAGCGTCGTGACCGGCACGATGGCCAGGCCCTTCTGGTCCGCGCTCTGTGCGGCGGTGACCTCCTGAGGTGGAACGAGGAATACCTTGGCGCCGTTGCGTGCCACGGCGATGGCCTTCTGCCGAACGCCACCGACATCACCCACCTGGCCCTGGGGATCCATGGTCCCGGTGGCGGCCACGGTGGCGCCGGGTGGGACATGCAGGACACCCAGGCTCTGCAGGATGCCAAGGGTGAAGGCTAGGCCGGCCGAGGGCCCCCCGATCTGCCCGGTCGCTATCGTGACCGGTCGCTGCAACTTCAGAACGAGTCCGTCCGTAAGCGCCACGCCTACGACCTTCTTGCCGTCGTGCGTGAACTTCGTTACGGACACGACCAGGGTGGAGGGCTTGCCCACCGCCGACTGGGGCCGGGTGATGGAAAGGGAGACGGTCGTGCCCGCCGCCTCGACGGCCTTGGCGGCCGCTTGCGCCGTGGTGACGCGCTTGCCGTTCACCGCAGTGATCACGTCACCTATGTGCAGTTTCGAATTCGCACCTGAGACGGTGGCGACGATCTGCGCCCCGTCGATCTGCTGGAGGGGAAGATGCACCAGGCTGTAGGCCGCCATGACGGCGGCGGTCTTGGAGTCGACCATCTGCCCGATCTGAAGCTTGTTCAGCTGAGCTGGATCGGTCCCGCCGAAGATCTCCGAGGCGGGGTAGATGTCCACCGACGAATTGAACTGGTCGACGATCCAGGTAAGTGGAGTCAGCTGCGTAAGGAGCACATCGGTCATCAAGATGCTTCCTTGGCCCTTGACCGCAGGCTCGCCGGAGACGCTTATCTGCCTCTGGACGGGGATCGCGTCGCCGGGTGAGAAAGAGTAGGCGGACAGCGGCAGGAAGGCCAGAGTCGAACCGATGCCAACACCGACCGCGGCCGTCACCGCGACCGCCGCCAGACGGCGCGGACGCTTGCTCTTGGCCGGCATCCTCTCCTCCTGCACCATCGGGGCCCGGGGCCTGATCCCTCGGCGCCCGGGGCGCCACTACGCTAGATCCTAGGTTCGCCTGCAAAGGTTCGGACTTCGCACCTCCACCCACCAGCCAAAACAGGATGTCCATGCCTCAGTCGCGCGATGAGCTGAGGGCGGGGATCGACCCCCTTAGCAACGACGAACTCTCCCGCATGGCCGACGTGGTCAGGGCAGGCTTCAGCGGCGACCTTGCGCGGGCCGAGGCCGGCCTGGCCGATCCCTGTGGCCGTGTCCGGGCAGCGGCGGTTGCCGCCTGTTTGCGCCTGGGCCGACTGGAGCGGCCGACGATAGATGCAGCGCTGGACGACCCCGATGAGGAGGTTCGCCTGGCCGGCGCGAAGGCGGCGGCCAAGACGGGCGGTGATTCGCTCGTTCGGCGCCTGGCCTCGGAGAAGGATCCGCTGGTGGCCGAAGCGCTCATCTTCGCCATGGGCGAACAGCGCGACGAGTCCGCCTACCCGGCGCTTTGCAATGCCGCGCTCGAGCATCCCGACGCTTTGTGTCGAGAGGCGGCCGTGGCCGCTATAGCAAACTTCGAACGGGACGACTCGATCGAAGTGCTCGAGCGGGCAGCCGGGGACAAGCCCGCCATCCGCCGGCGGGTAGCCGTGGCGCTCGCCGCCGTCGACGATGCGCGGGGCACGGACCTTCTGCACCGGCTGGCCGAGGACAGGGACTGGCAGACCCGCCAAATCGCCAAGGAGATCCTCGCCATCGAGGAAGGCGATCGTACCTGACTAGTCGCCGACGGGAACCTGGTTGAGTATTCGGGCCGCCCCGATGACCGAAGCTGTCTCGACCACCACGGAGCGCGTGACCGGAATCGCACACGCATCGCGAACGACGACGTCGAGCCCGCTCGTCAAGGAAGCCCGCCCGACGAGGGTAAGCCCCGTCTCCACCAGATCGTTCGAGATCTCCGGCGGTGCGGCGGTGAGCGCCGAAAGTATCGTCTCCACGATCAGCTTCGCACTTTCGGCACTTGCGTCGTAGATCTCACGCGCCGAAATGGTTGCCTCGGCCTCCCCGCCGGTCTCGGCGTCACGACCCACGACGCGCGCAGAGAGCTCCAAATGCGGGTCGGACAGGTCCAGAAGCGAGAGCTTGAGCTCTTCCAGATCAGAGTCGACCAGGACGATGTTGTAATTGGCCCGCAGATACGCGGAGATGGCATTCGACACAGTGTCACCGCCCACCAGCTCCCAGGAACTCGTCAGCGACTCGCCGAGGGACATGACACCCGCAAAGGTGGTCTGGGCGCCGACG
>JAJZNF010000144.1 GCA_021847985.1 Actinomycetes bacterium | reverse complement strand
CGATGGTGCCGCAACCTGGACTGTCTCAGCACTACTTGATTTGCAGTCTCCGGTACCGTGTGGGATCAGGGTGCGAAGACGATCGTGCGCCTACCGGCCAGGACGACCCGGTCCTCGGCGTGTAGGCGTACCGCTCGGGCAAGGACGGATCGCTCGATGTCTCGCCCGATGGCGATCAGCTCCTCCGGCCCGGTCGCGTGGGTGACCGGCTCGACGTCCTGGGCGATGATTGGCCCCTCGTCGAGCTCGGCGGTGACATAGTGCGCGGTTGCACCGATCAGCTTCACCCCGTGCGCGTAGGCCTGGTGGTAGGGCTTGGCGCCCTTGAAGCCGGGTAGGAACGAATGGTGGATGTTGATGATCCTGCCCGGGTAGCGCTCGCACACCTCTGGCGAGAGGATCTGCATGTAGCGGGCGAGCACCACGTCATCGATGGCGTTCTCCTCGATCAACGCGGCCAACTCCCGGCCGGCCTCCTCTCGATTGGCAGGCGTCGCCTCCAGCTGCACGAAGGGGATCCCGTGGCGTGCCGCCAGTGGTTCGAGATCCGGGTGGTTGGAGGTGACGAGAGGGATCTCGACCGGCAGCTCGCCGAGTTGGTGCCGATAGAGCAGGTCGGCGAGGCAGTGGTCGAGCTTGGAGGCCATGACCAGGATCCGGTGCCGGCGATCAAGCGGGCGCAGACCGATTGCGGCATCGAAGCGGGCGAGGTTCGATGACAGCATCTCGGCCGGGTCCCTCCCGCTGTCGAAGCAGGTGCGCATGCAGAAGAGGCCGGTTGCCGGGTCGGAGAACTGGTCGCTCTCGACGATGTTGCCTTCCGCCTCGACGATTGCCTGCGCGGTGGCCAGTACTATTCCTGGCTGGTCCTGGCATCGGATGGTCAAAACGTAGCGCCGCATCCCAACAGTCTTTCCCGGCTGAGTGCATCACGCGGCCGGGTAGTGGTGAGTCGCTGCTGGTGATAAGGGCCGGCTACGCCGTGCCGCTCTCATCGAGCTCATCGGCCTGGATCCCGCGTAATCCGGCCCATGCAAGAGCTGCGATACGCCGTGACCACATCGGGCCGCTGGTCGCCTCGTAGGCGCTCTCAGGCGCGCCCGATAGATCGAGCTCGCGCAGCCAGCGCCTTAGCGTCCCCTCCGCCAGGGCGATCACCCCGAGCGCGATGAAGCGGCGGTGGGATTCGGAGATGTCAGCCTCGATCCGGGAGGTTACCAGGTCGGCCACTTCGTCCTCGATCTCCGAGAGCGCACCCTGGAACTCGTGGTCGCGGCGAGGGCCGCTCGCGAAGAGAAGCTCATAACCGGGGCGGTTCTCGTAGGCGAATCGGAAGAAACTGTCGAAGCCCGCGATTACCTGCTGATGTACGGACTCGGAGTTGGCGGTGGCAGAACGGATCCGGTCGCAAAGTTCTTCGCCGGACATTCCCAGCAGGTCGAGGTACAGGCTCCTCTTGGAGGAAAAGTGCTGGTAGATGACGGGCTTGGTCACACCGGCGGCGGTGGCGATGTCCTGCATGGAGGTGGCGTGGAAGCCTTTGGCGGCAAAGTGCGCCAAGGCCTGCTCGATCAGGAGCTGCTTGCGCCGCTCCTTGGGCATCCTCTGGGCGCGCCCCGCCGCCTCTTCGTGAGGCTCATCTTCCCCAAGCCTGGCCATGGCGACGCGGATCATAAGACCATCTCCCCTGCGGATAGATCCCCTGAGCAACTTACCAGTTGGTAGCTTTACCGGGCAACCGCGGGTGCACACATTCTTTGCCAACCTGGGCCTCGAACTGGGGCCTAGATTGAGGCCATGAATAGTGCCGAGTTGATCGTAGAGGTGGAGGAGCGCGTCTGCTGGCTCCTCATCAACCGCCCCGAGAAGATGAATTCCATCACGATGGAGGTGCTGGCCCGGATCGAAGAGGAGCTCGTCCGCTTCGAACAGGACCCCCATGTCAAGGCCGTGGCCATCTCCGGCGTCGGCGGCAAGGCGTTCTGCACCGGGGTGGACCTCTCCACCATGGCCGCGGGCGCCTCGTACTTCGACCTCCACCAGGCCCGCGCCAGGTTGGGGAGCCTCTTCCAGAAGATGTGGCGCTATCCCAAGCCCATCTTTGCCGTCGTGGACGGTTACGCCCTTGCCGGAGGCTTCGGGCTGGCGGCGGCGTGCGACTTCGTGGTGGCCTCGGAGGACTCAGCCTTCGGAGTGCCCGAGATCAACGTCGGGGTATGGCCGTTCATCATCACCGTCCCGCTGCTTCGTTATGTGCATCCCCGCGTGCTGCTGGAGCTGATGATGACGGGCAGGCGCATCGGCGCGGAGGAGGCGCTGCGCATCGGGGTCGTCAACTGGGTCTATCCCAAGTCGGAGCTGCGGGAGAGGGCGGCAGAACGAATAGCGGAGATCGCTTCGAAGTCGGGCTCCATCCTGGCGCTGGGCAAGGCTTCGTTCTACCGGGCGCTCGACATGGACTCGTCCTCCGCGCTCGCCTACCTGCAGTCCATGCTCACCGTCGTAACCGGATTGGAGGACTCCCGCGAGGGGCTCACCGCCTTCATAGAGAAGCGCCCTCCGGAGTGGAAGGACCGCTGAAGCTGCCGCCGGCAGCCTGGGCGGAAGTACTGCCTGAGAGGGCCACGGCCTGGCCGGCGTCCTAGCGGTCCTGCCGGAGCGCTGCGCTCTCCACTGCGGAGGCGCCTGGGCAACTAGATTGTTTGCGGCCGGGCCGAGTGGCCCGTTTGGGAGGTGTCGCTGTGAGCAAAGTAGCGCTGATTACCGGGATCACCGGGCAAGACGGTTCCTACCTGGCCGAGTTCCTCCTCGAGCAGGGCTACCGGGTGGTCGGCATGACCAGGCGCTCCTCCACTGTCAACTTCGAGCGCATTGCCCACTTCCAGGACTCAATCGAACTGGTCTCCGGCGATCTGCTCGACCAGACCTCGCTTATGGCCATCCTGCGCGACACCCGGCCCGCCGAGGTGTACAACCTCGCGGCGCAGTCCTTCGTGCAGGCCTCCTTCCAGCAGGCGGTTCTCACGGGCGAGACCACCGCTCTGGGTGTGACCCGGCTGCTAGACGCAATCAGGGTCTCAGCTCCCGAGGCGCGCTTCTACCAGGCCTCCTCGTCGGAGATGTTCGGCAAGGTGATGGAGGTGCCCCAGCGGGAGAGCACGCCTTTCTACCCGCGCTCGCCCTATGGGGTGGCCAAGGTCTACGGACACTGGCTCACCATCAACTATCGCGAGAGCTACTCGATGCACACCAACTCGGGAATCCTCTTTAACCACGAGTCGCCGCGGCGCGGCCTGGAGTTCGTGACGCGCAAGATCTCTCACGGCGTGGCTGCCATCAAGCTCGGCCTGGCCAAGGAGCTGCGCCTGGGCAACCTGGACGCTCAGCGCGACTGGGGATACGCCCGCGACTACGTGAAGGCCATGTGGCTCATGCTGCAGCAGGATACGCCGGGGGATTACGTGGTTGCCAGTGGCACCACGCACTCGGTGCGAGAGTTCTGCGAGCTGGCCTTTTCCAGCGTCGGACTCGCCTGGCAGGACTACGTTGTCCAGGACGAGCGCTTTATGCGGCCGGCCGAGGTGGACCTCCTGGTGGGAGATCCCTCCCGCGCCGAGCAGGAGCTCGGATGGAAACGCGAGGTGGACTTCGAGTCCCTGGTGGCGATGATGGTCGAGAGCGACATCGACCTGCTCAAGTCCAAAGGGGCCTGAGCCGCCGAATTCCCCTACCCCGGAGCCCCATTGCCCGCGGACGATTCCGTCTCCTTCTCTTCCGTTACAGTCACCCTGGCCGGCTTCCCGGCATTGCTCAACCTCAGCCTCGAGGTGGCGGCGGGGGAGACCGTCTACCTTCGTGGCCCCAACGGAGCCGGCAAGACGACGCTGCTCCGCACTCTCGCAGGCCTCGAGAAGGCGACCCGAGGAAGCGCCAGGGTTCTCGGAGTCGGACTTCCCGGCGGTGAGCGCTCGCTGCGTGCCCTGGCCGGGATGATGGGGACGCGCAGCCACCTCTACGAAGACCTCACCGTGGCGGAGAACCTGGATCTGGCCCGTCGTCTCCTGGCGGTCTCCTCTTCGCGGATCGATGACGCCGCGGAGCTTTTCGGGGTGCGCGGCAGGCTTTGGAGGCAGAAGGTCGCCTCCCTCTCGGCCGGCCAGAAGCGCCGAGTGGCGCTGGCCGGCCTGGTGGCCAAGAACCCCCGGCTATGGCTCTTGGACGAGCCTCATTCGAGCCTGGATGCCGCCGGACGCGATCTCCTCGACAAGCTGATCGCGGAGGCGACGAAGCGGGGCGCCATCGCCTTCGTCGCCACCCACGAGGCGGAGGCCGGCCGGGCCGGCGGCCGCGTGGTGGAAATGGTGGGTGGGACCGTGCGCCCGGCGGCGTCCGGTGGCGGCGGCGACTCGGGCCCGGAGGGCCTGGAGTGATCCGCCGGGCATGGGCGGTGGCTCGCAAGGACATGCTCATCGAGTACCACTCCAGGGTCGCCCTCAACCAGGTGATCCCTTTCGCCTTGGCGGTGCTGCTCACCTTCGGCTTCGCCTTGGACACGCGTGATCAGCTTCTGGCCGAGATAGCGCCGGGACTGTTTTGGGTGGTGGTCCTCTTCAGCTCGCTGTATCTGATCGCACGATCGTTCCGTGTCGAGCGTGAGAACGCCGCCATGGAGGGGCTGGTCCTCTACGGGATCGACCCGATGGCCATCTTTCTGGGAAAGCTCGCCGCCCTGGCCGTCCAGATGCTCGTACTGGAGGCGGTGGCGGCGGCGGGGATAGTGATCCTTTTCAACCCTCCCGTCGGCTCGCTGGGACTTTTGGCAATCTCCGCGCTGGCGGCTACCCTTGCTATAGGGTCGATCGGCCTGGTTTACGGTGCACTCTCCAGCAGCGAGCACAGCGGTGAAAGCCTGCTGCCTCTCCTGGTGATACCCGTGCTCGCGCCGATCGTCATCTCCGCCGCCAAGTGCTGGAGCGATGCAGAGAGCGCCGGCGCGGGGATCTATGACCCCTGGCTGAAGATTGTTTCAATCTTTGGCGCCGTATTCTTGGCGGTGGGTGCGGCCGGTTTCGGCCCCGCCATGGAGGATTGAACTGAGTTGACGTCGACCTTGGTGCGCAAGGCTGTTGGCGTGACGTCCCTGGTGCTCGTCGCCGCAACCGTGGTGATGGGGCTTTTCGTCACGCCGCCGGACGTGGTCCAGGGAAACCTGGCCCGTCTCCTTTACGTCCATCCCCCTGTTGCCTGGGTCGCTTATCTGGCCTATGGCGTCACCTCGATCGCCTCGGGCCTGTATCTCTGGCGGCCGACGCGTTCCCTGAAGTGGGACCGGATAGCGGTGGCCTCCGCGGAGGTGGGGGTCGTCTTCACCGGCCTCACCCTGGTGACGGGATCGATTTGGGGAAGGCCGGCCTGGGGGGTCTGGTGGACCTGGGACGCCAGGCTGACCTCCACGGCGATTCTCTTCGTCCTCTACCTCGGCTACCTTGCTCTCCGCCGAATCCCGCTCAGCGCCGAGACCAGGGCCAAGCGCTCGGCCGTGGCGGCCCTGATCGCCTTCATCGACGTGCCCATAGTGCACGAGTCGGTGGTTTGGTGGCGGACCCTCCATCAGGGGGCGACAGTTGCCACGCTCGGCGCCAACACCAAGGTGCACGGCATCATGGCTTGGACCCTGCTCCTCGGCTTCGTCGCCTTCACCATGGTCTACATCTGGATGGCCATGCTTCGCTATCGCGTGGAGACCATGGCGGCGGAGATCGAGTCCACTCAGCTCGAGGCCTGGGAGGCGGAGCGGATGGCCGAGGCCGGTGCCCCCGACGCCGCCATCGGAAGGCTCCTTGAATCAGGGGCGCGAGCGCCCAAAGAGGTGCCCGCCGATCAGGGAGCGACGCCGAAATGAACCCCTATGTGACGGCGGGATACTCCGTAGTGCTGGTAACGCTGGCGGTCTACGCGGCGTGGCTGGTGCTCAAGTCTGCCCGGCTGCGCCGCGCCACGGAGAGGACGGCCTCCACCAAGGCGGGCAGGCGTGCTTGAGGAAGCCCGCATCGGAGACCTGCTCGACGGTGGCCCCAAGCCCGCCGCCCCGCAGCGCAGAAGGCGTCTGCGTGTCTGGGTTCCGATCCTGGTGATCGTGGCGGCGCTCGGTTTTCTGATCGCCAAGGGGCTGGGCAATTCACTGGTGTACTTCCGCACCGTGGACGAGGCGCTCGCCATGAAGGCGACCCTGGGAACCACGACCTTCCGGCTGGAGGGGGTGGTGAAGCCCCACACCGTGACCACCAATTCCTCGGGAGGGGTGGATTTCGAGCTGGTCGGCCAGGATGGGCGCACCATCGCCATACGCGACACCGCCAATCCGCCCGAGCTCTTCCAGCCCAACCTGCCCGTGGTGCTGGTCGGTCACTTCCAGGGCAGCTACTTCCTCTCCGACCAGATCATGGTCAAGCACTCCGCCAACTACATCGCCGCGCACCCCAACCGGGTTGCGACGGTAAACGGAAAGAAGCTGTGAACGCGCTTCTGGGCAGCGTCGGACTCGTGGTCTCCCTGGCCGGGGCATTGGCGGGCATAGCGCAGTACGCCTGGGGCATCCGCCGGCGCAGCCCGACGGCGATCCGCGCGGCGGGAGGCTTCGTCGTGCTGGTGGCGGTGGGGGCGCTGCTGTCCACCTTTGCGATGCAGAGGGCGCTCCTGACCCATGACTTCTCCATAGCCTACGTAGCCGAGAACTCCTCGCGCGAGACTCCGCTGCTGTACCAGATCACCGGCATGTGGTCCTCCCTCGCCGGCTCCATCCTTCTCTGGGCCCTGATCCTCTCTCTCTATCTGGCTCTTGTCGTCTACAGGTCGCGCAAGAGGGAAGCAGACCGTTCCCTGGCCTGGACCATGCTGATCGGGCTGGTGGTGGCGGCCTACTTCTTCGCCCTGATGCTGCACTCGGCCAACCCGTTTGTCACCCTGGCGCACGCTCCGGTGGACGGGCAGGGGCCGAACCCGCTCCTGCAGGACTATCCACTGGTGGCCTTCCATCCCCCCATGCTCTACCTGGGCTATGTGGGTTTCACCATCCCCTTCGCCTTCGGCATCTCCTCGCTCATCACGGGCCGCACCGACCAGGACTTCGCGCGCGAGACCCGCTACTGGGCGCTGGTCGCCTGGGTCTTTTTGACGCTCGGGATCTTCCTGGGCGCCTGGTGGTCGTACCGGGTGCTTGGCTGGGGCGGATACTGGGCCTGGGATCCGGTGGAGAACGCAGCCTTTCTCCCCTGGCTGTGCGGGACCGCCTACATCCACTCCGCCCTCTCCGCCAAGCGGGGCGGCAACCTGCGCATCTGGAACGTCGCCCTCCTGATCTCCACCTTCGCGCTGACGATACTTGGCACTTTCTTCACGCGCTCGGGAGTGCTGCAGAGTGTTCACGCCTTCTCCGGTTCCAAGCTGGGCCCGGACCTGATCGCCTTCTTCGCGTTGGTGACTCTCGGTTCCCTGGCGCTGGTGGCCTGGCGAGTCCCGTTGCTGCGATCCGCGGGGATGCCGGCGCTGCTGGAGCGCGACGGCGCTTACGTCCTCAACAACCTGCTCTTTGCCGCCTTCGCCCTGGTGGTGCTGATAGGAACCACCTTCCCCCTGCTCGCCCAGGCGGTGACGGGCCAGGTCGTCTCGGTTGGCCCGCCTTTTTTCAACAGCTTCACCGCCCCGTTGGCACTGGTCATGCTCTTCGGGATGACCGTCGCGCCCTATTTGGGAGGCCGCCGGACCGCCGTGGCGGGACTGGTGGACGCTCTCTTCGTGCCTGCGGCCATCGCCCTGGTGGTGGTGCTGGTGGCAATTCTTGCGGGGTTGCGTGACAAGGGGGTTATCGGCGCCTACGGTATGGCTGCATTCGCCATGGCGGGAACCGGGAAGCAGATGCTGCGCCGCCTCCGCCGTGGAGGTGGCCGCTCTCTTGGCTCGATGGGCGGCCTGGTCGCGCATATGGGAGTGGCCATCGTGGCCGTGGCGCTCGCCACCTCCACCGCCTTCGGCACCCGCGGGGAGATCAAGCTCACCCCGTTCGGCACCGCCTACTTCCACGGTCACCGCTTCACCTATGACGGGGTCGCCACCAAGGTGACGCCGGCGCGCACCAGCCTGCTGGCTTCCATAACCATCGACGGGAGTGGCCCTTACCACCCGGCAATCTCCCAGTTCGGCACCAATACCCAGGTGGTGGGTACGCCAAGCGTGAAGGTGGGCCTTACCGAGGACGTGTACATAACCCTCGACTCCCCGCCCCAGACGGCCACCGGCCCCGTCCTGATAGGCGTCGTGGTCGAGCCACTGGTCTCCTGGCTCTGGATCGGCGGGGCCGTGATGGGTCTCGGCGGGGCGCTCGGCGTCGCCGCCGCGCTTCGCCGCCGCAGGGCGTCGCCGCGCAAGCACGCCGTTGCTCCGGAGCCGGATCCGTTGACGATCGAGGAGAACGCCTAGATGGCTGTCTCGGTCTCCAAGGACGCGGCCGGACCTTCCCTCCCGTCCAAGCGCCGCCACCCCGCCCGCTGGGTCCTGGGGGCCGTCTCCTTGGCGATCGTGGCCTTCGCGGTCGCGGCCGCCAGTGCCCATCCCAGCTCGCCCAACGCAGTCGCACCGTCTCCGCTGGTGGGCAAGACGGCGCCCGCGCTCTCCGGCCGGCTGCTCAGTGGCGGTTCCTACCGGCTCGACCCGACCGGTGAATACATGCTCGTCAACTTCTTCGCCAGTTGGTGCACCCCCTGCAGGGCCGAGACCTCGGCCTTTGAACGGTTCCTGGCCGAGGCGCCCGCCCACCCGTGGGGCTCCTCCGTTCACATCGTCGGCGTCACCGTCAACGACCGCACCACATCCGCCCAGGCCTTCGTGAAGCAGCTGAAGGTGACCTGGCCGGTCGTCTTCGATGGCAGCGGGGTGGTGGGGCTCAACTGGGGTGTCTCCAACCCGCCCCAGACGTTCCTGGTGGCGCCGGACGGCAAGGTCGTAACCCGCATCGTCGGCCAGGTCACCGCTCCCGGCCTGGTGGCGCTCATGAATCTGGCGTGGTCAACATATGGCTAAGCTCCTCGGAACCCAGGCAGGCGTCCCGCGGATCGCCGAAGAGCCGAGCGTGCCGCCGCCGCGGCGGACCCTGGGCCTGAGGGCAAAGCTGGCCGTCCTCGCTCTCCTGGCGGTGGCGAGCCTTGGCGTCTATCTGGGCGTGAGCCCTAGCCGCACTACCGATGCCCAGCGGATCAGCTATCTGGAGAGCATCGTCAAGTGCCCCAACTGCATCTCGGTCTCCACCAAAGATGCCAACTCGGCTTCCGCCTTCGCGCTTCGCACCTTCATCACCCAGATGGTGCATCAGGGAGCGAGCAACTCCCAGATCATCGACCAGCTTCTGGCCACCTACGGACCGTCGGTGCTCCTGGTGCCGCCAAGCTCGAGTGGCGGTATGGCGCTTGCCGGTGCGGGCATTGTGCTGGTGCTGGGTATCCCCCTGGGCGGCACGCTCTATTATCGGCGCCGAGCGAAAAAGCCGGTTCCCGAGCCGGAGGATGGCGCCACTTCCAACGCAGGCGGTGAGCCTCTCGGCAGCGTTGCGGCCCGCGCTCCGGGCCGTGTCCGCGCCGCTATCGCCAGAGCCAGCCTGGCCCAGAAGCTGGTCGGCACCGCGGGAGTCCTCCTGATACTCTCGGGCGCGGGATTGCTGGCCTACGGTTTGCTCTCCAAGTCCTCCGCGTCGCTTTCGCCCGGCGAGATCGACACTCGCCTCTCCGCGGCCGAGCAGCTCGCCGCGGTTGGTTCCGACACGCAGGCTCTCCAGCTTTTCTCCTCGGTTCTTGCCGCTGATCCGCGCCAGCCGGAGGCGCTGGCCTGGAACGGTTGGCTGCTGGCCCAGGCGGGCCGAAAGGACCGGTCCGGCGCTCTTCTGGCCGCCGGGGTATCCCAGATGCGCCAATCGGTGACGATCCAGCCCGCATACCTCTACGGCAGGCTCTTTTACGCGATATTCCTCTATGAGGACGGCCACGACGCGAGTGGCGCCGTTCAGCAGTTTCGTGCCTTTCTCGCCCTGTCGCCGCCCAAGAGCCTGATCGATCAGGTGAAACCGACGATCGATTCGGCCTACGCCGCCGCCAAGCTTCCTCCGCCTTTATAGGAGGGATCAGCTGCCGGTCAATGCCACCGAGGCGTGGATGGTGAGGCGGTCGCGGCCAAGGTGCTTGGACTCGTAGAGGGCTTCGTCGGCCGCGGCCATCAGCTCCTCGGGCGTGTCGTCACCGATGCCGGGGTAGAAGACCCCGCCCAGGCTGACGGTCACGGACACCTCTCCTTGGCCGGCCAGGACCTTGGAGGCTCCAACCGCTTTGCGGATCGCCTCGCCGATCGCGCGCACATCCTTGCCCGCCGCCCCGGGCAACACCACCAGGAATTCCTCCCCGCCGGTGCGGATCAGGACGTCGCCGGTGCGTATCACCGAGCGGGCGGCGCCCGCGACCGCGCGAAGCACGCGGTCGCCGGCCAAGTGGCCGTGGTTGTCGTTGACCAGTTTGAAGTGGTCGATGTCGAAGGAGAGAATGCCGAGAGCCGTGACCGTACGCCGGGCGCGCGAGAGCTCTTCGGCCAGGCGGTTGATGCCGAAACGCCGGTTGTAGGCATCGGTGAGCGGGTCGATCGCCGCCAGCCTTTGGAAGCGCTCGTGGGTGAGGGCGTTGTTGAGCGCCACCGCCGTGGGGGCCTGGAACGACTCGAGCAGGCGCAGGGCATTTTCGCCAAGCTTCGTGCCCGATGCGAGCAGCACTGCGCCCAGCAGCGTGTTGCCCAGCCAGATGGGCACCATGACCACCTGACGCGGTCGGAACGAGACGACCGCCGCCTCGATCGAGAGATCCTCGGGCACTTCGATGTTGTGTACCAGCCGGGAGCGCTGCGCCTGCACGACCAGCGACGAGAGCGCCATCTCGGAGCACTCGACATTGCGCGACTCGGCCACCGACAGCTCGCCCTCCCTGGATACGAGCACGCACCCTCCGGTGGCGCCGGTTTGGGCGAGGTACTGGTCCAGGGTCGTCTCCACCAGCCCGGCCAGCTCCAGGCGCTCGCTAAGGGCATGCGTTACCGTGGCGGTCGAGCGCTCCAGCTGCTGGGTCATCTCCAGTGCGGAGAGAAGGGAGTTGAAGGAGGCCGCAACCTCGCCCAATTCGTCCTCGGAGGTGACCGCGATCTGGCAGGTGTCGGCGGAACAGTTGGACCAGTCCCCGGTCTTGCTCGCATTGAGCAGCGCCTGGCCAACGTAGCGCATGCGCATGGAGAGGTCGGATATTCGAGCCCCCACCACGTAGCGCGCCAGACCGAAGTTGACGACCCCGACCACCACGCCTGCGGTCATCGAAGTGCAGAAGAATTCCAGGCTGAGGGCACGCTGCGCGGGGGTCCCGACCAGGACGGCCATGTACGGGAAGACGACCCCGACCAAGATCCCGAATCCTCCCATCCATATGGCGAGATCAAGGAATGCTTTCTTGGTCAGGCGCACTTCCCGGCGGGGCGGGGGTAGGGAGTCGGCGGTCGTGGTGGCATCCATGACAGAATGTGTCGGCCCACCGGGGCCGGGTCTTGAACAAGTCCCGAGCACTGCGGCTGGAATAAATGCCCTGGCGGTGTTGGCTGTAAAGGCGTGGGTTTCTTCGAACGTAATCGCAACGACTTGGCCAAGCGGGGCATAGACCCCAACCGCCTTCCTCCCGGCCAGTACTCCACCGACCGCTTTCCTGTGCTTCACGCCGGCAGCGTGCCGGTCTATCGCAACCTTGAGGACTGGGACTTCGAGGTCTTAGGGGAGGTGGAGAGGCCTTTCACTCTCAGCTGGAGCCAGCTGATGGAGATCGAGCCGGTCGAGGTGAAGACCGACATCCACTGTGTGACCAAGTGGTCGAAGTTCGACACGATCTGGCGCGGGATACCGCTGTCGGCCATCGCCGAGCGTGCCGGCGTTCGCGACTCGGCCACGCACATCATGCTGCACTCGGAGTTCGGCTTCACCGCCAACGTTCCCTTGGCCGATGCCCTCGGAGACGGGAGGGTGGCGCTTCTCGCCTTCGAGTTCGACGGCAAGCCCCTCGAGCCCGAGCACGGCTACCCGCTGCGCTTCTTCCTCCCCCAACTCTATTTCTGGAAGTCCGCCAAGTGGCTGCGCAAGGTGGAGTTCATGAAGGGCGACAAGCCGGGCTTCTGGGAGCGCAACGGGTACCACATGTACGGCGACCCCTGGCGCGAGCAACGCTACTGGGGGGACTGATGAGCGTCCT
>JAJZNF010000154.1 GCA_021847985.1 Actinomycetes bacterium | reverse complement strand
GGTGTCCACCTCGACCGCCTCGGGATCAGGTGCCATGGCCGCGGCCACGTCACCCTCCTGCATCCCGATCACCAGCGAAGTGGCGGCGAACAGCCAGCCGGGTGCCGAGGATGCGATTGCGCCAACACCTGAGTCGAAGGCCTCGACGGAAGCAGCCAGCTCCGGGAAGGCGCGCCGGTAGTTGGCCACCAGGCGAGGGCCGTTCTCGTCGATGCCGGCCACCGCTGCGAGCAGGTCGGCGCCGCGCATGGGAAGCGCGCTGAAGCCGATTAGCGGGGATACCTTTCCGTCGGGGTCCACCGCGGCGATCATGGAGTTCGGGTCGTCGAAGGAGAGCCAGGCCACAGCTACCGCCTGGTCCACCATGCCGTAGCGCGCCAGCGCTTCCGAGAGACGGGGGAACTCGCTCATCTGGGAACCTCCGAGAGGGAGCGGACTATCTCGGAGATCTCGATCCTGCGGACCTGGGTGGCCTTTACACCAAGGCGCGCCAGCTCGTTCACCCCGGTGAGGACGAACTCCTCGAAGCGCGCCTCCAGCTCGGGGGTGAGGCCCAGTTCGAAGCTGAGCGCGTCGCCCGGGACTATGCCGATCAGAACCATGTCGATCGGCGTGCCGAGGCCGGCGGAGAGCTTGAAAAGGTGCACCGGATCGACCTCGTGCGCCGTTGGACGCATGCTTGGGCCGAGATCGCCGAGTATCCCCGAGTCGAGCCGATAGATGGACCCCGGCTCGGCCTCGGTGGCCACGGCATCCATCACGATGACCGGGCCGTCTTCGCCGATCATCTCCATCAACCCGAAGCCGGCCAGTCCGCCGTCGACGACCTCGACTTCGGGTTCGAACGTGAAACATTCGGCGATGCACTTGGCGGCATAGACTCCGATGCCCTCGTCCCTGTAGAGGATGTTGCCCATTCCCACGACGCGTGGCTCGGTCATTGCCGCGGACCGCCTCGCTTCACGTACTTGTAGCCGCCGAAGGAGATGACGATGTCGCCTTCCTTCCACATGATCGAGCGCCATATCTCGTAATAGATGTGGAACACCGCCCAGGCGATGATGATCCAGGCCGTAACCAGGTGGGTCTCACGCACCCCGACGTTGCCGCCGAAGACGGTGAGCGTCCAATCGGTGACGAAGTGGAGCAGCCTCGGCCACCAGCTTCCGACGGTGGAGATGTTGGCGCTGAAGGCCGCCACGTAAAGCTGGAAGCCGGTGAAGAGCTGGGTCAGCATCACCACGTGGAAGAAGAGGAACAGCACCGCCAGGAAGGGGTCCCGCTTGGAGGTGTCCAGTCTCTTGCGCCGGTTGAAGGTGACGAAGTTTAGGAGGGCCTCCTTGAACTGGGTGAGGTTCTCGGGGCTCGGTCGCAGGTCGGTGATGTCCTTGTGCTTGGTGGAAAAGACGTACAGGTAGGCGATGAGGAACATCGATACGTCCAGGATCAGCGCCCCGTAGAAGTGAATTGCACGGTTCCAGGCCATGAAGTAGGTGGCCGCGTCCGCCGAGGTCGGGTTGGGGGCGTAATACGGGTTGGCGATGTAGAGGCCGGTGATGAAGCACACCACCACCGCCAGAGCCTGGAACCAGTGGATGGCCCGCCAGGTCGCCGTCATGCGCGGCACCCTCACGACCTGCACCACCGGCTCCTCGCTCGCATTTGGCCCGGGGCCGGGCTGGAGTTCGAGCTCTTTCTTGCTCATATCGGCCTCCTAGCCCCCGAAGCCGGTGACGCTGCAGGCGCCGTCGGTCGGGACCACCGAGTATGTGCCCAGGTCTTTGCCGCGTGCGTCCACGAGATGCACTGCGCAGGCCAGGCAAGGGTCGAAGCTGTGGATCGTCTGTAGGATCTCCAGTGGCTCGTCGGGCTTGGCGAGCTTCACGCCGACCAGCGCCGACTCGAAGGCGCCGGGGCGCCCCTGGCCGTCCCGTGGCGAGCCGTTCCAGGTGGTTGGCACCACGGCCTGGTAGTTCTCGATCTTGCCGCCGCTGATTTTCACCCAGTGCCCGAGCGCACCCCGAGGAGCTTCCGAGAAGCCGTAACCCTTGGCCTCTGCCGAGACCTGGGCGAAGTCGAATGGCGTCCAGGTCTCCAGGTTGCCGGAGGCCGCGTTCTGCTGTAGCTCGTTCAGCCATCCGACCATTGCATCTGCGACCACCTGGGTCTCCACCAGTCTGGCCGCGGTTCGGCCGATGGTGGAGAAGAGCACCGTGGCGGGAAAGTTCCCGGCCGTCAGGAGCGCGTCGACCTTGGCCTTGATGGCGGGATCGCCCGAGGCGTAGCCTACGATCATCCGGGCCAAGGGGCCGACCTCCACGCGCTGACCGTCGTAGTTGGGGGCTTTGAGCCAGGAGTACTTCTCGTTCGTCTTGAGGTAGGCGATGCCGTCCGAGGCCTTGTTGAGGCCCGTGTAGTAGGGGCGGGTGACCCCGTCGAAGGGCTGGAGGACGCTGTCGCCCTCGTACCAGGAGTGGGTGACGTCCTCGGTCACCTTGGACTGGTCGAAGGGGAGCACCGTGGTCAGGTCCTTGTTCAGGACGATGCCGGCCGGGAAGAGGTTCTTGGCCTTGCCGATCGGGTCGTCGTCCATCTCCAGGCCCTGCCCATAGGCCATGTAGGAGCCCAGGCCCTCGCCGACGCCGGCAAGCGCCTCGTCCGCGTACTTGGAGCCCACCATGAGCAGGTCGGGCATGTAGGCGCCGTTGACGAAGCTGGTCATCTCGGCGAGCCAGGTCCCGAACTGGGCCAGGCGCTCGGGATTCTGGATGTCCTCCACGCAGGTCACCCCGCCCACCACGATGGACTGCGGATGCGGGTTCTTGCCTCCGAAGATGGCCATCATCTTGGCGGCCGTGCGCTGCATGTTGAGGGCGTCCAGGTAGTGCGACGCGGCAACCAGGTCCTCCTCCGGCGTGAGCCGGTAGCTGGGATTGCCCCAGTAGGCGTTGCCGAAGATGCCCAGGCTGCTCTTGGCAAGGCTGGTCAGTTTGGCCTGCACCGCCTGGTAGGTGGTGACGCTGGCGTTGTAGGGGGCGTTCGAGTAGCTGTATGCGACGTCGACCGCCTTCTTCGGGTCCGCCGAGAGTGCTGCGACGATGTCCACGAAGTCGAGAGCGTGCAGGTTGTAGAAGTGCACCGGGTGGTCATGGATGAAGAGCGAGCCGGTGATCAAGTTGCGAACCAGCCGTGCATTGGTGGGTATGCGAACGTTGAAGGCGTTCTCCACGGCGCGAATGCTGGTCCAGTAGTGCACCCCGGTGCAGACTCCGCAGATGCGCATGGCCAGTAGGCCCGCGTCCCTCGGATCCCTGCCCTGCAGGATCAACTCGACTCCTCTGAACATGGTTCCCGCCGAGTAGGCGGAAGTGATCGTGTTGGTGTCGTCCATCACCGCCTCGATGCGGAGATGGCCCTCGATTCTGGTGATGGGATCGACGACGATTCGCGATGCCACGATTACTCCTCTCCGCCAGTGCCCTGGTGGTCTTCAGTCGATCCGGCTTTGGCCTCGGCTTTGGGCGGCTCCTGCGCTTGGCGCTCCCGGTGTCCCGCGGCGGCGGAGGCGATGGCATGGGCCACGATTCCGACACCCACCACGGCCAGCAGTCCCAGGCCGAACTTGTCGGCGCTGGACTCGACGCCCCAGCCGGCCAGGCCGGGAGCGTGGATGCTGGCATTGGTCATGGGACGCTCATACGCGAGGGTGTCCCAGAACTGGGGCTGGGAGCAGCCGATGCAGCCGTGCCCGACGCCGATCGGCCAGTTCGTGCCCTCGTTGTAGCGGACGATGGAGCAGTTGTTGTAGGTGAACGGGCCTTTGCAGCCCATCTTGTAGAGGCAGAAGTTGTTCTGTGCCCCCACGTCGCCCCAGTGCTGTACGTACTCGCCGGCGTCGAAGTGGGCGCGGCGCTCGCAGTTGTTGTGGATGAGGTTTCCGAAAGCCCAGATCGGCCTTCCCAGCGAGTCGAGCGCAGGGGCGGCGCCGGTCAGGATGTAATGGATCAGCGTCCCCACGAAGTTGACCGGGTTCATCGGGCAGGCGGGAATGTTGATCAGCGGCTTGCCGCTTACCACCGAGGAGACTCCCACCGCGTCGGTCGGGTTGGGGTTGGAGGCGGGAATGCCGCCGTAGAAGGCGCACGCGCCGGCTGCCAGCACCAGCGCCGCGCCGCCGGAGAGCTCGCGCACCTCGTCGACGAATGTCTGGCCGCTGGCTCCAATGGTGCAGTAGCCGCCGTTCTCCCCGAGCGGGATGCCGCCTTCGATCACCAGGACATAGCGGCCCTTGTACATCTGTGCGGCCTGTTGCTTTCGCTGCTCGGCCTGGATGCCCGCGGCCGCCATCAGCGTCTCATGGAACTCGAGCGAGATGGTCTGGAAGAGCAGCTCCTCGACGGTGGGACCGGCCGAGCGTATGAACGCCTCGGAGTTGCCGGCGCAGTCCTGGCCCTCGATCCAGATCACCGGAACCCTGTTCAGGAGCTCGGCGGCCTTGGCAACCTGTGGCCGCAGTAGGGGCGGCAGCATGAGGGCCGCGGTCATGGCCGAGGTCCAGGCCAGAAAGGCTCGCCGGCTGAGCTTGTTTTCGGCCAGGAGCGGGGCGAGCTCGAGCCCGGAGAGAGGCTCCATCGCCTCCACCTCCCGGAGCCGCGCCTCACACGCACGCTGCAAGGCGAGCGCGTCGGATTCGGGACTCGGAACCTCGCGATGGCCCAGGGCACGAGCGAAGAGCGAGCGGCGGTCGTATTCCATACCTATCCCTCTATTTCTACGGACTTGAGGACGACGTCGTGGTTCGGCGCGGAGATGGTGTTTGCACCTCCGCAAACCGGGCATGCGGCGTTGCGTCCCTCCGGTTCCGGAAAGACGGTTCCGCAGTCGAAGCAGTGATACTCGCGCGGGGCAATCTCGATGACCAGCTCGGCTCCGTCGATCGGGCTGCCGCGAGAGGCCTCCTCGAAGGCGACCCGCAGGCTCACCTCCTCGATGGCTCCCGCGCCCGCCTCGACGACAACCTTCAGCACCTTGGCACCTTGGTTTTCGGAGAGAGTCCGGTCCACGAGGGCAGCCAGTTCCTCGGCGATACCGAATTCGTGCATGCCCGCTCTTTCTCCACGCCCACGACGAGAGACCCGGTCTACCCTGAACCCCCAGAGCCGTGCCTGAAAAGAGTGTCGCCGATGCTGACCTGCGGTGAATAGGGTAAAAAGTCCCTAAGGGAGACGATCGCGTCTCTAAAAGCCGCGAATCACGAGTAGCGGTCGCCTAGGCGCGCCTGCGTCGGCGTCCCGACTCCTCCATCCTGCGGCGGATGGTTTCGCGACGCTCGCGTAGTTCGCGGTAGGTGATGCCCCCCTCGCCTTCGCCGATGCCGAGCGAGCCGCGCACCGATGCAAGGTCGAGCGGCACCTCGCGCAGGTCGACGCCCACCTCCTGCGCCAGTCGCGCACCGTGCTTGGAGGCGAAGTAGCCGGCCAGATACGTGATCTCGGCCAAGAGGTCGATGTCCGGTGCGAGGCGGGCTATAGAGGAGTCGAGGAAGATCATGTTCTTCACGAAGAGCATGAGCTCCTTGGGCATCCTGGCCCCATAACCCAACAGTGCCTTGGTGAGCTCGCGGATCTCGCGAGTCAGCTGTTCGGGGGTCATTTGCGAGGGGTCGAGTGGTGGCCTGTCCAGGCCCAGGTCGCGGATGACCGCCTCCACGTCGGTGTCGGGGGGCAATGCACCCAGGTCGCGCATGGCCTCGGTCTGCATCCTGGCGTCGTTGAGTGTCCCGCCCATGAGCAGGCGCAGGAAGGCGAGGCGCTTCGCCTCGCTCAGGCGGCCGGTAATCCCGTAGTCGAGAAGGGCCACGCGGCCGTCGGCCATCACGAATAGATTGCCGCCGTGCAGGTCCCCGTGGAAGATCCCGAAGAGCATGGCGCCCTCCATGAAGCCCACCAGAGCGGCGCGCAGCACTTTGGAGGTGTCTATCCCGGCCTCGCGCATCCCGATCGCGTCGTCCCAGGCAAAGCCGGAGAGCCTCTCCATCACCAGCACCTTGCGGGTGACATAGCGCGGGTGCGGGCGTGGCACCACGATCGCCCGCTGGTCGGTGGCGGCGAGCAGGCGGGCCACGTCGAGCATGCTCGCCGCCTCCAGGCGGAAGTCGAGCTCTTCGCTTATGGTCTCGGCAAAGAGCTCCACCAGCGCGGGCGGGTTGGCCAGCGCGGCGACGGGAATCCTCCCCACCAGCGCAGGGGCGATCCAGCTCATGGCGGCCAGGTCCTTGGCGACCAGTTCGGCGACCGTGCTGCGCTGCACCTTCACCACCACTTCCTCGCCGGTGCGCAACCTGGCCAGGTGAACCTGGGCGATGGAGGCGGCAGCGATCGACTGGGTGTCGAACTCGGAGAAGACCTCCTCGAGCTCCGCTCCGAGCTCCTCCTCCACGGTGGCTCGAACGATGGCAAAGGGCTCGGGCTTCACCCGGTCGCGAAGGTCCTTGAACTCCCGGACCAGCTCCTCGGGAAAGATTCCCTCGCCGGAGGAGATGATTTGGCCCAACTTGATATAGGTGGGGCCAAGATGCTCGAAGGTCTTCTTGAGCCGACGGGAGAGGCCGGTGCGGGAGGCGGGGTTGCCCTTGGGCCGGTCGATCAGGCGCCAGGAGGCCAGCGCCTTGCCGATCTCCCAGGCGACGGTGAAGGCGCGCAGTGTGCGGGGCGATCGGCGGGGGGCTATGAGTCTGGGGACCGAGGCCCGATTGCGCGCACGCAAGGAGTCGACTCCCGGGAGCCAGGCAAGATGTTCGATCTCGACGACCCAGGGGGCGGCGTCGCTGAACGAGCCGAGCGCCAAATCCCGGGGCGGGGGTGTCTGAGGGGAAGGGGGCATTTCAAGGACAGGCTAGCTCCCTGCCGCCAACTGCATCGATGGCGCACTTCGGCAGGCTTAAATGACAGGGCGCCCAGGTGGATGCCTGGGCGCCCTGTGCTCTGATTCAGGCGATCAGCCCTCGTGTCGCTTCAGCACCAGGGTGCCGTTGTGCCCGCCGAAGCCGAAGGAGTTGGAGATTATCACGCCCTCCGGGAGCGGCCTCGGACTGCCCGTCACCACTTCGATATGGATCTCGGGGTCCACGTTCTTGGTGTTCGCCGTCGGCGGGATGAGGTTGTTCTCGAAGGTCAGGCAAGCGCCTATCGCCTCGATTGCACCCGCGGCGCCCAGACCGTGGCCGAGCGCTCCTTTCAGGGAGGTGACCGGGACCTGCCTGTCGCCGAAGACCTTCTCGATGGCCTCGGCCTCGGAGCGGTCGTTCAGCTGAGTGGAGGTTCCGTGCGCATTTATGTGGCCGACCTCGTCCGCGGTTATGCCGGCATCCGTCAGGGCCAGCTCCATGCAAACGGCGGCGCCGACTCCATGGGGCGCAGGCGCGGTGATATGGTGCGCGTCCGCGTTCGAGCCCGCTCCCGCCACGATGGCATAGATGTGGGCGCCGCGCGCCAGGGCGTGGCCCAGCTCCTCGAGGACCACCACTCCGGCGGCCTCCGCCATGATGAAGCCGTCGCGATCCACATCAAAGGGCCGGGAGATCCCGGTGGTGGAGGCGGCGGTCATGTTGGCGAAGCCCGCCTGGGCGGTGATGGTTGTGGCCACCTCGCTCCCACCCGCCAGCATCACGGTGGCCCGGCCGGATGCAATCAGCCTGGCCGCATTCTCGATGGCATGGGTGCCCGCCGCGCAGGCCGTGCAGGTGGTCTGGCAGACGTTGGTGAACCCGAAGCGCATGGAGATGGTGGCGGCGTTGGAATTAGCCATCATCATCGGGACCAGGAACGGCGTCACCCGGTCCGGTCCGCGCTCGTGCGCCAGCAGGACCTGTCCCTCCAGGGTGGTGAGTCCGCCTACGCCGGTCCCCATCCAGACGCCGGCACGGGCCGGGTCCACCTCGAGGGGGCCTGCGTCGTCGATTGCCAGCTGGGCGGCAGCGACGCCGAACTGGTTGAAGCGGTCGGCCCTGCGGGCCTCCTTTACGCTCATCCAGTTCGAGGGGTCGAAGTCTTCCACCAGGCGAGTCGGCGAAGGGTTCTCGCTCTTCAGCAAGCCATCCCAGAATGCTTCCTTGCCGGTGCCGATCGAGGAGACTACGCCGAGGCCGGTGATGGCCACCTGATATGGCGCTTCGATCCCCTCGGGATGGGAATCGGTGAACGCCAGTTTCATGCGAGCTTGCCCTTCACGAGTTCGTAGGCGGCACCGACGGTGTTGACGCCTTCCAGCTCCGACTCCTCAACTTTGATGCCGAAGGAGTCCTCGAGTTCCATCACGAGCTCAACGATGTCGAGGCTGTCGGCGTCAAGGTCCTCAGCAAAGCTGGCCTCCATGGTCACCTGCTCCGGGCTCACGCCGAGCACCTTTACGGTGCACTGCTTGAACTGCTCGAAGGCCTGTGCGTCGTCCATTTCCTGCAACTTCCCCTTGTGTTTATCCGTTTCAGGCGACGCGGTTGCGCCTGCCCGTCCGAGCCTTCCGGCCCGTTTTCCATCCGATCATGCTACCCCCGGGGGGCTCCGCAGGATCAGAAGCCCATTGAAATCCCTCCGTCGACCGTAAGCACGGCCCCGGTAATGTAGCCGGCCGCCTCCGAGGCCAGGAAAGCGATCGGGCCGGCGATCTCCGCCGGGGTTGCGATCCTCCCCATGGGTACCGCGGCGGTCATCTCCGCCATGCGCTTTTCGGAGACCACCTCGGTGAGAGCGGTGGTGACCGCTCCCGGCGCCACCACGTTTGCGGTGACGTTGCGCGTCGCTACCTCGCGGGCCACCGATCGGGCAAACCCGATCAGCCCGGCCTTGGATGCGGCGTAGTTGGCCTGCCCCGGCGCGCCCATGCCCGCTATCACGGAAGTCACGTAGATGAGCCGGCCCCATCGGGCCCGGATCATCTGGGGCATGACCGCCTTGGTCAGGCGAAAGGCGCCGGTGAGGTTGGCGTCGATGACGCGGTTCCAGGCCTGCTCCGACATCCGCAGCAACAGTGTGTCCTCCGTGACGCCGGCATTTGCCACCAGTACCTCCACCGGGCCGAAGCGCTCGTTCACCGCCGCCACGGCCGCCGCCACAGATTCGGATTCGGTCAGCTCGCAGTGGACTTCGAAGAAGTCCTCGCCGAAGTCGGTCAGCTCCTTTTGGGCCCGGCGGCGATGGTAGGTCGCCGCCACCCGGTGCCCCTGCTCCAGCAGCAGGCGGGTGGTTGCCTCGCCGATGCCCGTCACGCCACCGGTTACGAGCACGGTGCGCTTTGTCTCGGACACTAGGCTCCCCACCTGACCACGGCGGACGCCCATGTCATCCCGGCTCCGAATCCGCAGAAGAGGACGTAGTCACCCGGGTGGATCCTTCCCATGTCGGCGGCGGCGGCCAGCGCCAGCGGAATACTCCCCGAAGAGGTGTTGCCGGTCTTGTCGAGGACGATGGCGGTCCGATCCATGGGGATTCCGAGCCGGTTGTTGGCGGCCTCGATTATGCGGATGTTGGCCTGGTGGGGGACCACCAGGGCGACGTCGTCGGCGGTAATGCCCGCGCGCTCGAGGGCCGCTTTGGCCGAGGAGACCATGGCCAGCACTGCACGCTTGAAGACCTCGCGGCCTTCCATGCGCAGGAACCCGCCGTGTTCGCAGTAGAGGATCGGGACCAACGAACCATCCACGCCCAGGTCCCAGCTAAGGAAGTTGTTCTCCTCAGTGCGGCTGAGCACCACGGCACCCGCGCCGTCGGCAAAGAGCACGGCCGTGGCGCGATCCTCCATGTCGGTGATGCGGCTGAGCGTGTCCGCGCCGATGACCAGAACGTGTTCCACGCCGCTGAGAATCATGGAGTGCCCGACCACCAGCGCGTAGACGAACCCTGCGCAGGCGGCGTTGATGTCGAAGGCGCCGCAGTTGAGGCCGAGTTCGGCCTGGACGGTGGCGGACGTCGCCGGGACCGTCTTGTCCGGGGTGGTGGTCGAGAGGACCAGCATTCCGATGTCGGCCGGGGTCAGCCCCGCCGCGGCTATCGCCTTTTGGGCCGCTTCCACCGACAGGGACGCGGTGGTGCCTCCGACCCGGCGTTCTTTGATGCCGGTTCGTTCGGTGATCCAGGCGTCGCTGGTGTCAAGGCGCTTCTCGAAGTCCTCGTTGGTGATGACGGTGCCGGGAAGAGCTGCGCCCCAGCCGGTGATTTTTGATCCGAACATAATCCCTGTCAATTCTCCAGCTTTGTTCTGAGCCAGGCTATGGGCTGGCCGATGATCACCCGCTCGCCCTCGGCGGCGATGTACCCCGAGAGCTTGCCGGCGAAGGGTGAGCGCACCGCCAACCCGGAAACGTCCCCTACCTCGGCGCCGACGCCCACGCTCTGATGAGCGGAAACCTCGGCGGACGGGGTGAAGACCCCCGCGGCGGGCGAGACGATAATGCGCTCCGAGGCATAGAGGTGCTCGCCAAGTCCGCCGTCAACCTGGGGTTGCAGCTTGGCGGCCGCCTCGACGGCCAGGAGGAGCTTGTCCAGGTCGTCAGGGGCCTGGATGGAGATTCCGGTTATTTCCGGGACGGTGCGCTTGGCCAGGCCGGTGAGCACGTTGCCGGGCCCGATCTCGACCAGAAGGCTGGTGCCCTGGTCCCTCAGCTTGGCAAGTGAGCGCGTCCACATGACCGGGGAGGTGAGCTGCTGCGCGAGAAGCCGGATCCAGTCGGCGGCCCGGCGGTACGGGAAGGCGTCCACGTTGGCCACCACCGGAACCTCGGCGTCGAAAAAGCGCGACTCTAAAAGAGCCTTGCGCAGCCTGTGCCTCGCGTGCTCCATAAAGGGAGTGTGGAAGGCTCCGTTGACCGGGAGCACCATGACGCGCTTGGCGCCGTATTCGCGCGCCCTCTCGATGGCCCCCTCCAGCGCGCCCTTGCGCCCTGCCAGCACAACCTGGCCGGGGGCGTTGTAGTTGGCGACCCAGACATCGCCGCCGACTTCGTCACAGGCCTTCTCGGCACCCTCGTCGTCTATGCCCAGAAGCGCGGCCATTGCGCCGGGATGCTCTTCGGCGGCGTCCTGCATGGCCTCCGCTCTTTCCGAGACGAGGCGGGCGCCGGTGTCGAAGGCAAGTGCGCCGGCGGCGACGAGCGCGCAATATTCACCGAGGGAGTGCCCTGCGCATATGGATGGAGTGACGCCGGTGCGCTCTATCGCGTCCAGGACCATCATCGACATCGTGTAGGTCGCCAGCTGGGTATTGCGCGTTTGCGAGAGGGCCTCCTGGTCGGCGTCGAGCAGGAGGGAGGCGATGTCGCGCCCCGACGCCTCGGATGCTTCGTGGACGATCTCCCAGGAGGGATGATCGACCCATGCCGCTCCCATGCCCGGTTTCTGGGAGCCTTGCCCGGGAAATGTGAATGCGATCACCATCAGCCTTTCGTCCTCAATGTCCCTCCGCGCGCGGGCACGCGACGCAAAGGGCGATTCATTGCCGGTCTCCGGCTTGCGGTACAGAGGCTCCTCGTCGCCTGCCCGCCATCAAATGGTCGGTTGGCTAAGAGTGGAGACCGCCTGGACCGTGAAATACCCCAACACAGTTAATAGACTTCCGGGACGGCGCTTGGGTTACAGATTTTCTGGGATTTCTGTTACGGCTCCCGCAGCGCCTGCGGGCCCCAGGGCGTGTCGGCGCCGGGAGAGTGTGTTAGCGGTGCGCCGAGGTCCCTGCTTTGGGATTCCGGCACCAATCCTGCCACGGGCAATAGGTGTCCGTGGTGTCATCGGGTACCCCCGGTGTGGCGGAAGGGAGCGAGGGGACCGTTTGCCAGGACGTCGCGGGCAAGCCGCACGGCGGCGTTGATGCCCAAGGGGTCGGGCTTGAATTCGAGTGTGGGCTCCTAAGTGAAGCGCCCGCCCGCGGGTAGGCCCGGCTTGGCGGGGCCGGTCTTTGTTCGTCCCTTTCCGGTAAAGTGACTGCGGCGCGGGAAGCTCTATGCTGACTGATTGCTGGCCCGGGTGGTGGAATGGTAGACACGGAGGACTCAAAATCCTTTGCCCGCAAGGGCGTGCGGGTTCGAATCCCGCTCCGGGTACTCGGCGTTGCATTCCAAAGTTACGAGTTCGCACGTATCTAAGTGCATCACCAGAATGCAGCGCCGGTGTGACGCCCAAATTCACCGTGGTTCAAGACCGCGCCCGCTGTGATTCGGACGGGGCCCATTGGGCGTCGCCGAGTCGCGCGGACTCGCAGATGGATGACCTGCCGCCCAGCTCGCAGGCGCTAGCGCCTTGGCCGGAAACCCATTACCGGCTGGCTTGGTAACCCACTGTTGGCGGCGGTGGCAGCCATCGAAACGGTTTATCGACGTCGGGCCGGCTGTGGGCCATCGGCATCCTTGACGTGG
>JAJZNF010000284.1 GCA_021847985.1 Actinomycetes bacterium | reverse complement strand
CCTGGGAAGGCCGGCGGGACAAAAGGCCGGAACCGCCGCCCTTGTGGTACCGAACAAACCGGTCTTTGCGCTATTCAGCGTGCCCACCGGTGTCGACTCCGGTCCTCCATGCGACCCGGCCTTCACCTATCTGCAGGTGACGCCTCCTGGAACCGGCTCCGCAATCAAGGTTCCTGCCATGCTGCCGGGCTTGAACCAGCGGATGCCGGGCTGCCCGGGGTTCTCGGTCACACCCGTGGTGGGCAATGCCACCACTGCCAATCCTGTGGCGACTACCACGACCGCGGTGCCTTCCGGAGCGGGGATGCCGGCCTGTGAGGGGCAGTATCTGCAGGTATCCATCGCGCACAGCGGCGCCGCGATGGGGCAGGTCTCCGCGATCCTGGATTTCAAGAACGTCTCCGATCTGCCCTGCAGTTTGGAAGGCTGGCCGAACGTGGTGGGTGAGCTGACATCGGGAGCCAGGTTGGTCGCCGTGCACGATAACAACCCCCCAATCGGGGTGGGTCAAAGTGCTCTCTCCCAGGTGCTGGTTCCGGCGAACGGAGGAGTCGCGGAGGCGCAGCTGCAGGGTAGTGACCTTCCGCCTGGCGGGGTGGGGGAGTGCCCGACCTTCGAATACCTGCTGGTGGCGGCACCCGGAACCCGGACAACATGGCAAATCCCCGCCTATCTTCCCGGCATGGGGGCGAACATGCCCGACTGCGCTGGGATCGGGGTCACGTGGGTGGCGCCGTATCAGTCCTATGGCGGTGGGCAGTAGGCGTCAATTGCCTGGGGCGGGGTTGATTCCCGCCCGAATATGACCTATTTCCCTGTCCGGATCGGCAGGCCCCGCGTGATGATCTGGTCGATCGCGTGAAGGGAGGCCGCCATGGGTTCCCGTCTATATCCCAAGAGTGCAGCCGGCGGGTTCGGTGCAAGCGCCGGCCCGGCTGAGGAACGAGCCCGGCGGGGAGATCGCCTCGCAGCGCGCGCCTTGGCGGCTTTGCCCGGTGTTGTCATCGCTGCGGCCTTGCTCGTGTTTTGGCAGCTCTTCATGCAAACCAGCGCCCTCTTCAACGAACCCGAGCGGATCTACGGCTGGGGTGCCCTGGGGCGGGATCTGCCCGCCTACGCCTTGGTGTTGCTACCGATCACCATCGGGCTGTCGCTGAGCGCCCGCGCGATCCTTGTCGGCTCCCGCCGCGGACGGCTCGCCGCCGGTGTCAATGCAGTTGTGCTGCTGGGAGTGGCCTTCATGGTCCTGGACGCCGCGGCGAGCGAAGTCGTGCGGTCGGCACCGGGCTGGGTTGCCTGGCCGCTCTTCGTGGTCGCGGCGGCTGTTGCCGGCGTGGCTTTCGTTGTGACCAATCGCTCGGCCAAAAGGAATCGACGCGCCCAGTTGAACCCGGGGGGCCAAAGACCGGCTTCGAGGCATGGCGGCGCTCTCGTCCTGGCTCTGGTAGGTCTGGTTGCCTCGCTGGGGTGGCTGGCCATAGCCCAGTCGACTCTCACCATGCGCACGTCGGGCTTCGCGCGCGCAAGCCTCCCGGGCACGGTCGTGTTCAACGTGAATACGCCGGGAACCTACTTCGTCTACGCGGAGAAGAGCGCGGCGGACGCGCCTGAGGGGCTGACAGTCGAGGTGGTGTTTGACCGAGCCGCGAGCCTTGCGGTCCACAACTTTGCCGGAGGTCCGGCTTATCTCCGCGAGATGCGGGGCGCGCGTCCAGTGGCCAGCTTCAGCGCCGTCATGCCCGGCACCTACAGGGTTTCGGCGAGTGTAAGCCCGCTCTTCCCGAGAGGAACCTTCGCGGTTGGGCCGAGCGTATCGGGCTGGATGACACCGAGTATCTGGGGTGCGGACCTGGTCCTGCTCGCCGGGGTTGGTCTGGCTGCATGGGCCGAAGCCCGTGCCGGGCGCAGGGACAGGCGTAACGCCGCTGCGGGCTCCGGCCCATAGGGGTTCCCGGATCCGTCGCTGACGGCCAAGCCGATCCGCTGTAATCTCCGGCCATCATCGAAGCGCTGATCGTGCCATGATGAAGCGGTGACGTGGATCGACCCTGAATCCGTGAGGGAGGTCGCCGAGAACTTCGCCCGCGAGACCTCGTACCGGCGCAATAGGCCTAAGCCCGGCGTGGTTCCCGACCTTGCAGGCCTTCTCTTTCACGAGGCAATGGAAGCCTGCTACGGCCAGGGGCTGCGCCTGCGCCATACTTCCGACCCTGACGCTGTCGAGAGCGAGGGGGTGGTGACTGGGCAGGATCCACCACCCGGGACCACCGTTCCCATAAGGACGGTGGTGACGGTGAGCCTGCGGTTCGATAGCATGCCGGAAGGCGGATGAGGCGGGTTCCGCACATTGCCGACGCTGACATTCGAGTCTCGCTGTAAGGGCCGACTGTAGCGTTTCGCCACAGCTGGGAACCACCGCATCAACTGCTAGCTGGAGGAGGGGTGCAGGTGGCCGATGTCGAGCTTCGCCCGGTACTCGAAAGGTACCCTGGGGACGAGATTCCGTCAGATGAACGAACCGAATCGGTGTGCATGGCCGCCTTAAGGTGGGAGAGGATGTCAAAGGTCGGATAGTCGCCGAGCGTCGACAAGGTCATTGATGATTTGGAAGTCACCGATGTTCTCGGTAACGAGTGGCACTCCTTCCACTTGGGCCGTGGCGGCAATGGCAAGGTCGATCCGGCGCCGTCTTGGATTTCCCCCGCGACGGGTCACTTCGGCCGCAAGTTGCCCCCAGGACGCGGGCGACCTCGGCGGTTACAGGTATGGGATCAAAGGTTGCCTCGATCACTGCGAGTCGGGCGGTACGCCGCGCCCGCTCGCCATCGTCGTCGGCTACAAGGACGCCGAAGTGCAGCTCGGCAATTGAGGCGACGCTGATGGCGGCCTCGACGTTGTCAGGCGGCGGGAGCTCCCCTATGAGCACCGAGGTGTCGAGGATGGCCCTCATGAAGCGAACGGGTCCACGATACCTGCTGGCAGTCGCTCGACGTCGACGTCCAGAGACTGCGGTGCCTTTAGGTGCCAGATGCCGGCCAGAGTGGCACCGCTTACCCAGCGGCGGCGATGCGCCGGACCGACCTCGGCAACTGGACGACCGGCGACCGTCACCGTCATGGTCTCGCCGGCCTCGGCCCGGCGGAGCACCTCGCCGACGTGGTTGCGCAGCTCTTTCTGTGCGATATAGTTCACCGTGACCATGGCAGCAGAACTGCTACCGTGGTCGGATCGGCAAAGCGGAACGTTTCACGGCGTCCTGGTCGTCAAGAATCCACCGACGCCCGGACGCCGACGCTGCCAAGGCCAGGCACGCAGCAGTCCCTGGGTGTGAATCCGCGGACACCTGGATCCCGCGCCGACCATGTGGGTACCCGGAATACCGCTCCCCGATGCCTCCACCAGTAGAGCACTAGTTCGCGGCGCGGACCGATGAGCCCGGGCCCCGGCCGATGACGTCTCCTTGCGCTCATCGCCTGGGGCGGAATAGTACTGGCTGTTTGTCGCTCGAGCGGGTCCTAGCGTTCATGCCCCTCGAAAACCTAACTCTTACCTGATTGGAGTGCGACCACCGCGGAAGCTCGGTCAATGATGCGCCGGCTCTCTTCCGACGGGATCACTCCCCCCAAACAAGGTGTGCATCAAGACCGGGATGGACCACTGCGCGGGCACATGTCCTTTTTTCCACGGTGCTTACGGCCGGACGCGGCGTGCTCGCGCCGCGAGCGACAACGTCGCCGCTTTGCTCGCGCCGCGAGCGCGGGATATCACGTTCCGGGTACCATCGTCGCCGTCGCCCCACCGCGGGGACGGGGGAAATAGACCACGCATGGTCGGCTGGACGGAGCACACGGTTTCACGCCATGCGGCCGTTGTCTCCCGGCTCAGAGCGAGCGCGGCACGTACCCGGGCATGCAACAGCCCTGCCTGCACTCCCGAAGCGGCTTGAGCGGCATGGGGAGGGAGGGGGCGGCGAAGCCCGGTTCCTCCTGCTCTCGGACCAGATCGACCACGAGGTCTTCGAATCCCGGCGACGAGCTTGGAGTGGCCACCCTTGTGAAGCCGGCTCCCAGATCACGTGCCGTCGAAGCGGCGAGCGTGTCGAGGTCGTAGATGACCTCCATGTGATCGGAGATGAAGCCGATGGGGACGACCACGAAGGCGCCGGCGCCGTCTGCGTGCATCTCGTTCATGGCGTCCGAGATGTCCGGCTCCAGCCAGGGCTGTGACGGAGGGCCGCTACGGGATTGGAAGACTTGTGCCCAAACCGGCTGCCTCCCGGTCTCTTTGGCCAGACGGGCGTTCACGTAGTCGCGCACGAAGCCGAGCTGGGCCAGGTATTCGCTGTTGGAGGCCATGGCGGTGGGAATGGAATGTGCGGTGTAGAGGATCCTTACCGCCTCCGCGCCGTGAACGGCCGCAAGGCGTCGGAAAGCCTCAATCGCGCCCTCGGCGAAGGGCTCCACGAACCGGGGATGATCGTAGAAGTGGCGGAGCTTCCAGAGCCGGATGGGCGGATTCGCCGGATCGGCGAGCGCTTCGGCCAGGTCGTCTCGGTATTGCCGGCATCCTGAGTAAGAGCCATACGCGGAGGTGACGAAGACGAGCGCCTCCTCGATGCCGTCTTCGCCCATCTGGCGAAGGGCTTCGCCCAGGTAGGGATTCCAATTTCGGTTCCCGTAATAAACGGGCAGCTCGCGGTCTGCGGCCACAAGGGCCGGTCGAATCCGCTCTATCAGCTCGAGGTTGATGGCGTTGATGGGGCTGCGGCCGCCGAAGAGGTGGTAATGACGGGAAACTTCGACCAGGCGCTCCGGAGGTACGGGCCTCTTGCGTGTGACGTTCTGCATGAACGGCAGGACATCGTCGGGGCCGTCCGGCCCGCCGAAGGAGAAGTAGAGGAGCGCGCGCTGCGCCAAATCAGGCGCCGCCTAGGCGGCCTTGGTGACCTTGCCGGAGCGTATGCAGGAGGTGCAGACGTTGATGCGCTTCTTGGAGCCGTTCACGAGGGCGTGCACTCTCTGGATGTTGGGATTCCAGCGGCGCTTGTTGCGACGATGGGAGTGCGAAAGCGACATGCCGAAGTGGGGACCCTTGCCACACAGCTCACAAACCGATGCCACCTTGGATACTCCTTCGCGCCTTCGAAAAAACAGCTGTTTCAGCATAGTGCCTTTGACGTCTGGCGGGGCCTCCCGCCTGGGATGTTCCAATAGCATTGCTGCGAGGTGTTTGCAATGGTTCAGAGGGGCCGCCTCCTTGCGGGGCTCTTGGTGCGCTACGCGGAGCTCCTGGAGGAGTACCGCGAGAGGATCAACCGGCTCAACGTCTATCCGGTCCCCGATGGCGACACGGGCACCAACATGTTCTTCACGTTGCGCTCCGCCACCGAGGTGCTGGAGTCGCGCGGAATTGCCTCCGGAGAGAGCCGAGGAACCACCGCCGACTTCATGGACGCCGGCAAGGCGGCGCTTCTCGGCGCGCGCGGCAATTCCGGCGTGATCCTCTCTCAGGTGATCGGCTCGCTCTGCAAGGTTTTCGGCGAGGACCCCGAAGAAGTGGCCGACCTGGGGACACTTGTGGCCGCCCTCACCCGAGCGGACGACCGGGCACGCGCAGCCGTGCTGAATCCGGTGGAGGGCACCATCCTCACCGTGATAACCGAGGTCGCCGGAAGGGCGCGTGAGCTGCTCGACGTGGGAGTGGAGCTGGCCGCGGCCGCACCTTCGTTACTGGAGGCGGCCGAGGCATCCCTTTCGCGGACGCCGGAGCTGCTCGAACAGTTGCGCAAGGCAGGGGTGGTGGATTCCGGCGGCGCCGGATTCGTGCTCATGGTGGCGGCTTTGTGCGAGGTGGCGGGAGCGGATGGCTTCGAGGAGGGCGGGCGCCGCGAGTTCGCCTTCGAGGCGGTGGTGCCGGAGTCCACGTCCAGGGTGGAGACGGTGTCCGCCGGCCCCGAGGACGGCCTTGGGCCGCGATTCGAGGTGATGTTCCTGCTGGAGTCGGACGACACCATGGTGGCGGGTTTCCGCGAGGTGTGGGCGGGCCTCGGAGATTCGATCGTGGTCGTCGGGCAGGACGGCACTTACAATTGCCACATCCACACCGACGACATCGGCGCCTCCATCGAGGCGGGTATCGAGGCCGGACGCCCTTTGCGCATCAGGGTTACGGACCTATATGACCAGGTCGCCGAAGAGAACTGGGTGGTGGAGGCACGGGGAGCCGGCGCTCCGGACCCTTATGCGCCGGCGAACAACGAGCCGGTGGAGACCGCCGTGGTGGTGATAGCCAACGGAGAAGGCATCGCCCGGATCTTCCGCTCCCTCGGGGTGCACCGGATTGTGATGGGCGGCCAGTCGATGAACCCCTCCACCGAGGAGATCCTCGCTGCCATCGAGGATGTGCCGGCCCCCGGCGTTATCGTGCTCCCCAACAACACCAACGTGACCCCGGTCGCTCAGGTGGCCGCTTCGCTCTCGGCGAAGGAGGTGGCCGTGATACCCACCAGCGGCGTCGTCGAGGGGATGTCGGCCCTGATCGATTACGACCCGATGAACGACGTCTCCTCGAACCTGAGCGTGATGCGCGCCTCGGCCAAGCGGGTGGCGGTGGCCGAGGTCACCCAGGCCGTGCGCGACTACCGGTCCGAGATCGGCGAGGTGGCTGCGGGGGACTTTATCGGGCTCGGAGCCACCGGGGTGGTGGCGATCGCCAAGAGCGCTGCGCAGGCGGCGATCATCTCGATCGGCGCCCTTGTCTCTGACGACTCCGAGATCATCACCCTTATCGAAGGCGAGGGTGCCACGCCGGCGTCGAGCCGGGAGGTTACCGAATGGCTGGCCGTTCACCACCCGGGTATGGAGGTTGAGGTGCTGCACGGCGCCCAGCCGCTCTATCCCTATCTCATAGGTATCGAATGAAGGGCGGGCCGGGCGGTAGTCCTGGATCGGGATTGCCGGGCTAGGTTGGACCAGATATGAACAGACGTTCGAATCTGTTCGGCCTGAAGAGCGTGCCGCCTGCCTCGGCGATCGGGTTGTCTCCCGCCCGCTCCAAGGCATTCGTGGACTCCGGGTTCGAGAGCCTGTACGACCTTTTGAACTTCTTCCCCCGGCGCTATGTGGACCGCCGCAACCATATGGGGATTTGGGAGGCGCAGCCGGGAACCGACGTCCTGGTCATCGGGACGGTGCGCTCGGTGAGCTCGCGCTTCGTGAAGGGTCGCCGCGAGATCGTCCAGGTAGTCCTGGGGGACGAGACGGGCAGCCTGGACGTGACCTTCTTCAATCAAGCCTGGCGCAAGCGGCAGCTGCAGCCTGGTATCGAGTGCGCGCTGTTCGGCAGGATAGAACTCTTCGGCCGCAAGCGCCAGATGGTGAATCCCCTGGTCGACCTGATCGGGGATCGGACCGGCAGGATCGTGCCCATCTATCCGCAATCGGAGAAGTACCACTTCAAGCCGAACGAGATGGTCAAGGCGATCGCCACCACGCTGAAAGAGGCCGGGTGGATCGCCGATCCGCTGCCCGATGCGTTCAGGCGGAGCCTCGGGCTGATCGACAGGGACTCCGCCTACCGTCTCATACACGCGCCGGGCGACCCCGAGGACTACGCCCGGGCTCGCGAGCGCCTTGCCTTCGACGAGCTATTGCGCATCCAGCTTCAGTTGGTGGCGGCAAAGGTCCACAAGGAGCAACAGGCAAGAGGGATCCGGCATTCGGTCGGTTCCCTGGCCTCCAGGGGGCGGGTGCGAACCTCGTCCTCCGGTCGAGCCGGGGAATTCAGGACCGATACCGAGGGCGGGTTCCAGCCGGGCCTCGGGCTCTCCGACGCGGGTGACCTCGCCTCGCGCTTTCTGGCCCAGCTTCCCTACTCCCCGACATCGGCTCAGCTCAGGGTGGTGGGGGAGATCGCCATGGACATGGCCTCCGGGGTACCCATGCACAGGCTCCTGCAAGGGGACGTCGGCTCGGGAAAGACCATGGTGGCGGTAACGGCGGCTCTGTTCGCCATCCAATCGGGCTACCAGGCGGTGCTGATGGCGCCCACGGAGGTGCTTGCCGAGCAGCATTACCTGGGCATCTCGCGCCTGCTGGCCGGCCTGGAGGTGGATGCCGACCAGGAGTGGGGGCTTTTCGGCGACAGCCGCAGGCCGCTCAAGGTCGATCTGCTCACCAACAAGGTCACCGGCACCCGCAGAAAGTCGTTGCTGGCGGAGCTCTCCGCAGGCGGCGTGGACCTGGTCGTCGGGACTCACGCCCTGCTTTCCGAGGGCGTGGAGTTTGCACGGCTGGGCCTGGTGGTCGTGGACGAGCAGCATCGTTTCGGCGTCGAGCAGAGGTCTCTCCTGAGGGAGCGCTCGCGCGAACGGCAGGAGCTAGAGCCCGACGTCCTGGTGATGACGGCCACTCCGATACCGCGCACCGCGGCGATGACCATCTTCGGAGACCTGGATTACAGCGTGCTCGACGAGCTTCCCCCTGGCAGGACGCCTATCCGAACGCGATGGGCGCGCAACGAGGAGGAGATCGACAAGGTGTACGCGCGTCTGGAGCGCGAGGTGGCGGCGGGCCGCCAGGCCTACGTCGTCTGCCCCCTGGTGGAGGAGTCGGAGAAGATCCAGGCGGCTTCTGCGACCGCGACATACGAGGAGCTGGCCGCGACCAGGCTGGCCGGGATGCGGGTCGGACTGCTGCACGGCCAGATGCCGACTTCGGAGAAGGCCCAGGTCATGGAGGCCTTCCGCCACGACGACTTGGATGTGCTGGTCTCGACGACGGTCATCGAGGTCGGCGTGGACGTCCCCAACGCAACGGTCATGGTGATCCTTGACGCTGCCCGCTTCGGGATTGCGCAAATTCACCAGCTGCGCGGCCGAGTGGGCCGAGGCGCGGCTCAGTCGTACTGCTATCTGGTCGAGACCGGCGAGCTCGACTCGGGGGGCGAAGGGCGGCTGCAGGCATGTGTGGAGTCCACCGACGGCTTCTACCTCGCCGAGCGCGATCTCGAGCTGCGCGGCGAGGGCACGCTGCTGGGCGCGCGCCAGAAGGGCGCGTCCGACCTTCGCATCGCGTCGTTGGCGAAGGATCGCCGCATCCTGGAATCCGCACGCGAGGTGGCCCGCGCGCTGGTCGGCGACGACCCCTTCCTCAGCGCCTTCGAGGATCTCCGCAGCGAGCTCGACGGCTTCGCAGCCGGCGAAGATGCTGAGTACCTGTTCCGAAGCTGATAAGTTCTCAACCCGTGCCGCCCGGGTGGGCCGGGCGGGAAGAGGACCCCATGCGCATAGGCAGCGGAGTGGAAAAGGGCCGGAGGATCCCCTCCAAGGTGGGAGCGGAGACGCGCCCGACCACCGCCAAGGTGCGCAAGGCCATCTTCGACACTCTCTACGGAAAGTTCGAGCTCGAGGGGGCCAGGGTGCTCGATCTCTTCGCGGGCACGGGCTCGCTGGGCCTGGAGGCCGCCTCCAGAGGTGCTGCCTCGGTGGTCTTCGTCGAGTCGAACCGCAAGGCGGCGGAGGGGATTCGCCGGGCCGTCGCGGATTTCAAAGGGCGCCTGGGGTGCAGCCTGGAGGTCTTGGCCATGGACGCCTTGGTATACGTGGCCAGGCAGGGCGAGCCTGCCGATCTCTGCTTTTGCGACCCTCCCTACAGCTTTGAAGGGTGGGATCTCCTGCTGGCCGCTCATCCGGCACACCTGGTGGTGGCCGAATCCAATCGCGAATTGCCTGAAAGCGGAGGGTATCGGCGAACTACCCTGAAGAGGTACGGCGATACAGTGGTGTCGTTCTTCTCCTGGAGCGGGACGGCGCCGGAGGCTGGGCTACAGAAGGAGGACGATTGACCATCGCGCTGTTCCCCGGGTCATTCGATCCATTTCACAACGGCCACCTTGAGGTGGTGGAGCGGGCTTCGCCCCTATTCGGCACGGTCGTGGTTGCCGCCATGCGCAACCCGCAGAAGGCCTCGGCGCTTTTCAGCCTGGAGGAGCGCAAGGAGCTGATCGAGGCTGCCGTCGGCCACCTGAGCAACGTCGAGATCGTCGGCCTCTCGTCGCTGGTGGTCCAGCTGGCGCGAGAGATAGGTGCCTCGGTGATCATTCGCGGGCTAAGGGCGGTCTCCGACTTCGAGAACGAGTTGCAGATGGCCCAGATGAACAGGCAGCTCTCCGGAATCGACACCCTCTTCATCCCCACCTCCTCGGTGTATTCCTTCGTCGCTTCTAGACTTCTTAGGGAAGTGGCCTCCTATGGCGGCGACGTGTCCGGGTTCGTGCCCGCCCCGATCGCCCGGGCGATAGCCGTCAAGTTCAACTGAGCAAGGCAAGGACGGGCGGTCGATGTCCGACATCGAAGAATACGGTGACGACGCCGAGCTGGGGTTGGGGGAGATCCTCGACCGCATCGAGGAGATAGTCGGCAGCGCCAAGGCGATGCCGCTCTCGGCGTCCGTGCTGGTCTCCCGGGACGAGCTCCTGCATCTTGTGCGCCTGGCCAAGGATCGCTTCCCGCTCGAGATGCGCGAGGCGCAGTGGATAGTTCGCGAGCGTGCCGAGTACCTGGACCGCGTATCGCTGGAGGCCGAGGAGATCATCCAGGAGGCCCGGGGCCGTGCGGAGCGCATGGTGTCCAAGCAGGAGATCGTCCGCCAGGCCCAGGCCGGCGCCAACCGGATTCTGGTGATGGCGCGCGAGGATGCGGCCCGGCTTCGTTTCGACGCCGAGGACTACGCCGACCAGAAGCTTGCCGAGCTGGAGATAGCCCTGGCCAAGGTGATGAAAGAGGTGCAGGCGGGCAGGAGCAAGTTGGCCGGTTCGGGCGCGGCCGCCGGCGCGCAGCCGGTGGCGACGGTCGAGGAGGACGACGAGTTCCCCTTCGATCAGGACGCCGACTAAGGGAGGTCGCAATGGGCGCAGCCAATCCATTCAAGGTCTCCGTCACCAGGCTTTCCAAGACCCCCGGCTCGGTTTTGCAGGTGGATGTCGAGGGTGAGATACCCGAGATGTTCGTCTCCTCCGCCTGGGTGCCCGAAGGCGCGACGGTGCATGCAAAAGGCCAGCTGGAGGCGGTGCACTCCGGAATCCTCTTCTCCGGCACCGCCACCGTCGAGGTCACCTCGGAGTGCAGGCGTTGCCTGGGTCGGACAACGGCGCCGATGCAGGTGGAGATCCGGGAGCTCTTCGAATCCGACTTCAAGGAGGAGGAGGGAGACACCTATCCGGTCGAGGGCGACTTCGTGGATTTCACGGAGATGCTGCGTGATGCGGTGGTGCTGGCTCTTCCCGCCGCGCCTCTGTGCTCTGAGGAGTGCAAGGGACTTTGCCAGGTCTGCGGGGCGAATCTGAACGAGACCGATTGCGGCCACCGGGGTGGAGGCGATATCGACCCCCGCTTCCGGATCCTCGACCAGCTGCGCTGAGCGCCCAGCTCCGAGGGCAAAACAGGCGCAGGTGGGCGGAAGGCTCGCCGGGTAATTCCTTGTAGACTCTTGCGGGCGACTTGGAGCCGCGTGCCCGGCTCGAGGTCCGACGGTTTTCGATCGATTAGAGAGTTGGAAGATGGCTGTTCCCAAGAGAAAGACGTCCAAGGCCAAGGGCCGCTCCCGGCAGGCCGGTGCCTGGTTTCTCTCCCTGCCCTCCAAGAGCGCTTGCCCGCAGTGCAACTTTGCCAAGCGCCCACACCACGTCTGCCCCAACTGCGGGTGGTACCACGGCCGCCAGGCCATAGAGGTCCGGTAGCTTGCTGCCTCTGGCTCTCGACGTCATGGGGGGCGACAACGCCCCGGGCGTCGTCATCGAAGGTGCGCGCCGCGCCAGGGATGAGCTCGGGGCCGAGCTTTTGATGGTCGGCCTTCCCGAGGTTGTGGAGCCGCTCGCCGCCGAGGGCTTCGAAGTGCTGGCGGCGACCGAAGTGGTCGAGATGCACGACGATCCGGCCTCCTCCGTGCGACGCAAGCGGGACTCGTCGCTGGTGCGCTGTGCCGAGCTGGTGCGCGACGGCAAAGCGGTCGGCATGATTTCGGCCGGCAACACCGGCGCGGCCATGGCCTCCGCTCTGCTCAAGTTCGGCAGGCTGCCGCGCGTGGCACGCCCCGCAATAGCCACCACCATCCCTGTGCCGGGCTCGACTCCTACCGTCGTCCTGGATTCCGGGGCGAACTCGGACGTTATCGCCTCCTGGCTGGTGCAGTTCGCGGAGATGGGCTCGGTGTATTCCAGCGACGTCTTCGGCGTCGAGTCACCCAGGGTGGGCATCCTCTCCATCGGCGAAGAAAAGGGCAAGGGCAACGAGCTGGTCAAAGAGGCCTATCCTCTGCTCGAGGCCTGCGACCGTATCAACTTCATCGGCAATGTAGAGGGGCGCGACGTGATGAGCGACCGGGTGGACGTCGTCGTGTGCGACGGATACACGGGCAACATCGTTCTCAAGACCC
>JAJZNF010000300.1 GCA_021847985.1 Actinomycetes bacterium | reverse complement strand
CCTGGGTCCTGCGCCGCTTCAGGTTCCGCCCGCTTTGGCGGGGCAAGCGGCGGCGGAGGCGATCTAGATGCGGCTGGCCTACCTCGTATGCGATCCGGGGATCCCGATAGGCGGGACCAAGGGAGCTTCCGTCCACGTCGCTTCGCTGAGCAGGGCCCTTGCGGCCATCGGAGTCGAAGTCACCCTCTTTGCCCCCAAGGTTCTCGACCCGCGGATACCCGGCGTCGAGGTCGTCGAGGTTCCGGTCGGCCCGGTGCCGAGCGGTCCGGCCGGGGAGCTGCGCAGGATCGAAGCCGCGCGCGTCTTCTACGAACAGGTGGCGCAGCGCCTCGAAGGGACGGAATGCGACCTCGTCATGGAGCGCCTGGCCTTGTTCGCCGACGGCGGTGGACTTGAGCGGCGCCTCGGTGTCGACCGCCTGGTCGAGGTGAACGCTCCCGTCGCCGCAGAGCGCGAGGCGCACTTCGTACTTGAATACCGGGACGCCGCCGAAGATGCCGAGGCGCGGGCCCTGGCCGGTGCGACGGTGGTGGCGGTTTCGCAACCGCTGGCCGAGTGGGCGCTTGCCCGCGGGGCGGCCACCGCCGAGGTGATCCCGAACGGTGCGGATACGTCCCTGCTCGACCCCGCGCGCTGGGGCGCGGAGGGCGCCAGGCTGAGGGCCGAGTTAGGCTTCGGCGACTTGCCGGTGATCGGTTTCGTCGGCAGCCTGAAGCCTTGGCACGGTGTGGAGTCGATCTTCTCCGCCGCCGAGCGCCTCGCCGGCTCGCACCACTCCGGGCTGCTCGGGGTCGGGGATGGCCCCGGGCGCGAGATGGTCCAGGCCGGGCTTGCCCGGTTCGACGGGAGGGTCACCGCGGTGGCCACCGGCGCCGTTCCGGCGGATGCCGTGCCGTCTTATCTGGCGGCCATGGATGTTGCCGTGGCGCCTTACCTGCCCAGCGCCAGCTTCTACTTCTCTCCACTCAAGGTGGCCGAGGCGATGGCCGCGGGCAAGGCCGTGGTCGCCTCGGACTTTCCCCCGGTTCGCGAGCTGTTGGGAGACTGCGGACTGCTGGTTCCGGCCGGGGACGCAACCGCTCTGGCAGGCGCGCTGGAGAAGCTGATCGGCTCTGCGGACCTGAGGGCCGAGCTGGGCGAGCGGGCGCGCACGCGAGCGCTGGAGCGGGCCGACTGGGTCGGCGTGGCCAGGAGAACGATTTCCGCAGCGCAGTCCACAAAGAGGTCCGCGAGTCCGGAGGGCGCACGTGCCGCAAACAGTTGAGAAGCGCCGTTCGTCCCTGGGCGCGAAGCTGACCGCGCTCACCCCATCGCGGTTTGGCATGGACGCCTCGCCGGTTCGTGGGACTTTGGCGGCCGGAGTCGGGGTCTCCGCGCTCAGAGCGGCGGTGCAGTGGGGCGCGCCTTGGCCGCTCAAGCTGATATTCGACAACGTGCTCGGCTCACATCCGCTGCCACACCTGCTCAGCTGGCTGCCTTCGAGCCGAACGGGCCGGCTCGACCTGCTTGCCGGAGCCATGGTGGTGATCGCCCTCCTCTTGGCCGTATTCGCCTACGCCACCAACGCTCTTCTCGCCAATGCCGGCCAAAAGATGGTCTTCGACCTGCGCTGCCGCCTCTTCAATCACCTGGAACGCCAATCCATGGAGTTCCACGCGGCGAACAGCGTCGGTGACCTGCTCTCGAGGCTTGGGGGGGATATCCAGGCCATTCAGGGCGTAGTGGTGAACGTGGTCCCGATCCTGGTCGAGAACGGCCTCACCATCCTCGGCATGGTCGTGATCATGCTCTTCGTCGACTGGCATTACACCATCATCATTCTCTCGCTGCTGCCCATCATGTACCTGACGGTCAGGCACTACCTGGGGGCCATCAAGAAATCCCAGCGCCAGGCGCGCGACATCGAAGGGAGGGCAACCTCATTCGCCCAGGAGGTGCTCATCTCCCTTCCGGTGGTGCAGGCCTTCGGAGCCGAGGCCCGGGAAGGCCGCCGGTACGCGAACTTGGCCGACGAGGGGCTGGAGGCCAACAAGCGCTCCGTTCTGCTGCAGTCGCGATTCACGCCACTGGTGACGGCCACCATGGCGGTCTCCACCGCCGGGGTCGTCTACTTCGGTGCGCGCGCGGTGATCTCCGGCTCCTTGACCCCCGGCGACCTGCTGGTCTTCTCGGCCTATCTGCGCGGCATTTACACGCCGGTGCGCCAGCTCGCCAAGATGGCGGGCATGCTCGGGCGGGGGCAGGCATCCGCGGATCGCGTAAAAGAGGTGTTGGCCACCTGCGCGGAGCCGCCGCAAATCAGCCGGCCACGCCAACTCGGCTGGCCCAAGGGCGAGATCCGCTTCGAGGGCGTCACATACGCCTATGCGGCCGCCTCCACACCGTCTCTGGACGATCTTGACCTTGAGATCCGCGCCGGAAGCTCGCACGCGCTGGTCGGGGCCACCGGGTCCGGCAAGAGCACGCTGGTCAAGATGATCCCTCGCTTTGTCGACCCGCATCGGGGGAGGATAACCATCGACGGCGTCGACCTGAGGAATTTCTCCTTGGCCGAGCTGCGCTCCCGGATCGCGCTGGTTCCCCAGGAGCCCTCGCTGATGGGGGAGACCGTGTGGGAGAACATCGCCTACGGCTTGCAGACCCGTAGCCGCCTGGGCGCGATCGAGGCGGCCAAGCGGGCCGGCGTCCACGAGGTCCTCTCGTCCCTCCGGGACGGCTACGACACGGTTGTTGGCGAGCGCGGAGGCGCCCTGTCGGGCGGACAGCGCCAATGCGTCGCCTTCGCGAGAGCGATGGCGCGAAACGCGCCCATCATCCTCTTGGACGAGCCCGCCGCCGGCCTGGATGCGGAGACGGAGGCCGTCCTTCTGGAGGCGCTGCGGCGCCTGGCCGAAGGACGGACCATGTTGCACGTCACCCATCACATTTCCACCGTTGCCGATGCCGATCGGATAACCCTGCTATCCCAAGGCCGGGTGGTCGAGGAGGGCAGCCACCGGGAACTGCTCGCCGCCGGCCGCGCCTACCGGGCGTTGCACGAGAGCCGAGGGCACCTGACCGTCCTCAGGCCGACCGAACAAGTTTCCTGAACCGTGATCTGTCAGGCCGCCGGCACGGCGGTCTTGAAGGAAGGAGAGAGGCCGTGACCTCTGTTGAGATGACCAAGGGGGCCGCGAGCCACCGAGTGCTGGTGGTGGGAGCCGGATACGTCGGTCTCACCTCCGCCGTCTGCTTTGCCCACCTGGGCCATGACGTGGTGTGCGTGGAAGCCAATCCCGACCGCCTGGCGCCGCTGCTGGAGGGCCGCAGCCCCATCCACGAGCCCGGGCTCGAAGAGCTGATGGCCGAAGGCGCCTCCTCCGGCCGGCTGCAGTTCGCTCAGGGCGTCGCGGGCACGGGCATGAGCGGAGTCGAGGTGGCCCTGCTGGCCGTGGGGACCCCGCCCGATGAAAACGGCGATCCCGATCTGACCCAGCTTGCCGCAGCCGCCCGTGAGGTCTCCGCGCACGCGGTTCGTGATCTGGTGGTGGTGGTCAAGAGCACGGTCCCGCCCGGAAGCTGCGAGGCCATCGAACTGGTCTGCGCCGATGCCGCTCCCGAAGGTGTGCGCATCTCGGTCGTGTCGAGCCCGGAGTTCCTGCGCGAGTCACGGGCTGTCGAGGACTTCCTGGCTCCCGACCGAGTCGTGGTCGGCGCCGCCGATCCCGAGGTGGCGGAACTGGTAGCGGATCTCTATCCTGCCGGCGTCCCGCTGGTCAAGACCGATCGCAGGGGTGCGGAACTGATCAAGTACGCGGCAAACGCGTTCCTGGCCGTGAAGATCTCCTTCGCCAACGAGGTGGCCGCCCTGTGCGAGAGCCTCGGGACGGAAGCGTCGACCGTTCTCCTGGGAGTTGGCCTGGACCAGCGGATCGGCAAGGACTTTCTGCGGCCCGGACCCGGCTACGGGGGGTCGTGCCTACCCAAGGACGTGTCCGGCTTCCAGGCACTGGGCCGGGCCATGGGCACCCCGACCCGCGTCGTGGCCGCCGCCGAGGAGGTCAACGACGAAGCCTCACGAGCGGCCTTGATGAAGCTGGAGATGGGTCTTGGCGGTGTGGCCGGCAAGCTCGTGGCTCTGCTTGGCCTGGCTTTCAAGCCCGGCACCGACGATTCCCGCGATTCGCCGGCCCTTAGGCTTGCCGAGCTGCTGATCGCCTCAGGGGCCCGGGTCAGGGCCTACGATCCGCTGGCGCGGGTGGATGCCTTCGCTGGAGAGCGCACTGCCGACGCCATGGAGGCCATAGATGGTGCGGAAGCCCTGGTGGTGGCCACGGCCTGGGACGAGTTCTCGGCATTGAGCGCGGAGGCGGTTGCGGAGCGCCTGGGCGGCAGGATCGTCCTCGATGCCGCGGGAGCGCTCGACCTGGAGTCCTGGGCGGAAGCCGGCCTGGTGGTGTACGGCATCGGCCGAGGAGCGCCCGTCGCGTTCCATCCGGTGGTCTGGCCCCCTTTGCGTTGGGCCCACCAGAGGGATTCGCTCGCCCTGTTCCAGGACGACGAGGTCGCGGCCGGATAGCCTTCCGGCCCGGGGCCGTGCGTCGCGGGTCCGGGTTATCCTCGAGCCGCCGGGCGCCAGGTGCGCCATCCACCACCGGGCAGGCGGAGCCGCCAAGGCGCGGCTTCCGAGTCGCGTCCGGCCAGGTGGACCCATTCCCCGTCGAAGAGCTCCTGGAGCATCTGGTTACGCCCGATTACCTCGTCGATCAGTCCCGAGGGGGCCTCGATGACGGCGAGGAGGCGCATCGGCTCGTGGTATGGGCGGCCATCGGCGAATAGTGACTGGATCGGCAGCCCCGGCTTCAGGTCGCCGCCGGTCCCCTGCACCACGCCGACACCCGCCACGATGTTGTGCGCCACCTTGTCCCCCGCCGAGAAGACCTCCGGGTCGACGGTGGAGAAGTAGTACTGGGCGTTGATCCAGTGGGCGACGACCATCGGGGCGGTGAGAATCCCCTCCAGCACCTTGCCCTCGGGGTCCACCCGGTGGTCGTAGGAGTGGAGGAAGGTGCGCCGGCCCAGGTCGACACCTCTGGTGAGTGCGCGCGGGCCGACGATGAACGCCGCGTTGCGGGCCAGCCCCCACTCCGGCTGGATCTCCGCCCAGTCCCGGGATCGCCGGGACGCCTCGGCCCTTCCCGCGCGTCTGCCCTTCCCCGGCAAGTCGGAGGCCCGTTCCTCCGCCAGGGATTGGCCGGCGATTTCCAGATCGTGCCGCAGGCGTGCCAAGGCGGCCGAGCTTACGGCGGGAACCGGTCCGGGATCCGCGATCGTCACGGTGTCGGTAGCGGTGTCGTGCTCACCGGCCACGAAGAGCGTCTCCTCCGGTATGAGGATGCCGAGATCGGCCACCAGCTTCCGCACCTCCGGGCGGTTGAGGATCGCGGCGGCGGCCCGGGCACTGTTCAAGCCGCGATTCCCGCCGCAGGCGCCACAGTCGAGGGAGGAGGCGAAGGGATTGTTCTCGGTGGTGCTTCCGTGCCCGATCAGCGCGACGATGGGTGCGAAGTTCCCGGTGAGCCCCATTGTCGTGAGGGAGGAGTGGGCAAAAAGGGCCTGGGCCTCGTCGTCCATGCCGGACTCTATCCCCACCGATGTCGGCGGCTTCTCGGCGATGAGCCGGCCCAGGGCCGAGCGCAGGCGTCCATGCCAGGTCGGGGCGAGTGTTTTGAGCGTGGCCAAGGGAGCGGCGGCGATCCCGGCGGCTTCGGCAAGGGCGTAGGAGGCCATCCAGCCGCTTCGCGCCTCCTCGAAGGCCTCGCGAGCCGCCGCTGCGCCGCGCCCCGCCGCGAGCCAGCGCATTGCCTGGACTTCGGCGCCTTCGATAGGCGCTTCGGCCGCCTTCGCACCCGGACGCAGGAGCACCGGGCACAGGTCCAGGCCCGCCTGCGCGCCGAAGGGGAGAAAGTCGAGGGCGAGCCCGAAAAAGCCGGCATAACCGAAGGTCTCGTATCCGCCCTGCGCCTCGAGGTGCCTGCGAATTCCTTCGGAGCGGGTGTCGATGCAAAAGACGGCCTGTGCCGTCACCGCCTGTGGACTCCGTGCTTGGTGGCCGTTCAAGGCTGCCAGCAGCGAGTCGCGATAATGGATTTCGTACGCCGCCAGCGCGGTGGAGGGACTCTGGGCGTCGGATGCTCCGATAGCCGGATCCGAGCCGGGGCGCATCCGGGCCCCGGCCGTCTCAGCCCGGCCGGGGCCGCGCTTGGGTCGGGAGCTTCGGGGTCCGACCGTTCCGTGCGTTGCGAGACGGCCCAGCAGAACGGCCTCGTAGGAGAGCCTTACGGCTAGGTAGTCGATCAGCTCCAAGTGTGGGCCAGGGGAGTTTTGCCCCGCCCACTGGGAGCGCCACTTGGCGTGTCCAGCCCAGCCCGGCATCCGTGCCAGCTGCGCCGAAAGGTGCGGCACCCGCTCGTTTTCGTCGATTCCGAGGGCTGCGAGAGCCGACAGGACAGCTTCTTCGGGCTTGGCGGGCACCGATGCGAGCGCCTGCCTTCCGACTGTGCCCACGAGGCGCTTGGCACCCGGATCGCGCGTGACCGCCTGGCGCCAGCTGGGATGGAAGCCCTCGCCGCCGGCACAGTGGCCCGCGATGAAGGCGGCGCACCATTTTGCGACCTCCCGGTCGATCCGGTCCGCATGGTCGGTTCCCTCCGACCGGTCGCGAGCTTCGGCGGGAGTCAGCGCATAGCCGCTGACCGGCCTGCCGTTGCTCGGTTCCGGACTGCGTTCGGCTCGCGCGGCGGCAAGGTCCTGTTCGGTGATTCTCCCTTCGGAGATCGCCTGGGCGAAGAAGGCCTCCGAAGGGTAGCCCTTGACTCCGAGTATCGGTGCGGCCTGGCGGATCGCCTCGTGGAAGCCCAGATGGCGCAAGTCCCAGAGGGGGTTCACGGCCGCGAAGGTGGCAAGGGGCCACAATGGGGCGATGACGCGGGCCGCCTCTTCGACGTCTTTGGCCAGGCTCGTGCGCTCGTCCGTCTTGGCCATCTCGGTCATGCCGCGTCCCCCTCTTCGAGTTCAAGGTCGGGATCGCTCGCGCCGCTGCGCAGACTGAGCAGGAACCCGGGAGCCCTCTCCCGGGTCACGGTTGCGGTCGCCGCGTCGATGGACCAGGCGGTGAGGCTCGATTCCAGTCGCCCACGGCGCCCGGCCAGTCCGGCCATGGCGGAGAGCCCTGCGATCGCCAGCAGCCACACCGGAGCCAGCGCTCCGTGGGCCGGAACCGGCAGTGAGGGTGTCAGCCACCCACCCAGGATCGAAAGCGCGCCCCCGTAGGCGAACGCCGCCGCAACCATGGCCACCATGGCGACGGCTCGGGCCGTGCGCGGCTCGGGGCGATGACGCGTGAAGGTCCAGGCCGCGGAAGCCGCCGTAGCGGCGGCGAAGGCCGCCAGCACGTAACCCGCGCGGTTATCGGTGGTGCTGCCCAGAGCCATGAGGGCTACCAGCGTCGCCGCCCCTGCGGCGGCTGCCATGGCCACCCGCTCGATCAGTCCTCCCTGCGCCTCGTGGGCAATCTGGTGCTGCCCGCGGCGGACCCTGGACCCGGAGGAGAGGAAGAGGGTCGCCTTGAAGGCGCCATGGCCCATGAGGTGCACCAAGGTGGCCAGGTAGGCCCCGACGCTGGCTTCGGCGGTCATGAACGCCATCTGAGCGACTGTCGAATACGCGAGTTCGCCTTTGACGTCGGCCCGGTGGCGCATGAGACGGGTTGCCACCGCGGCGGTGGCGATCGCGATCGCAAGTGCCGCTCCAACGACCCATGCACTGCCCTGGGCCAGACCGGCCAGGCGCACGAGCAGTATGCCTCCGCCGTTGACGACACCTGCATGCAGCAGGGCGGAGGCTGGGGTAGGCGCGGCGATGGTTGCGGGAAGCCAGCGGCCCACCGGTCCCTGGGCACTGCGGGTGAGTGCCGCCAGAGTCGCCAGCGCGGCCACGGGAATCGCCATCACGCCGAGGTGGCTCGCCGCGCGTGCCAATCCTCCGCCTCCGCCGAGAGGAAGGTTGCCGAGCTTGGAGACGACGAGCGTCACCCCGATCAAGAGGGCTGCATCGACCGCGACAAAGTGCACGAGTGCCGTCTTCGCGGCTCGGGAAGCGCCTGGGAGGTCCCGGCGGTAGCCCAAGACTGCGGCAAATGAGACGCCTGCCGCCATCCAGGCGATCGCGATTAGGGAGATGTTGGCCGCCGTGGCGACGACCACCATCGACGCCACCACCAGATCCGCACCGGCGGCGAAACGCCATGCCCGGTCGTCCTGGGAGAGGTAGCGGGACGAGAAGCTTCTCACCAGAGCTCCCACTCCCGAGATGAAAAGGGCCAGGGTGGATGTGAGGTGATCGGCCAGGAGCTGCGCCGGGGAAGTGGTCCCTCCGAGGCCAACTCGGAACCCGCCGTCGACAGCCACGGTGATCAGCGCGAGCAGAGCCCCCGCCGTCGCCATCCAGGCGAGCGCGCTTGATCCGCGCAGTCCCCTCCGGCTCCTGGTGGCAACTGCGATCGCGGCGTTCAGTAGTGGAAGGGCGACCGTGGCGGCCAATCCCAACTCACCGGCGATTCTGAGCATGCCCACTCCTCCGCTTCCGCATAACTGACGAAGAATACTTCATGAATTATAGACCATAGATGGGTCGTTCATGCACTTGGACCAATGTGGCGGTTATCGCCGTCTCGAACCGTCCTGCGCCTCTTGGAGCGATATCGGTTTCGCGAAGTGGACTACTATCGTTGGCGTGCCAGAAGAAGCCACAGGCGAACACCCTCGCAAGAAAGCGGCCTGGACGTTTCTCTCCAACCATGGTCACGTGCTGGTTTGCATCTCGAATGACCCCGGAATACGAGGGCGCGAGATCGCCGAGAGGGTCGGCATAACCGAGCGCGCCGCGCAGGCGATCATCGCGGACCTCGTTGCGGAGGGTTACGTCAAGCGCAACCGCGTGGGCCGGCGCAACCAATACGAGATCGTTGCCGATCGGCCGCTCAGACATACGGTGGAGCAGCCCCACAGCGTCGGCGAGCTTCTCAGCCTGATATCGAACGCCACCGCCAAGAAGACCGGCGGGAGATCCTCCGCACCTTAGGCCGGCTCCGCGGCCATTTCGGATCCGTCGCCGAGCCAGGTGGCCATGGCATGCATGCCACCGTCGACGTTGAGGACTTCACCCGTTATCGCCCGAGCCGCGTCGGAGAGAAGAAAGCAGATGGCTTCGGCGACCGGGGCGGCGTCGGCGACGTCCCAGGCCAGCGGCGCCTGCCTCTCCCAGCTGCGCACAAGCGTTTCGAAGCCGGGAATCCCTGAGGCCGCACGAGTGCGAAGGGGCCCTGCCGCGACAAGGTTGGCACGGATGCCCGCGGGAGCCAGGTCTCGGGCCAGGTAGGAGTTGAGCGAGCGCAACGCCGCTTTGCAGGGCCCCATCCAGTTGTAGACCGGCCAGGCTCGAGTGCTGTCGAAATCCAGGCCCACCAGGCTCGCGCCGGAGGTTCCGGCCAGCCGGGACAGCATCGAGCCGAAGGCCGCATATGTCCACACGCTGGTGGTGAAGGCCGCCTGCACCGCGGAGGCCGGCACGTCCAGTATCGAGCCCAGAGCGGGCTTGGGGGCGAATGCAATGGCGTGAAGAGCGCCGTCGAGGCCGCCCCAGCACCGGCGGATCTCCTTTTCCAGCTCCGCCATCTCCTGTTCACTTGTCGCGTCCACGCCCAGGACGGCTACGGAGCCGCCGCACTCCTCCGCCACTTCCTTGGCCCCGACCAGATCGCGCGGGAACGCGGCGAAGATGACCTCCGCGCCGGCCTTCGAAGCTTGCAGAGCGACGGAGGCACCGATGCTTTCCCGGTTTGCCACGCCACTTATTAAAAGGCGCTTCCCACTGAGCATCCGACATCAGCCTTTCCCGGCCGTTGCGGCCGCTCGAACTCGGAGTAATAGACGTAGTATAAAACATGAAACAGAATACGCATATGATATCCGCAACGGAGTAGATCCTGATGTGGTCCAAGCGCCGACGGCGAAGCAGAGCGCGGCCGGTCCGAACCGGGTCCGGTTTCACCGGTTTCAGCGAGGCGGGGGACGGGCACCCCTATGCGGGGCTGAGGGCGGTGCTGGCCACCAAGCACGACAAGCTCCCCTTGCTCGCTTCGCCGCTTCGGAAAGCGGTCGGACTTGAAGTGTTCGCCGCCGAGGTCGACACGGACCTGCTGGGTACGTTCACCCCGGAGAGGAAGCGAAGGCATTCCCCGCTGGAAGCGGCCATTGCCAAAGCCCGTATGGGGATGGCGGAGACCGGAGAGGCGATTGGCATTGCCTCCGAGGGCAGCATTGGACCCGATCCGGATCTCCCGCTTCTCATGTCGGACCGAGAGGTGGTCGTGCTGGTGGATGACTTGCACGGCATCGTGATCCAGGCCTGGGCCCAGAGCTTTCACGTGGTCGCCGAAAGCGGTGCCTTCCGGCCCGGTGACGATATGGATGACTTCCTGGCGCGAGCCGGGTTTCCCGACCACAAGCTCATCGTCATGCCGAATCGAACGGGGCGGCGCTTGCGCGTGGTCAAGGGAGTGGGGGAGCCGGACGTTTTGCGCGCCGCCATCGCGGAGTTCAGCGGGTTGTCGCGGGATTCCCTCGCACGCGTGGAGTCCGACCTGAGGGCCAATGCCAATCCGACCCGCCGGGCCGTGATCGCCGAGGCCGCCGAGGCGCTCGCCCGGAGAGTGGCCACTCGATGCCCGACCTGCATGGCGCCGGGTTGGGGGGAGGGCCAGAGGTGGGTGGTGCACCGCTGCGTGCGTTGCGGCGCACTCGAGCCTCGTGCCGAGGCAACCTGGTGCTGCGTCGCATGCCAGGCGACCGAAATGCAAAAGAGCCCGGAGCCGCCGAACCCTCTCTGTCACGCTTGCTCGCAAGCCGAACTTACCGCATGAAGCGCAGCTCAATCGAAGCTATCGCCCAGCCGGTCGAAGACGACTTCGGCCATCAGGCCGAGGTTGGCTGCCCCCGCCTGGCCTCCCGTTCCTTCGTCCCTCAGCGGCACGGTCGGCCTCATTTTCGGATTCGCCATCCGCGCCAACGCGCTTCCTGCCGGCGCCTACCTGCGCAGCATCCGGCTTGCCCGCATTCGACCAAGAGTTGGCCCGCGGCCGAAGGGCAGGGAGAGGAAAAGGTCGCCGTCGGCGCTGCCGCTAAACCGGGGCCTGGAGGCTGCGGTTTAGCGGCACTTCGGTCGCCAGGAGTGCACCAGGCTTGCCCGAAGGCTCAGTTGGTGGTCGCCTCGCCTTGGGTGCCCGTGGAGTAGCAGAGTTCGATCAGCTTGTCCTCGCTCATGGAGTCGCTGCCGACCTCAGCGACGATCTTGCCATAGCGGAAGATGAGAACCCGATCGCAGACGTGCGCGAGGTCTTCCCAGTCCGTCGAAGAGATGACCACCGCCGCTCCTTCGGTCGCCAGTGCGCGCACCTGCGAGAAGATCTCCTTGCGTGCCGCCACGTCCACACCCTGGGAGGGCTCGTCGAGCAGGAGCGCCTTGGGATGAGTCTGCAACCACTTTCCGAGTAGGGCCTTCTGCTGATTCCCGCCGCTAAGCGAGCCAAGCACCCGGGCGGGGTCGGGCGGGCGAACGTCAAGGCCCCGTATGAGAGCTTCCACTTCGCTGAGTTCGGTTTTCTCCCTCAGCCATCCGCCCGTGAAGTACTTGCCCAGCACCGGCAGGGAGACGTTGTAGGAGACGGAAAGGGAGCCGACTCCGGATGAATGCAGGCGGTCGCCCGGCAGCAGGGCGATACCGGCCTCAATGGCTGATCGCGGCTCCATCGAATGGGCCGGCATTTCGCGTCCCTCGAGCACCACCGACCCCTCGCTTGCGCGCTGCGCTCCGAAGGCCAAGTAGACGACCGCTTCGTGGCCCATTCCGGCCAAGCCGGTAAGTCCCAGAATCTCGCCCTCGCGAACATCGAAGGACAGATCGTGGATGCCCGGTCCGGAGAGATGAGAGATGGAAAGCTTGACGCCGCCGAGCGATCCGCTGCCTGAGGTGTAGGACTGCTCGACCCTCTCGCCGAGGATCATCTCGATGAGGTCGTCTTCCTGGAGCCCGGGCGTGTCCACGGTTCCGACGTTGCGCCCGTCCCGGAGCACGGTGACGCGATCCGTTATGGAGAGGATCTCTTCGAGGCGGTGGCTCACGAAGACCACCCCCAGGCCTTCCGCCGCCACTCTGCGCATGCCGCCGAAAAGCTTCTCGACCCCGTCGCGGGGGAGGAAGGAGGAGGGCTCGTCGAGGATGAGAGTGCCGCCCTCGTGCTCCGAGGCATCGGAGAGGGCGCGCGCGATCGCCACCAGCGCCCGATCGACGGGAGCTAGCTGGCCGATGGTGGCGTCGAGAGGCAAATGGAGGCCAAAACTTTCGAGGATGCGCGTGACGTGCCTGCGCTCGTTGCGCCACTTGATCCTTCCCAGGGTGGCGGCCTGATACCTTGCCACGCGGAAGTTCTCGAGCACCGAAAGGGTGCTGAGCAGTCCGAGGTCCTGATGCACGAAGCTGAGCCCCAGGCTGGCCGGCTGCCCAGGCATGAGCGGAAGCTGCGCCGCCTTGCCCGCGACCTGGAACGAGCCCCAGCTGTCCGGGGCGTGGT
>JAJZNF010000076.1 GCA_021847985.1 Actinomycetes bacterium | reverse complement strand
GGGTTTGGCCGCAGCCGCTGCGGCGTGCAGGACGGCGGTCCTGTGGCGGAAGTAAAGTACCTGGAAGCCCAGCACTCCGGCCGCGACCACCAGAACCACCGCGATGCCGAGGAGGGTGAGGTTGAGGGCGGAGTTCCAGCGAGGGCGAACCGGCCCCGCCGGAGGCTCCCTTGGCGTTGCGGTGATCATAGGGTTTGGGAACATTCTAGCGCCCGGCCCCTGCTCCCTGATTCCCGCCCTGGAAGTCGCACGGCCCGCCTCCGTTCAGGAAGGCGGGCCGTCGATGGGGGAAGTTGCTATACCTCCAACCTTCGACAGCCGGATTTTCATCCTTGAGCGGATGATGAATTTATATTTTCCCGCCGGCCCGGCCCTCAGGCCGTCCCCCGTATCGCCTTCCATACCGTCTCGGGGGTGGCGGGCATGGGAACATGCCGCACTCCCAAGTGCGAAAGCGCGTCCACCACGGCATTCCACACCGCCGGGACCGACCCGATCGTCCCCGACTCTCCTATTCCCTTGGCGCCGAGCGGGTTCCGGGGCGTGGGGGTGGAGGTGTGGTGCAGCTCGAAAGATGGCATCACATCCGCCGAAACCAGGTGGTAGTCGGCAAAGTTCGAGGTGAGCGGGTTACCCAACTCGTCGAAGCGAACCTGCTCGTAGAGAGCCTGGGCGATTCCCTGAGCCAGGCCGCCGTGAATCTGGCCCTCCGCCAGCATCGGGTTGAGGATGGTGCCCGCGTCGTCCACCGCCACCAGGCGAACCAGACGCACCTCCCCGGTTTCGGTGTCGACCTCCACCACCGCCAAATGGGCCCCGAAGGGGTAGGTCGGCCCCTCCGGGTTGAAGTCGGTCTCCGCCGCCAGGTCGACTCCCCTGGAGGCGGCCAGCCCGGCGATCTGAGCCCAGGTGACGAAAGGCTCGGGGGCACCGGCGACGTGTGCTCCGTGCACGTCGAAGTCGAAGACGATATCGGCCGGGTCCGCCTCCAGGTGGTCGGCCGCCACCGCAGCGGCGATCTTGGCCACCTCGAGACTGGCCAGGTGGATCGCCGATCCGCCCACCTGCAGGGAACGCGAGCCGTATGTGCCCACCCCCCGTGCCACGCGCGCGGTGTCCCCGTGCACGACCTCTATGTGATCCATGTCCATGCCCAGCGCGTCGCCGACCAGCATCGACCAGGAGGTGTCGTGCCCCTGGCCCTGGGGTGCGACGCCGGTGAAGACGCGCGCGCCGCCCCCGGGGAGCACCTCCACCCGGGCGAACTCGGGACTCATGACCCCGTTGGTCACCTCCACGTAGGTGGAGATCCCGATGCCCAGCTGGAGCGCCGATCCCTCTGCGCGACGGGTCCGCTGCTCCTCCAGCAGGCCCTCGTAGCCCGCCTGGGCCAGCAGCTCCTCCAAGTCCCGGGCGTAGTCGCCGGAGTCGTAAGAGCTTCCCATGGCCGTGTTGTACGGGAATTCGCCGGCGGGGATGAAGTTCCGGCGCCTCAACTCGGCCGGGTCGATGCCGAGTTCGTCGGCCAGGGCGTCCATGGCGCGCTCGATGGCCGCGGTTGCCTCCGGCCGCCCCGCCCCTCGATAGGAGACCACGGGGGTGGCGTTGGTGACCACCGAAGTCGATGTGAACTCACAGGCTGGGATGGCATAGACCCCGGTAGCCATCATCTTGGTCAGGAAGGGCAGGAACGAACCGACCAGGGGATAGGCGCCCGAGTCCTGGACGACCTCCAGCCGGTAGGCAAGCACCTTGCCATCCGCGTCGGAGCCGATGGTGAAGCGCTGGAGCTGGGAACGGCCGTGGCCCAGCCCGACCATGCTCGCCGATCGGCTCTCGACCCATTTGACGGGGCGTCCGAGCGCCCGTGCGGCATAGGCAACGAGCACCTCCTCGGGATACACGGTGGCCTTGGCTCCGAAACCGCCTCCCACGTCGGGCACGACCACGCGAACCTTCGCCGGGTCGATCCCCAGCGACTTTGCGATCACGTCCCGGTGGGTGTGGGGCACCTGCGAGGAGACGTGGACCAGTAGCTCCTCGTCCTCCCAGCTCGCCAGGACGGAGCGGACCTCCAGCGATCCGGGGGCCAGGCGCTGGTTGTACAGCTCCCCGGTCACCACCACCTCGCAGGCCGCGAAGAAGTCATCCGCGAGCGGGGCGTCGAAGCGGGATGCGACGTTGGTGCCCGCCTCCGGGAAGAGCAGCGTCAGGTCCTCGAGCGCCTCGGCCGGGTCCACGACCACGGGCAGGGGGTCGTAGTCGACCTCGATCAGCTCGAGAGCGTCCTCCACGAGCGCGGGGCTCTCCGCCACCACCAGGGCCAAGGGTTCACCCACGAAGCGCACGGTGTCCCCCGCCAGCCACGGGCGGCCCATCGCCTGGTTGAAGGTCCGCGCCGCCTTTAGGTCGATGTCCGCTGCTGTGAAAACGGCGACGACCCCGGGCATCTCCCGGGCCGCCTGCGCGTCGATCGAGACGATGCGGGCGTGGGCGAAACCGGAGGTCAGGTAGCCGGCGTACACCATCCCGGGAAGGCTCATGTCGCCCACGTAGGTGCCACCGGAGGTGAGAAGCTTGGGATCCTCCCTGCGCAGCACACGGTTGCCGAGAATGCTCATGGACTCTCCTCAATTAGCTCTTTTGACGCGGAAAGACTAGCGCAGTTGCCGGGGTGCGTGAAGGATGCGTGGCTCCCGCGGCCCGGAATGCTCAGCCCTTGGACTGGCTGACGTAGCCGGTGGAGCCGGGATAGACCATGTCCAGCTCCTTCTTGGCCAGATACGCCACCTCGCGCAGGTCCTTGAGCTGCTTGATCTCCGCCGTGAGGGTGGCATGCACCTTGGTCGCGCTCGCCAGCTTGGCCTGGGTGGAGGCCAGCTGGGACCGCTCCGACCGGAAAGCGAAGAGGGAGGGGAGAATGAGGGCCACCGCCAGCACGATCGCTCCGGCGCCCAGAGCCAGGTATCCCCGCCGCACCCTGCGTGGAGCCGCCTCGGCGTAGAGATCGGTCACGCGCAAAAGCCTACCAGCACCGATGACCGCGCCTCAAGCACCTTCTCAGATCGCATACGGCTTGATCATGGTGGACCCGCCGAAGCGGGCACGGCCACCCAGTTCCGCCTCGATCCTGAGCAGCTGGTTGTACTTGGAGACCCGATCGGACCGCGCCGGGGCGCCCGTCTTGATCTGCCCGGTGTTGGCCGCCACCGCCAAGTCGGCGATGAAGGGGTCCTCGCTCTCTCCGGAGCGATGCGAGATCACCGAGGAGAAGCCGAAGCGGCCCGCCAGGGCAATGGTGTCCAGAGTCTCGGTGAGCGTGCCGATCTGATTCAGCTTGATGAGGATGGAGTTGGCGAATCCCTCGCGGATCCCGGTGGCCAGGTACTCGGGATTGGTCACGAATACGTCGTCGCCGACCAGTTGGATGCGGCTGCCCAATGCGGCGGTCAGGTGCTTCCAGCCCTCGATGTCGCCTTCGGCCATTCCGTCCTCCAGCGAGACGATGGGGAACTCCTCCACGAGAGCGACGTAGTAGTCGGCCATCTGCCGGGGGCTGAGAGTCCGGCCCTCGCCGGCCAGAAGGTAGCTTCCGTCCTTGAAGAACTCACTCGAAGCCGGGTCGATGGCCAGGGCGATGTCGGTCCCGGCCCTGAAGCCCGCCCGCTCGATGGCGTCCACCAGTATGGCGGGGGCGTCCTGGTTGCGCGAGAGGTTGGGGGCGAAGCCGCCCTCGTCGCCGACGGCACTGGAGAGCCCGCGCTCCTTGAGCAGCGACTTGAGCGCGTGGTAGGTCTCCGCCCCCCAGCGCAGCGCCTCGGCGAAGTTGGGCGCACCCACCGGCATGATCATGAACTCCTGCAGATCGAGCGAGTTGTCGGCGTGCACTCCCCCGTTGATGACGTTCATCATCGGAGTGGGCAGCAGGTGGGCGTTGACGCCGCCGATGTAGCGATAGAGAGGCAGGCCCACCTCCCGGGCCGCCGCGCGGGCAAGGGCGAGGGATGCGCCCAGGATGGCGTTGGCGCCCAGTCGCTCCTTGTTCTTGGTGCCGTCCAAGGCGATCATGGCCTGATCGGCGCCGCGCTGATCGCTCCCCTCGCGGCCCGTCAGCGCCTCGGCGATCTCCTCGTTGACGTTGGCGACCGCGTTGCGCACCCCCTTGCCGCCGTAGCGGGTGCCGCCGTCACGCAGCTCCAGGGCCTCCGCCGAGCCGGTCGAGGCGCCGGAGGGGACTATTGCCGAACCCGAGGCCCCGCTGCCAAGGGTGACCTCCACCTCGATAGTCGGATTACCTCGCGAATCCAGTACCTCACGGCCAACCACCGACCTGACCTCGGACATTGCCACCTCGCAGCCTCACCAGGGGGAAAAAGATCTCCACCAACCCTACGCGGATTCGGTGCCCCGGCGCCACCCGGAAACGCTCAGCCCTCCCTGAAGCGCGCAGAGAAGTCCCGGGTAGCCTGGCGAAGCTCGGCCTCCAGGTCCACCCCTGCCAGTTTGGCCAGCTCGGCCAAGGCAAAGGCGAGCTCCCCCAGGCCCTCGGGCGACGCGGCCGCCGCCAGGCCGGCCAGCCGCGCGGCCGCCGCCTCCGGCTCGGGGGCCTGGTATCCGAAGGCCTGCGCCTTGCGTATCACCTTGGCCGCGTAAAGCAGCGCCGGCATGGACGAGGGCACGGATTCGGCGGGCTCGGAGATCTTCTTCTCCGCCCGCTTGATCTCCTCCCAGTTGCTCAGCACCTCTTCCACCCCGGACACCTCCAGGCCGGCAAAGACGTGCGGATGGCGCCGTATCAGCTTTGCCCTAATGGACTCCATCACGAAGGCGAGGTCGAAGTATCCCTCCTCAGCGCCGATCACCGCGTGGAAGAAGACCTGCACCAACAGGTCACCGAGTTCGGCGGCCAGCTCGTCCGCCAGGTACTGGGCCTCGCCCGCATAAGCGCCATCCTCCCCGTCGCCACTCTTTACGGCATCCAAGGTGTCTATGGCGTCCAGCACTTCGTAGGACTCCTCGATCAGGTGCTTGCCCAGGCTCTTGTGCGTCTGCTTGCGATCCCACGGGCACTCCAGGCGCAGCTTGGCAACCACTTCGGCCAGCTCCGCGAAGGAGTGCGCCGCCGAGGCCGAGAATCCCTGCACGTAGAGGCTGGTGAGATGGTCGAAGCGCTCCGCAGCGACGCTGCGCTCGCTCAGCTCGGTGACGCGTTCCTCGGCGAGCCCGAGGTGCGCCAGGAGAAGCACCCGGCCGGAGCCCTCCCCGGGCGATAGCAGGCCCAGCAGCTCGACAGCCAGCTCGGCGCTCCACACCTGGGCGATCAGCAGATCCCCCGAGTATCGTCCCGGGTGCGCCAGGAGCTCCTCGGCATCCACCAAGGTGAGCGAGGAGGCGAAGGGGTCGATCCCGGCACGGGCGGCGGCCAGATCAAAAAAGGAGAGGCCTGGCACTATCTCCAGCTCCCCTCCCATGCGCAGGCTCAGCAGCTCGACGCTACGCTCGGCCACCAGCGGCGAGCCGGGAGTGGCATAGGCGACCCTGGCCGGCCATGGCTCCGCCGCAGGAGCTCCGGCGAGCAGAGAAAGGCCCTCGAGTGCCTCGGAGGGGGCAAGCTCGCCTCGCCCCGCAAGCGATGCCAGGCGCTCGGCTATGGAGTCGTAGACCGCTTCGAAGCCCGACAAGCTCTCGTAGAGAGGGTCGCACGAGTAGACGGGCTTTCCCTTCAACTCGGGCCGGTCCAGCAGCCCGGCCACTCCGGGATGCACGGCAGTCCTCAGCGCCACCAGCCGGGCCGCGTCCAGCGCGCCCAGGGCGGCAAGGGTCAGCGCTCCCTCACCTCCGGGGCCGAGGCCTACCGCCACCAGGCGGGCATCCGAGGAGGCCGATGCGCTCATATGTGACTCCTACGCGGAGGGGGCCTTGGGCGGGACCACCTGTGCGGTGGTGCCGGAGACCTGATAGCTGCCGTAGGCGGGGTTGACCGTTATGTTGGCCGCCTTGGCCAGCCCGGAGACGAAGGAGCCCACGGCGGTGGTGCCGTTCGAGCCGAAGAGCGTCGCCACCACCGTCGGGATCGACTGCTGGAAGGGGATCAGCGTGCGTGAGGAGACCAGCGCCACCCCGTAGCCGCTCTTCTCCGCCACCGGCGGCTGGGGCTTGTTCAAGGGGGCGGTGGCGACCGTCGTGGCAAAGGTGTTCCCGAAGGCGCTTTGGTACTGCGCGTAGGTCCCGCATCCCAGGTAGCCGCCGGCCTGGGCCGAGGCCGAGTCCGCCGACTGGGACTTGGCGAGCTGAGCGAAGTTGGCGCCCGCCTGCAGCTGGGCGTAGATCTTCTGCGAGGCGGCCTGGGTCGAGGAGAGGATGTGGTACGAGCAGATCTGGGTGAACTCGGCCTGGTGGCTGTTGTAATAGCTCTGCAGCGCCGGGATGGATATGTTCGTCCTGGTCAGATATGCCTCGAGCGCGGTGATGTTGGCGGTGTCGGCGATCAGCTGCCTCTGGTAGCGCTTGGGGAAGGCCGCAAAGGACTGGGGACCGCCATAGGACTGCTCCGCGGTCAGCACCGCGATCGGCGAGGAGGTGGAGAGGCCGATGCCGAGCTTGTGCACCGCCTGGTCGATCAAGACCAGCGCGATTCGCCGGCCGAGCACGCGGTCCATGAAGCTGGTGGAGTAGGTCTTGTTCCCGCTCCCCTTCACCTGCACCGAGGAGGAGATGGTGGAGACGAAGGAGGCGTTCGAGGCCAGGTCGGAGGCCTCTTGGTTCAGTTGTGAAACACTGATCACCTGGGAGCCGACTTTGGCGGCGTACGGGGTGGCGGTGCAGCCCGAGGCGATCAGGCCGGCCGCCAGGGTGGCGGGCAGGGCAACTCCGTACTTGCGGCGTAACCGCATGGGCATCTTCTTCCTTCCGGATCAGTCTCCGCCCCGGAAGAGGGCGAAGATCAGTCGTTCTCCAGATCGATTTCAAGCGCGGCGATAAAGGTGTCCACCGCGCCGGTGAACTTGGAGAATGCTTCCTCCACGCCGACGCCTCCCGCCAGCTCGGAGATGGCCATATGCGAGGCCAGGGCGACTCCGATAAGCAGCTCGTGCACCTGGAGGAAGGAGTCGACCGCGATCTCCTCCACCCATTCGGGCTCCAGCTCGTCGAGGCCGCCCACAAGCAGGCTGGAGCACACCTCCACCAGCTCGTCGTCAAAGTGGTAGGAGACGGCGCCAGGCAGGGCGCCTTTGTTCATCTCGTTCATGAGCATGAGCAGCTTCATGTGCAGCTCAGGCTCCACGGGATGCTCGAATACGACGGAGACGGCCACCTGGTCGGAGTCGGGGGCGAGATTGCACATGTAGCCCAGCTCGAGGCCGTCGGTGGTGGTACCCCCAAGGAAGGTGGTCAAGTCCTCCTTGGTGTCCTCCTCCCAACCCGCCTCCACGAGGAAGGCCGACAGGCTCTTCGCGAACGGCGTGAGCCCGGCTCCAGGATGCGCCATCTTCCTCCCGTCCTCATGCGCTGCGCACAACAACAAAGAATCTAGCTGTGCTGGGCTGCATTGGGGTTCTGGCGGGCCAGCACCAGGTCCAGCACCTCCAGCGCCAATCGCGTGGGAGACTCCTGGCCGGCCTCCTCCAGGGTGAGGGTCCGGGAGTGCTCGTGGTACCCCGCCTTGGCAAAGCGGCGCTGGAAGTTGACCAGGGCGCTCTGGGGCACGGTGGCGCCCACCACCCGCAGGCGCAGCCGCCTGCCCAGCGCGCTGCCGATGCGCTCGGCGCGGGCCTCTGCCGCACCCGCCTGGGCCGCCCGGTTGCGGATGCGCGTGACGTCTATCAGAGCCAGCGTCTCGGCCGGGATGCGGCCGAAGCGGTCCTCCCAACCCTCGGACAGCTCGTCCACGGCCTGATCGTCGAAGCAGTCGGCGAGCTCCTTGTAGGCCTGCAGGCGCAGGTCGTCCTTGGCCACGTAGGAGGAGGGGATGGCCGCCGTCACCGGCAGGTCCACCCGCACCTCGGGCCGAACCACGGCTTCCTCGCCGTTCAGGTAGGCGATGGCGTCCTTGACCATCTTCACGTAGGTGTCGTACCCGACCGCGGCGATATGCCCGGACTGGTTGCGTCCGAGCAGATTGCCGGCTCCGCGAATCTCCAGGTCGCGCATGGCGATCCGGAAGCCCGCCCCCAGCTCGACCGCCTCGCCGATGGTCTTCAGCCGTTCGTAGGCCTCGTCGGTCAGCTTGGTGTCCGGAGCGTGCAGCAGATAGGCGTAGGCCTTAATCCCGCCCCGGCCGACGCGGCCGCGCAACTGGTGGAGCTGGGACAGTCCCATCCACTCGGCGCGGTCCACCACCAGGGTGTTGACCGCGGGCATGTCGATACCCGACTCGATGATGGTGGTGCAGACCAGGACGTCGGTCTCACCCTGCCAGAAGGCGTCCACCACCCGCTCCAGCTCGGCTCCCTCCATCTGCCCGTGGGCGACGGCGATGCGGGCCTCGGGCACCAGCTGGCGCAGCCGTGACGCGACCGTGTCGATGTCCAGGATCCGGTTGTGGACGAAGAAGACCTGGCCCTCCCTCAGCAGCTCGCGGCGGATGGCCTCCTCCACCGTCGCCTCGTCGTAGTTGCCGACGTAGGTGAGGATGGGCTGACGAGATCCCGGGGGCGTGGTGAGTAGGGAGAGGTCGCGCAGGCCGGTGAGGGACATCTCCAGCGTACGAGGGATCGGGGTGGCGCTCATGGTGAGCACGTCCACCCCGACGGACATCTTCTTGATCGCCTCCTTGTGGTTGACCCCGAAGCGCTGCTCCTCGTCCACGATGAGAAGTCCGAGCTGTGAGAATCGCACGTCCTTGGAGAGGAGGCGGTGGGTGCCTATCACGACGTCCACCGTCCCCGCGGCCAACCCGGCCAGCACCTCCCGTATCTCCCCGGACCCAGAGAAGCGAGAGACCACCTCCACCCGCACCCCGAAGGGATCGAAGCGCTCCGAGAAGGTCTGATGGTGCTGGTGCGCGAGCAAGGTGGTGGGAACCAGAACAGCCACCTGTTTGCCGGACTGCACCGCCTTGAACGCTGCGCGCAGCGCCACCTCGGTCTTGCCAAAGCCGACGTCGCCGCAGAGCAGGCGGTCCATGGGGCGCGCGGCCTCCATATCGGCCTTGACCGCCTCGACCGCGGCCGCCTGGTCACGGGTCAGGGTGTAGGGAAAGAGATCCTCCATCTCGGCCTGCCACGGGTTGTCGGGCGCAAAGGCGAAGCCCTCGGCGTTCATCCGCCTCTGGTAGAGAAGCACCAGCTCCTGGGCGATGCGCTCCACGGTCTTGCGCACCTTGGCCTTGGTCCGGTGCCACTCTTGACCGCCCATGCGCGAGAGCGCAGGCTTCTCGCCGCCCGTGTAGGGGGTGATTACCGACATCTGGTCGGTGGGAAGGAAGAGACGGGCCTTGTCGCGGTACTCGATCTCCAGGTAGTCGCGCTCCACCCCGTCCACCTCCCGGCGGACCATCCCCAGGTACATGCCCACGCCGTGGAAGTCGTGCACGACATAGGCGCCCGGCTCGAGGCTCTCGAAGAGGGCGGAGGCGGCCCGGGCGGACTGGCGGGCGGTGGTCCGCTTGGGCCTGCGCCCGGTGAGGTCGAAGGGCGCGTAGACACTGAGGGAGGCCCGCTCCGAGCGGAAGCCCGCCTCCAGCGGGGTCAAGACACATGCCACCGGGCGCGAGCGTGCCGGGGTCCTGGTCAGCGCCGCCAACTCGTCCTGGTTGTGCACCGCCTTGGCGGCCAGACCTGCCTCGCGGAGCGAGGCGATCACGCGGTTGGCCATCGAGACGGTGTCGGCGCTCACCACCGTCAGCCTCCCGGCCGCGGAATCCCTTCTCAGGGCGGCGACGATGGACTCGTCCCGGCGATCAGCCAGCTCGGCGCGATCCACGTCCACCGCCTCGCCGCCCCCGGCGGAGGGCACGGCCGAGCGGAAGGAGACCGGGACCGAGGAACCCTCGAGCAGCGCGGCGGCATCGCTGTAGAGGCTGAGTTCGCCCAGCTCCTCCTCAACCAGCTGCCAGGTGGGTGCGATGGCCTTCAGGAGGTCCTGCTCCTCCTCCACCAGCGCGGAGATCCGCTCGGACACCCTGCCCGCCTCGCTCACGACAAGCCGGTCGCCGGGGGCGAGCAAGGAGAGTGGCCCGGTGGCAAAGTCCGGGAAGAAGGCGGCGAACGACTCCATCCCGTCGAAGAGCTCACCTTCGGCGATGCGCTCGAACACCGGGGCCAGGGCCGGATATCGCTCCGTCAACTCGGCGGCCGCCGCCCGGTGCTGGGCCAGGGGCCGGAACTCGCGGGCCGGGTGCACCTCGATTCCCGCCACCGCCGCTCCCGAGCGCTGGTCGGACAAGGTGAACTCGACCAGGCGGTCGATCTCGTCCCCGAAGAGGTCTGCGCGCACGGGTCCGGAGGCGTCCGCAGGGAAGACGTCCAGGATGGAGCCGCGAATGGAGAACTCCCCAATCGATTCGACCTGGTACTCGCGGCGATAGCCCATCCGGGCCAGGCGCTCCGCCGCCTCCTCGAGATCGATACGCAGCCCGGGGGCGAGCACAATGGGCTCGTAGTCGAGCATGGCGAGCGAGATGCGCTGGGCCGCCGAGCGGGCCGAGAAGACCAGGATACGGGGGCCGCCCTCCTCGCGCAGGCGAAGTGAGCGCAGCGCTCCAAGGCGGGCACCCATGGACTCCGCGCGCGGCGAAACGCGCTCCAGCGCGAAGGTGTCCCATGCCGGGACCAGAGCTGCGGGGGCCACCGGAGAAAAGGCGGCGAGCGCCGCGGCCAGCAGCGAGGCATCGCTTTCCGTGGGAACCACCACCGCCAGACGGCTCTCGGGCCCCAGCTCGGACGCGAGCGCGGCCAAAGTGGGGGCGAAGGCGGCCTCTCCCGCGACGAAGGAGGACCCGGGCCGCTCCGCGGCGGAGAAGGCGTGCGCGTCGGCCATGCGGCCGACGAGGTAGCCGATGACGCTCACGGCCGGCCTAGAGTCCGTTGAACTCGTTCATCGCCGCCTCAACGCCTTTGGCGAGGATGAGGTCGAGCGCATCCGCAGCCGACTCGAACTCGGGCTCGAAGCCCTCCAGCTGCCTCTGCGAGAGACGGGCGAGCACGTAGTCAGTGACGGTCTGACTCCCGGTGGGGCGGCCGATGCCGATGCGCACGCGGGTGAAGGAGGAGGAGCCGAAGTGCACCACGATGGACTTGAGCCCGTTGTGGCCGGCCACCCCGCCGCCCGCCTTGATGCGCACCACGCCGGGGGCCAGGTCCAGTTCGTCGTGCATGACGATCAGGTCGGCGGGGGACGAGATGTGGTAACGCCGAAGCAGTCCGCGCAGCGCGGCTCCGGAGTCGTTCATGTAGGTCTGGGGAAACGCGAAGGCGACCACGTCCAGGCCCTGACGCTCCTCGGCGAGCAACGAGCGGCCCGAAAGCGACGGCAGCAGCCTGAGACCACGCCTCTTGCAGGCAACCTTCAGAGCTTGAGCGCCGAAATTGTGGCGGGAGGTCGCATAGTCCGCCCCGGGGTTGCCGAGGCCGAGAACGATCTTGACGGACTTCACCTCCGCCCGCTCACTCTCCCTCTTGCCCGGCGATCTCGGTGGCCACCACGGCCTCCGGATCCGACGCGAGCTCGATACCCTTGGGAAGCTTGAGCGAGGATGCGGTGACGGCTCCGTCCACCGCCTTGGCGGGATCGACGTCGATGGTGACGGGAACGGCCGAGACCGACCCGGTTACCTCGATGGTGTCGCGCACCAGCTCCAGGCCCTCGCCCGCCACCAGCTGCACCGACACCGTGATGGACTGCTTGGCGGTAAGCAGCTGGAGATCGACGTGAAGCAGGGAGCGCTTGACCGGATGGCGCTGGATCTCCTTGACGAGCGTCGTGTGGGGCTTTCCGTCCAGCTCGATCTCAAGGATGGAACCGACCACCGGCCGATGGGCCACCAGGTTGCCCAGCTCGCGCGCTCCAACCACGGCCGCCTCCGGCTTGCCGCCGCCATAGAGGGTGACCGGGACGAAGCCCTCGGCACGCAGGCGGCGCGAAGCCCGGCTACCCAGCTCACGGCCGCTTACGGCCTGCATGACTACTTCGGACACCTTGGGAACCTCGCAAAAAAACACGGAGAAGCCCGGACCGGGCTCCAATACGGCCCAAAGAATCCTAGTGGAAACCCACGGCGCCGCCTGCGCCGGCTCGGCGCCGCTTAGGAGAGGTTCTCCCCGCCGAAGATGTCGGAGACCGAGGTGTCCTCGAAGACGGCGCCGATTGCCTGGGCGATCACCTTGGCGATGGAGAGCACCTCCAGCTTGGGAATGCGCCGCTCAGGCACGAGTGGGAGAGTGTTGGTGATGACCACCCTGGAGATGGGCGAGTCCATCAGCCGCTTGCTGGCGGGGTCGGAGAGGATGCCGTGGGTGGCCATCGCCCACACGTCTGCGGCGCCCTGCTTCATCAGCAGCTCGGCCGCGGCGGTGATGGTGCCGGCGGTGTCGATCATGTCGTCGATGATGACGCAGCGCTTCCCCTCCACGTCCCCGACCACGTCGAGCGCCTCCACCACGTTCGCCTTGCCGCGAGGGCGGCGCTTGTGCACGAAGGCGAGCTCCATGTCAAGGTAGAGCGAGAAGCGCGAGGCCACCTTGACCCTGCCGGCGTCGGGGGCGACGATCACGGTGTCGGTGTCGGCGTTGGCGCGCAGGTAGTCGATCAGCACCGGCATGGCGGTCAGGTGGTCGACCGGGCCGTCGAAGAAGCCCTGTATCTGCCCCGAGTGAAGATCGACCGAGATGATGCGGTCGGCACCGGCGGCAGCGAGCATGTCCGCAACCAGCTTGGCGGTGATCGGCTCCCGCCCCGACGCCTTGCGGTCCTGGCGCGAATAGCCGTAGTAGGGGCAGACCGCGGTGATCCG